>JAIYCD010000051.1 GCA_027488195.1 Acetobacteraceae bacterium | reverse complement strand
GGCCCCTGGCCCTCATAGCCATGCGGCAGCAGCATCACGAGCCCCGACATCCGCAGCCACTTCGTCTCGGCGGAAGCGATGAACTGGTCGATGATGACCTGCGCGCCATTGGCGAAATCGCCGAACTGCGCTTCCCACAGCACCAGCGTGCGCGGATCCGCCAGGCTGTAGCCGTATTCGAAGCCGAGGACGCCGAATTCCGACAGCAGGGAATTGAAGGCCTCGAAGCGGGGCTGGCCGGCGCGGATGTTGTTCAGCGGCACGTATTCGGCCTGGCTGTTCTGGTCCACCAGATAGGCGTGGCGGTGGCTGAAGGTGCCGCGCTGCACATCCTCGCCCGAAAGCCGCACGCGATGGCCTTCCAGCAGCAGGCCGCCGAAGGCCAGCGCCTCGCCGGTCGCCCAATCAATGCCCTCGCCGGTGTCGATCGCCTGCTTCTTGGCTTCGAGCTGGCGCGCGATCTTCGGGTTGACCTTGAAATCCGCCGGCACGCGGGTCAGCGCCGCGCCCACTTCGCGCAGCGTGTCGAGGCCGATGGCGGTCTCGTGCAGGCGTTCCACTTCCTCGCCGGTCGTGACCGCCTTCAGGCCGGACCAGTGGCCTTCCAGCCAATCCGCCTTGTTCGGCTTGAAGGACGCGGCGGCCTGGAAGGCGTCTTCCAGCGTGGCGTAGAAGGCGTCGAGCATCGCCTTCGATTCCTCGGCCGAGAGCGATCCCTCGGCCGCGAGCTTCTCGGCGTATTTCGTGCGGGTGGTCTTGGTTTCCTTGATCCGGCCGTACATCAGCGGCTGGGTGAAGGCGGGCTCGTCGGTCTCGTTGTGGCCGTGGCGGCGGTAGCAGACGATGTCGAGCACGATATCCGCGCCGAACTGCATGCGGAATTCCGCCGCCATCGTCGCGCAGAACACGACGGCTTCCGGATCGTCGCCATTCACATGCAGGATGGGCGCCTGGATCGCCTTGGCCACGTCGGTGCAGTAGAGGCCCGAATAGGCATGGGCCGGAACCGTGGTGAAGCCGATCTGGTTGTTGGTGACGATGTGGATCGTGCCCCCGGTGCGGTAACCGATGAGCTGGCTCATCGCCAAAGTCTCATAGACCAGGCCCTGGCCGGCGAAGGCGGCATCGCCATGCAGCAGGATGCCCATGACGCTGCCGCGCGTCTTCACATCGCCCGCCATGTCCTGCCGCGCGCGCACCTTGCCGGCGACCACGGGGTTCACCGCTTCGAGGTGCGAGGGGTTTGGCTGCAAGGAGAGATGAACCTTGCGGCCCTCGATCTCGACATCGGTGGAGGTGCCGAGGTGATACTTCACATCGCCCGAGCCCTGCACGTCATCCGGCTTGAAGGACGAGCCCTTGAACTCGGAGAAGACCTGCATGTAGGGCTTCTTCACGACGTTCACGAGGACGTTGAGCCGCCCGCGATGCGCCATGCCGATGGCGATTTCCTTCACGCCCTCGCGCGCCGCCGTCTCGATCACGGTCTGCACGGCGGGGATGGTGCTCTCGCCGCCTTCCAGGCCGAAGCGCTTGGTGCCGACATACTTCTTGGCGCAGAAAGCCTCGAAGCCCTCGGCCTCGGTGAGCTGGAGCAGGATCTGGCGCTTCTGGGCCGGCGTATAGCCATTCACCCAGGGCGCGCCCTCGACGCGCTGCTGGATCCAGGACTTCTGGTCCGGGTCCTGGATGTGCATGAACTCGACGCCGATCGGCCCGCAATAGGTGGCGCGGACGCGCGCCATGATCTCGCGCACCGTGGCCGTCTCAAGGCCGAGCACGTTGTCGATGAAGATGCGGCGGTCGAGATCGCTCTCGGAAAAACCCCAGAAGGGGGCGGAGAGCTCGGGGTGGGCCGGCGGCACCTGCAGGCCGAGCGGATCGAGCTTCGCTTCCAGATGGCCGCGCACGCGGTAGGAGCGGATGAGCATCAGCGCGCGGATGCTGTCCAGCACGGCGCGGCGGGTTTCCTCCGGGTCGGTCGCGCGGGCAGCGGCGGGGGCGGCACCCTTCGGCGCGGGCTTGGCGTCCTCGGCCGGGGCGAAGCCGCCGCGCGGGCGCGGCGCCCAGGAAGCGCCCATCGCATCCGTCAGGACGGCGCGGGCGTCGTCATTCAGGGCGGCGAAAAGCTCGGCGAAGGAGGCGTCCACGGAGCCGGGATTCTCGACCCAGCGCGCATAGGTGTCAGCGAGATAGGCGGCATTGGCGCCGTTCATCGCACTCGCGAGGATGTCCACTCCGGCCATTCTTTTTCCACGGGCGCGTCTTGCGGCGGCCCGGCCCTTCCTTGTTCACGGCATTCCAGCCTCAGCCTGAGGCTGGGCGGATTCCGATGAACATAGACCTAAGGATCAGACAGGGGCAGCCCCTCTCCGCATGGGAGAGTTGAGGAAAATGGCGTTCTGGCGGGGTAACGAAAACGAAAAAGGGCCGGACAAGGCCGGCCCTTTCCTGAAACGTGAAGCCGGGAACTAACCCTTGAGCGCGCGCACCATGGTGGAGCCCAGGCTGGCCGGCGTGTCGGCGATGTGGATGCCCGCCTCCGCCATCGCCGCCATCTTGGCTTCCGCCGTGTCGCGCCCGCCCGAGATCACGGCGCCCGCATGGCCCATGCGGCGGCCCGGAGGCGCCGTGGCGCCGGCGATGAAGCCCACCACCGGCTTATTCGGCTTGCCCGGCCCGAAATTCTCGGATTTCAGGAATTCCGCCGCCTGGATCTCGGACTGGCCGCCGATCTCGCCGATCATGATGATGGACTTGGTCTCGTCATCGGCCAGGAACAGCTCCAGCACGTCGATGAAATCCATGCCCTTCACCGGATCGCCACCGATGCCGACGCAGGAGGACTGGCCGAGGCCCGCCGCCGTCGTCTGCGCCACCGCCTCATAGGTCAGCGTGCCCGAGCGGGAGACGATGCCCACCGAACCCCGCCTGTGGATGTGCCCCGGCATAATGCCGATCTTGCAGGCATCGGGCGTGATCACGCCCGGGCAGTTCGGGCCGATGAGCACGGAGGATGAGCCGTCCAGCGCGCGCTTCACCTTCACCATGTCGAGCACGGGGATGCCCTCGGTGATGCAGATGATCAGCGGCATCTCGGCATCAATGGCTTCCAGGATGGAATCCGCCGCGAAGGCCGCCGGCACGTAGATGACGGAGGCGTTCGCGTTCGTCGCCTCCTTGCACTCGGCCACCGTGTTGAAGACAGGCAGGTTGAGCGTGGGGTGCATGGTGCCGCCCTTGCCCGGCGTGACGCCGCCCACATAGGTGCTGCCATAGGCGATGCCCTGGCTGGCGTGGAAGGTGCCCTGCGCGCCGGTGAAGCCCTGCGTCATCACGCGGGTGTTCTTGTCAACGAGAATGGCCATGGACTTAAGCCCCCTTCACGGCGGCGACGGCCTTCTGGGCGGCGTCGGCAAGGTTGTCGGCCGCGATGATCGCAAGCCCGGATTCCGCCAGGATCTTCTTGCCCAGCTCCACATTCGTGCCCTCGAGCCGCACGACCAGCGGCACCTTGAGGTCCAGGTTCTTCGACGCCTCGACGATGCCTGTCGCGATCATGTCGCACTTGGCGATGCCGCCGAAGATGTTGACCAGGATGGCCTTCACATTCACGTCGCTCGTGATGATGCGGAAGGCCTCCGTCACGCGCGCGCTATCCGCCGTGCCGCCGACATCGAGGAAGTTCGCCGGCGAGGAGCCGTAGAGCTTGATGATGTCCATCGTCGCCATGGCCAGGCCCGCGCCATTCACCATGCAGCCGATCTCGCCATCGAGCGCCACGTAGTTCAGGTCATTGTTGGTGGCATCGAGTTCCTTCGGGTCCATCTCGCTGTCATCGCGCAGCGCTTCCAGATCCTTGTGGCGGAACAGCGCGCTGTCATCGAAGGAGACCTTGGCGTCCAGCGCCACCACATCGCCCGCCTTGGTGACGACCAACGGGTTGATCTCGACGATGGCGCAATCGAGCTCGAGGAACGCCTTGTACATGGCGTCCACGAACTTCACGAAGCTGGAAACCTGCTTGCCCTCAAGGCCCAGGCCGAAAGCGAGCTTGCGGCCATGGAAGCCAGAGATGCCCGAGGCCGGGTCGATCGCGACCTTCATGATCTTCTCGGGGTGGTTCTCGGCCACCTCCTCGATCTCCATGCCGCCCTCGGTGGAGGCCATGATGACGACGCGCGAGCTGTCGCGATCCACCAGCAGCGAGAGGTACAGTTCGCGTGCGATGTCGCAGCCGGCTTCCACATAGACGCGGCTGACCAGCTTGCCCTCGGGCCCGGTCTGCTTCGTGACCAGGGTGGAGCCGATCATCGCGGCCGCCGCGGCCTTGGCCTCCTCGGCCGACTTGGCGAGGCGCACGCCGCCCTTGCCGTTCGGGTCATTGGTGAAGCGGCCGGCGCCGCGGCCACCCGCATGGATCTGGCTCTTCACGACGTAGATCGGGCCCGGCAGCTTCTTCGCCGCCGCCTCCGCCTCGTCGCCGTTCCAGGCCACATGGCCTTCGAGGACGGCCACGCCGTAGCGGCGCAGCAGCTCCTTCGCCTGGTATTCGTGGATGTTCATGCTCGGGTGTTCCTCGGGGTCAGCTCAGATTTCCGGTGGCGATCGCGCGCGACCAGTCGTTTCGGCCGTGGCGCGCCGCCTCGGACGCGGCAGCGTGCCAGTCATACTCGATGGCGTGGAAATTGACACGCCAGGTGCCGCCGCGCCGTTCCAGCAGCGCCCAGCGGGCATGGGGCGTGCCGGCCTGCATCACATGCGGGAAGGGCACGGTGTCGGTATAGGCCGGCTGGCCGACCGAGCCGGGGTTCACCACCAGCCGCCCGTCGCGCAGCCGCATGGCATGGGCGCGGTGGGTGTGGGCGGTCAGCACGAGGCTCTCGCCGGCGACTTTCGGTAGCAGGGCCTCCACCTCGCCCGGCACGCGCTCGCGGATGCCGTGGCGGGTGGATTCATGCATGACGTAGGTCAGGTCATTCTCCGGCAGGGCGTGCATCGCGAAGATGCCCTCCCCGCGCCAGGTCATCGGCCGGGCGCCCAGGGCGGCACGCTGCGCGTCGGAGAGCCGCGCCTGGGTAAAGCGGTCGGTGGTGCCGAGCTTCTCCGGCGGGTGCTTCGCCACCCAGCGGTCGTGATTGCCACGCACCGCGATGGCGCCGGTCGCCGCCAGCATCTCGAAGGTCTCGGCCGGCCAGAGCGGGCCCGAGACCGCATCGCCCAGCTCGATCAGCAGATCGGGCCGGGCGGCGGCGACGGATTCCAGAACCGCCGCCAAAGCCAGGCGGTTGCCGTGCACATCCGCGATGACGGCAACCCGCATCCCTCAGACGCCGAGCGCCTTGAAGTCCTCGACCAGCTTCTTCACCGCGTCGCAGGACTTGGCGAAGGCGGCCTTTTCTTCCGGCAGGAACTCGACCTCGACGATCTTCTCCACGCCGCCCGCGCCGATCACCACCGGCACGCCGACGTAGAAATCATTCATGCCATACTCGCCGTTCAGCATCACGGCGCAGGGCAGGACGCGCTTCTTGTCCTTCAGGAAGCTCTCCGCCATGGCCACGGCCGAAGCGGCGGGCGCGTAGAAGGCCGAGCCGCGCTCGAGCAGCTTCACGATCTCGCCGCCGCCATTGGCCGTGCGGTGCACGATGGCGTCGATCTTCTCCTGCGTGGTCCAGCCCATCTTGATGAGGTCGGGCACCGGGATGCCGGCGACGGTGGAGTAGCGCGTCAGCGGCACCATGGTGTCACCATGGCCGCCCAGCACGAAGGCGGTCACATCCTCGACCGAGACCTTGAACTCCTCGGCCAGGAAGAGGCGGAAGCGCGCGCTGTCCAGCACGCCCGCCATGCCCACCACCATGTGCGGCGGCAGGCCCGACTTCTGCTGCAGCGCCCAGACCATGACGTCCAGCGGGTTGGTGATGCAGATGACGAAGGCGTTGGGGGCGTAGGTCTTGATGCCCTCGGCGACGGTCGCCATCACGCCGGCATTCTTGGTCAGCAGGTCATCGCGGCTCATGCCGGGCATGCGGGGGAAGCCCGCGGTGACGATGATGACATCCGCGCCCGCGATGGCCGCATAGTCGCTGCCGCCACTCAGCGCCGCATCGAAGCCGTCCACCGGGCTGGATTGCGCGATGTCCAGCGCCTTGCCGGCGGCCACGCCGCCGAAGACGTCGAACATCACGACATCGCCCAGCTCCTTCAGGCCGATGAGGTGGGCGAGCGTGCCGCCGATATTGCCGGCGCCGATGAGGGCGATCTTGTTGCGGGCCATGGGGATTCCCTGTTCTTTGGCCACACTGACGCGGCCTTCCTCGATGCTGCGCCCCGGCTTGCTTCCCGGTTCAGCCAGGAAGGTTTCCGCCTCGGAGCGTGGCAGAGTTACCGCGTTGAAGCAGGCCTGGAAAGACCCGCCATCGGCCGGAACGATCCCCGCCATCGCCGCCGGCCGATTGATGGGCCGCGCGCCCCCACCGCAGGATCGGACCCGCCCTGCAACGAACAGGCTTCGAAGGAGACGCCCATATTCCGCCCCGCCGCGCTCACGCGCATGGCACTGATGGCCGCCGCCCCCACCAGTCGGGTGTGGGCGCCTGCCAGCCGCGTCGCCACCTTCAACAATGAGCGCGACCAGGCCGGCATGGTGGCCCAGGCGGTCGCCGGCTTCTGCGTCGAGACCTTCCTGCTGAATTGCACAATGGCGGGCCAGCCGGCGAACTGCCAGCAGGTGATCAACATGGGCAGCAGCAAGATCGAGATCCGCTGAGCCCTCAGCCGTAACGGCGCTGCGCCTCCCGCACATGGCCCGAGGGCAGCGCCTCCAGCCCCGGATCGGGCGGCAGCTCCACGCCGAAATGGCGGCCCAGCACCTGCTGGATCAACTCGTAGCAGGAGCCGATCCGCACCACCTCCATCGTCGAGAAGTCGATCATGGTGGAGGAGCGCTTGTACTGGTGGAATTTCTGCAGCCCGTAATCCACCACGATCTCGGCGCAGGCGCGGATCTCGGGCTGGATGTCCACGGCACGGAACTTCGTGCCCGTCCCCGTCAGATTGGCGGAGGAACCGAAGAGCGGCTGGCCCTCCTCGGCCGCCAGCGTGGCCATGCGGTGCTCCAGCGGGCCCACATTCATCAGGATGGCGACGGTCCCGCCATCCGTGCTGGCGGAGAGTGCGCGCTCGCCCAGCTTGCGCAGCAGCGGGTGGTCTGGCCGGAAGGGGCCGATCGCCGAGATCGGCAGGTCGTAATCCTCGACCAGGCAGCGGATCATGGTGTTGGCCCGCGCGGAGAGGGTGTGGACATCCTCATGGATGGCGAGGCTGCCCAGCATGGCGTTGCGCTTATGCGCGCCGCGGCCCTTGGCCAGGAAGAAGCGCGTCAGCGCCGCCTCGCAGCCGCCCGCACCCGCATAGCCCACATCGGTGGGGAATACGGCGACGCCGCCCGCCTTCACCACATCCACGATGCGCCGGGCATCGCCCGCGATATCCAGTCTTTCCATCAGGTTCAATCCAGTCGGAGGTTGAGGCCGGGCAGGATGGGCGCCCAGCGCAGATTCTCGGCGCGGAGCATGTCCATGGTCTGCTCCGGCGTCGTGGTCATGATGTCGAAACCGGCCCGGGTGAGCTGTTCGCGCAGCGCCGGTTCGGCCAGCGTTTCGACCGTCGCGGCGTGCAAGGTCTCGATGATCGGCCGCGGCGTGCCAGCGGGGGCAAAGAGCAGGAAGCGCAGCGCATTCACCACCGCGGGCAGGCCTTCCTCGGCGGTGGTCGGGATGTCGGGCGCGGCGGCGGAGCGCGCGGGCGAGAGGAGTGCCAGCGGCCGCAACGTGCCGGCCTGGAAATGCGAGCTGACGGCGCCCAGGCTGAAGACGCCCAGCTGCACATGCCCCGCCAGCACATCATTCAGCGCGGGCCCGCCGCCGCGATACTCCACCTGGATCATCCGCACGCCCGCCTCGCGCGCGAAGAGCTCGTAGCCCAGATGGTGCGGCGAGCCGATGGAGGGGTTGGCGAAGGAGTATTTCTCCGGCTCGCGCTGCAGCAGCGCCACGAATTCCCTGAGGTTCCGCGCGGGGACATTGGGGTTGATGCCCAGCACCAAGGGCGATTGCGCCAGATAGGTGATAGGCGCGAAGTCGCGGAACAGGTCATAGGTCAGGCGCTGATAAAGATGCGGGAACAGCGCCACATTGTCGGCGTTGATGATCAGCGTCTGGCCATCCGGCGCGGCGCGCGCCGCCATTTCCATGCCGATATTGGTCGCCGCCCCGCCGCGATTCTCGATCACCAGGGGCTGGCCGAGCCGAACACGCATCCGCTCGGCCCAGGGGCGCGCCAGCGCATCCGTGCCCCCACCCGGCGGATAGGGGATGATCAGGCGGATCGGGCGGGTGGGATAGGATTGCGCCCGGGCCAGCCCGGGCAGCAGCGCGACGGCGGTGAGCGCTGTTCTGCGGCGCATCCTGTTACCTCCTGCACGGCCCCTTCGAGGGGCGCGTGGCGGAAGGCTAGATCACCTTGTCCGGACAAGCTAGCCCGGGTGCGGCGTGTTCAGAGCGGAACGCAGCGCGTGATGTCGTTGTGGCCGATCGCCATGGTCGCGATGGTACCGTCGGGGCAGCCCGCCTGGCTCATCGCGGCGGGCGCGAGACCACCGGTCCAGCGCATGGAGGCGGTGCGCGTCGCGGCCGGGGCGCAGGTGCGGCGGCCATTGCGCGTCGTGCAGGTGGCGACGGCCGACTGGCTGAGGCCGCGCTGCGCCTGGGTGGCGGGCTGGCGGGCATAGGGAACGGCCGCCACCTGGCGCGAGGTGCCGGACCGCAGCGCGGTGCCGCTGGAGGGCGTGCCGCGCGGCGCCAGGGCCTGGCGCTGTGACGTGGCGGCCGGGCGGCTCGCCGTCGTGGTGCGGGTCACGCCCGGGCGCGGTGTGGCCGGGCGCGCCGCGGTCGCCGTGCGGGCGGAGTTGGAGGATTGCGCCGAAGCACGGGCGTCCGTCCGGGCCGAAGCGTCCTGCGGCAGAAGGGCAAGACCCAGGCAAAGGCCCAGAAGGCCACCAATGAAAGAGCGCATGAAACCCCCGTATCCCGTCTCTCGTGTTACGGCGTATTACGTCAGGGCAGATGAGGCAAGCCCAAATACTCCTGGCTCTGCATTTCCATGAGACGGGATGCGGTTCTTTCGAACATCGCCGCGTTGTCGCCGCGCTCGTAAAGCTCGTCCGGCCCGGCCTCGGCGGAGGCCACCAGCTTGCAGCGGTGTTCGTAGAGCGCGTCCACGAGCGTGATGAAACGCCGCGCGCGGTCGAAATTCTCGGGCCCCAGGCGCGGGATGCCGTCCAGGACCAGGGTGTGGAAATGGGTGGCGATGGCCAGGTAATCCGCCGGGCCCAGCGCCTGGCCGCAGATCGCCTCGAAATCGAGTCGCGCCACCCCACGCGCCGCCTCGGCGATGGGCACCGGGTGGCCCAGCACCTGCAGGCTGGTGGGCGCGCCGCGTGCCGTGCCGGTCAGTTCGAGGAAGGCGGCATCGAGCGCGCGCTCGGCCCTGCCATCCATCGGGTGGTGCCAGGTGGGCAGGCCGCGGATGCGCTCGCGCCGGTAATCCTGCGCGGATTCCAGGTGCAGCACCTCCACGCGGGACTGGATGAGCGCGATGAAGGGCAGGAAGGCGTCCCGCCCCGGCTTCCCCTTGAACAGGTCCTGGGGCGCGGTGTTGCTGGTGGCGACCACCACCACGCCACGGGCAAAAAGCGCCTCGAAGAGCCGGCCCAGGATCATCGCATCCGTGATGTCATGCACCTGGAATTCGTCGAAGCAGAGCAGCGCGGCCTCCCCCGCGATGGCGTCGGCCAGCGGCGGAATCGGATCGTCGGAGCCCGGATGGGCCTGCTTCCAGCGATGGATGCGCTGGTGCGCCTCCTGCATGAAGGCGTGGAAATGGATGCGCCGCTTGCGCGTGACCTCGGCCGTCTCGAAGAAGAGGTCCATCAGCATGGACTTCCCCCGGCCCACGGCGCCGACCAGGTAGAGCCCTTCCGGCGTGCCGGGCGGGGCGGCGAGGTCGCCCGAGCCGCGCTTGGCCCCGAAAAGCCGGCCGAAGATCCCGCGCGGGGCTGCCAACGTGGGCTGAGGGTCATAGCCGCGCAGGATTCGCCACAGGTTCTGCAGCGTCTCGGCCGCATGCGCCTGCGCGGGGTCGGGGTGCAACTGGCCGTCGGCCACGCGCGCGCGATAGGCCGTCAGCGGGCCCTGATTCACGGGAGACATGGAATTCATGAGGTAAATCGATAGACCCGAAGGCCGGATGGCTCAACCGGCCGCTCAGGAGAATTCGCGGTAGCGGAAGGCGGTTTCGCCCGCTTCGGCCAGGGCCTCGGCCAGCATTCCGTGATGCGGCGAGAGGGCGCAGGCGGGGTCGGTGGCCGCGGCCTCGCCCGTCAGCGCGAAGGCCTGGCAGCGGCAGCCGCCCCAGTCGCGCTCGGCATGCTCGCAGCCCTGGCAGGGCTTGGGCATCCAGTCGGTGCCGCGGAAGGCGTTGAAGGCGGGACTGTCGGCCCAGGCGGCGGCCAATGAGGACTCGCGCATGTTGGGGAATACCATGCCGGCGATGGATTCCGCCGCGTGGCAGGGCAGGATGTGGCCGGCGGGCGAGACGCCCAGGAAGCGCCGCCCCCAGCCCCCCATGCAGGCCTTGGGCCGGGCTGCATGATAATCCGGCACGACGTAGTCGATCACGAGCCGCCCGCGATGGGCGACGCGGGCGGCGTCCACGATGCGCGTCGCCTCATCCAGCTGCGCGCGCGTCGGCAGCAGGGCGGCCCGATTCGCCAGCGCCCAGCCGTAATACTGCACATGCGCCACCTCGATGCGGCCCGCGCCCCATTCCAGCGCGATCTCGATCAGGCGCGGCAGGTTGTGCAGATTCTGCCGGTGGACCACGGCGTTGAGCGTGAGCGGCAGGCCCGATTCCTTCACCAGCGCCGCGGCCGCCTGCTTGCGCGCCATCGCGCCCTTCATGCCGCCGATGCGCTCCGCCCCCGCCTCCTCGGCGTCCTGCACCGAGAGCTGGACGTGATCGAGACCCGCTTCCACGAGGCGCGCCATCAGCGCCGCATCCAGCAGCACGCCGGCCGTGATCAGGTTGGTGTAGAGCCCCGCCGCGCGCGCCGCCGCGACGATCTCCACGATGTCGCGCCGCGCCGTGGGCTCCCCGCCCGAGAGATGCACCTGGAGGCAGCCGAGTGCGGCCGCTTCCTGGAACACGCGCGCCCATTCGTCGGTGGTGAGCTCGCCCGCCGCGCGCGTCAGCTCCTTGGGGTTCGAGCAGTACGGGCAGCGCAGCGGGCAGCGATGCGTCAGCTCCGCCAGCAGGGCGAGCGGTGGATCAATCACGACGAAGCGCGCCCCGGGCGATCAAATCGTCCAGCATCGCCGCCACATCGGCGCCGATCACCTCCTCGGGGGCCGCGAATTTCTCGACCAGCGCGGCCACGATCGCCGCCTCATTCCGCACGCCATCCACCAGGCGCAGCACCTCCAGCGCGATCTCGTCAGGGATGAACATCAGCTCCGGCGCCATGATGATCCAGCGGCCGCGCGCCTTGTCCTCGTGCAGGCGCACACCTGGGGCGAAGCGAATCGCGCTCATGGCCTGAACGCGCCCGGCGGCACGAGGCGCGGCTCGACATAGGCCAGATGCAGCGCATCCAGCTGCGCCCAGAGCAGGTCGCATTTGAAGCGCAGCGCGGCGAGGCATTGCTCCTGCTTCTCGCGCGTGTCGGCGTGCTGCTTCACATAGGCGAGCGCGAAATCCACATCCTGCGGCGCCTGCGTGAGGCGCGGCTTGAAATAGGCGAGAGTCTCCTCGCTCACGAAGTCGTAGTTGCGCAGCATGCCGGCCACGCGCTGCTGGATGATGTTGGTGGAGAACATCTCGGTGAGTGAGGAGGCGATGGCCTCCAGCACGCTGCGCTCGCGCACGAAATGCACATAGGCGTCCACCGCGAAGCGCGTGCCGGGCAGCAGGCCACGGAGCGAGGTGACATAGTCACGGTCGAGGCCGAGGCCATCGGTCAGCGCCAGCCAGCGCTCCACGCCGCCGGGCTGCGTGCCATCGCCATCATGATCCTCGATGCGGCGGCGCCATTCGCGGCGCAGCGCCGTCGTCGGCAGGCGCGCGAGCAGCGAGGCGTCCTTCGCCGGGATATTGGCCTGGTAGTAGTAGCGGTTGAGCGCCCAGGCCTGCACCTGGCCCTTGCTGAGCTTGCCGTTGTGCAGCAGGTGATGGAACGGGTGCAGGATGTGATAGCGCTCGGCCCCTATGCCACGCAGCGCCGCTTCGAACTCATCCGGGGACATCAGGCTCACAGCGAAATCTCCATCCCGTCCTGCGCGACCTCCCATCCGGCGGCGGCAAGGCGCGCGCGCTCGGGGCTGTCATCCAGCAAGGCGGGGTTGGTGTTGTTGATGTGCATGAAGATGCGCCGCGCCACGCCGAGCGCCGCGAATTCCGCCACCGAATCCAGCATGGACATATGGCCCATGCGGCGGCCGGTCTTGGGGCCGGCGCCGGCCAGGATCATCTCGTCATCGGTGAAGAGCGTGCCATCGAACATCACGCAGGCCGCGCCGGCCAGCCGCTGGCGCAGCGCGTCCGTCATCATCGCGCAGCCGGGGATGTAGTGCAGCGCGGCCCCGCCGGCCGAGATGGCCAGCCCCACCGCCTCCCCTTCCTCGGCAAGACCGGGATCGCCCGTGCCCTCCGCAAAGAGCGGCACCTTTCCCGGTACCGGATAGGCCTCGATGGTCAGACCGAGCGGCGCACCCTGGCCGTCACAAGGCGCGAAGGCCTGGCCCAGCGGCATCGCCTCACGCGTCACGAATTCCGGGTTCAGCGCGCGGAAAATGGGGTTCTCATCCAGGACGGCGAGGCTCTGCGGCGCGCCATAGAGGCGGAAGGCCTGGCGCTCACGCAGGTTCAGAAGGCCCGCGATGGTGTCCACCTCGGCGCCCGTCAGCGCGACGGCGGCGATGGGCGAGTTTCGCAGGGGTTCCCTGCGTGGATGCAAGGCGGGCGTTGCGGCGATCTGCGCGCGCAGATCGGGCGAGGCATTGATGAGCAGCCACCGCTCGCCATCGGCGCTGACAGCGAGGGAGGCTTGGCTGCGCGGCTTCGCGAGCGGGTCAGCCGCCCGGGCGCGGAGGCAACCGGGGCCCGCAGAGTTCCACTGCGGAAAGCCGCCTCCGGCCCCCGCGCCCAACACGATTGCGCGCAGCATGATGATTGCCCGGGCGGATTCCGCCCGGGCCGCAGCCTCAGCCGATCTCGGCGCAGGCGTAGCTGTTGATCTCGAGCGCGAGCGAGACGACGGTGATGCGAGGGGTCTTCCAGGCCATGAGGATATTCCTTCCCATATTTGACCGGCCCAGCGCCGGCACGCCTAACATGGCGGGGGAAAGGGCATTCATCAAGCGGGAACCCTCACCCCGGCTTTGCTGGACGCAGCCCCCCCCAGGGCCTACATCCCAGGCCATAGCGGACGGAGTTTTCCATGGCCTACAAAATCGCCGTCGTGGGCGCCACGGGCGCCGTCGGGCGCGAAATCCTCAAGATCCTGGCCGAGCGGAACTTCCCGGTCAGCGAGGTCTTCGCCCTCGCCTCGCCGCGCTCCACCGGCCAGAGCGTCAGCTTCGGCGACAAGACCGTTCTCAAGATCAAGAATCTTGAGACGTTCGACTTCACGGGGGTGGACATCGCGCTGTTCAGCCCGGGTGCGGCCGTCTCGGCCATCCATGCGCCGCGCGCCGCCGCCCAGGGCTGCGTGGTGAGCGACAACACCAGCCAGTTCCGCATGGACCACGACGTGCCGCTGGTGGTGCCCGAGGTGAACCCCCAGGCGCTGAAGCGCTTCCGCAAGCGCGGCATCATCGCCAACCCCAATTGCAGCACCATCCAGATGGTGGTGGCGCTCAAGCCCCTGCATGACCTGGCGCGCGTGAAGCGCGTGGTCGTCTCCACCTACCAATCCGTCTCGGGCGCGGGGAAGGAGGGCATGGACGAGCTCTTCAACCAGACCAAGGGCAGCTTCGTGCATGACCAGCCGGTGATGGAGCAGTTCACCAAGCCCATCGCCTTCAACGTCATCCCGCATATCGACAAGTTCATGGATGATGGGGCGACGAAGGAGGAGTGGAAGATGTCGGCCGAGACGCGGAAGATCCTCGACCCCGACATCCAGGTCATCGCCACCTGCGTGCGCGTGCCGGTCTTCATCGGCCATGCCGAGGCGGTGCATGCGGAGTTCGAGAACCCGATCACGGTCGCCGAAGCACGGGCCGCGCTGGGCAAGGCGCCCGGCGTGAACCTTTTCGACAAGCGCGAGGACGCCGGCTACATCACGCCGCTCGACGCCGCCGGCGAGGATGAGGTCTTCATTTCGCGCCTGCGCAAGGATCCGACCGTGCCGCATGGCCTGGCCTTCTGGTGCGTGGCCGATAACCTCCGCAAGGGCGCGGCCCTGAACGCCGTGCAGATCGCCGAGGAGCTCCACCGCCAAGGGCTGCTGGTGCGCCAGCCGGCCTGAACTGGCCCGTATTCCCGTCGCTTTGAAATGCGCTTAGGACCACAGTCCTTTTTGTGCTTGCAAATAAGAACAAAATGAGAACATATGAGGGGCCATGCTTGGAGGTCCCCCGCCTTGCCCAGCTTCCTCATCCCCCCCATCGCCATTCTTCTCAGCGGCCTCGCTGCCGTCGCCGTCCTGCTGGCGGCACGGCTCGCCGGGATCGCACCGCTCTCCGCGGCGCCCGCGAGCCTCGCGGCACTCCTGGTCTTTCTCGTCGGCCTCGGCTTCGCCGGTTTCCTCTGGTGGCTGGCATCCCGCTGCTTCACCTTGCTGCGCGACCCCGCCACCACGCCCGAACAGCTCTCCGCCCTGCGCGACCTGCCCCTCGCCCTGCCCGAGGGAACCGTGCGCGCCCTGCTGGCGCTGATCGTCGGCGTCATCGGCCTGCCCCTGCTGCTCTTCAGCCAGAGCCTGGCGCTGAACGACGCCATCGCCGGCTATGTGAACGGCATCATCGCCGGCGTTTTCGGCTATTATTTCGGCGCCCGCTCCACCAGCCCCGACACCCAGGCCGCCCGCCGCCTGGGCGATGCGCTGGAAGGCCAGACCCGCGTCAATGCGGCGCTTCGTGAAAGCGAGGCCGCCGCCCGCGAAGCCGCCGCCCAGGCCACAGGGCCCGCCATCGCCGCCGAGGCCATCGCAAGGCTGGAACGCCATCTGGGTGTCGCGCGCCTGCTGGTGCAGCGCATCGGCCCCGGCCTGCCGGCCGGGCTGATCCCGCCCCAGGCCGAGGCCATGCTGGCCCAGGCCGAGCAGGCGCTGGCCGCCGCCCGCACCCTGCCCGACCTGGGCGCGCTCCAGGCTGCGACGGCGGCACTGACCGGCCGCGACGGCCCCCTGCCCGCCCTGCTGCGCGCGGCCAGCCCCCTGTTGCCGGCCGCCGGCCCGATCGGCGGCCTCGCGCTGCTGCTGGGCCTTGGCTGGAACCTGGGGGCGGCAGCCTGGCGCCGCTTCCGCGCGAGGCTGCTCGACGCGCCGCATGACCCGGCGCTGTTCGAGCCCGGCGCCATCACCCCCGCCTCGGCCGAGTTGCGCCTCGCCGCCTCCCCCATCTTCGCGCGGATCTTCACGCCCCGACTCGCCGAGCCTGGCTTCCTCGCCACCCTGCTCGATGCCTGCCTGCGCCCCGATGCGGCCGCCCTGCTCTGGGCGCGCTTCCCGGGCTTCGCCAACCCGGCCGAGGCGGAGGCGGGTTTGTCCGAATTCCGCCACGCGCTCCTGGAAGACCGCGTGCAGGCTGACCTTTCGCCGGAACTGGTCGGCCGTGTCGCCGCCGCCCTGGGCCAGCCCGCGGCCAGCCCGACCCTGCCGCAGGACGGGCCTGAGCCAGCCCGCGCCGCCATCCAGGCCCTCACCCTGCTGCTGGGCGAATTGCGGGAGAGCCACAGCGACCCGGTCCCCCTGCTGCGGGAGCTGGCGGCATGAGGCTCGCACTTCTCCTTCTGCTGGCGGGCTGCACGCCCATGGCCGCGCTGCTCGACCCGCCGCTGGCCCAACTCGCCCGCTGGGAGCAGGCGACGCCCGCCGAGATCGCGGCCGAGCCCTTGGCCTGCCCCGAGGGCCACCCCGCCTGCGCCCGGCTGCATGCCCGCCGCGCCGAGGCCTGCATGGGCCTCGCCATGGCCGCCCGCGCGCCGGGCGCCGCCTGCCCCGCCACCCGCGAGCACCTGCCCTGCGCGGCGCAATCCTATGCCGCCGCCCGCGCCCTCACCCCCGGCCCGGCGCTGGCGGCCGGCGAGGCGCAGGCGCGGCTCTGCCTCGCCGAATTCCTGCCCCCGGCCGAGGCGGCGCGGGAGGTGGCGCATGCGGCCCCCGCCATCGCCGCCTCCCCGCCTTCCCGCGCGCCCCTGCTCGGCGCCCGCGCCGCGCTGATCGCCGCCCGCCCCGGCG
>JAIYCD010000149.1 GCA_027488195.1 Acetobacteraceae bacterium | reverse complement strand
CAGTCCCGGTGGGTGAGGAGAAGGACGCTCAAGCCTCGGCCCTCCGGCGGAGGACGAAGCGGAAGCCGCCCTCCTCCTCGGCCCAGGCCAGCAGCTCATGCCCGGTCTCCTGGGCATAGGCGTGGAAATCCTTGACCGCCGCCGGGTCGGTCGCCAGCACGGCGAGGGTCGCGCCGGGCGCCATGGCACGCAGCGCCTTGTTCGCCTTGAGGACCGGCAGCGGGCAGGTCATGCCGCGGACGTCGAGTGTGGTCGTGTCTCCCATCCCGCCAATGCAGCACCGGCGGGGGCTTGCCCGCAAGCCTCGCGCGCCGCAGCCTCTGTCCCATGCGGATCGGCGTGGATCTGGGCGGGACGAAGACGGAGGTGGTGGCGCTGGACGCCGCTGGCCAGGTGCTGTTGCGCCGCCGCCAGCTGACGCCGCCTGACTATACCGGCGTGATCCGGGGCGTCACGGAACTGGTGCGCGGCGCCGAGGCCGAGCTGGGCATCCAGGGCACGGTGGGCGTGGGCATTCCGGGCAGCCTCTCGCCCGAGACCGGGCTGGTCCGAGGGGCGAATTCCACATGGCTGAATGGCGGACGGCTGGATGCCGACCTCGCCGCCGCGCTGGGGCGACCGGTGCGGCTCTCCAATGACGCGAATTGCCTGGCCCTCTCGGAGGCGGCGGATGGGGCTGGGGCGGGGGCTGCCAGCGTCTTCGCGGTGATCCTGGGCACGGGGGTGGGGGGCGGCCTGGTGATTGGCGGGCGTCTGGTCGAGGGCTTCAACCGGATCGGCGGCGAATGGGGCCACAACCCGCTGCCCTGGATGAGCGCGGCCGAGTTCCCAGGCCCCGCCTGCTGGTGCGGGAAGCAGGGCTGCATCGAGACCTTCCTCTCCGGCCCCGCACTGGCCGCCGATTCCGATGGCCCCGGCGCCCGTGATGCGAGCGGCCTTCCCGGCCGCAGCGACCTGGCGGCGCGCGGGGCCCTCACGCGGCACACGGACCGGCTGGCCCGGGCGCTCGCCATGGTGGCGAATCTGTTGGACCCGGAGGTGATCGTGCTGGGGGGCGGACTGTCCAACATGGCGCATCTCTACCAGGAGCTGCCGCTCCTGCTGCCGCGCCATGTCTTCTCCGACGTGGTCCGCACGCGGATCGTCCCGGCCCGGCATGGCGACAGCTCGGGCGTGCTGGGGGCCGCGCGTCTCTGGGAGGCGTAGCGGACGCATCATTCGCAGCGGCATCAGGATGCGGCATGCTGGCCCCCATGGATTTCGACTCCGAAAACACCCCGAGCAACCCCGATCCCCGTACGACCTTCGGCGAGATCATCGCGCAGCGTTACTCACGCCGCGGCGCCCTGCTGGGCGGGCTCGCGGCGACGTTGGCCGGGCCGGCCGGGCCGGCCGGGGCGGTGCCGATGCGCGGCGGCCCCTCCACGCTGACCTTCCCCGAATTGCGCCAGCAACTCGCCCAGACCGATGCCGTGGCCGAGGGGCATGACAGGCGCCTCCTGATCCGCTGGGGCGACCCGGTGCTGGCCGACGCGCCGGCCTTCGACCCGCGCCGGCAGAGCGCCGCCGCCCAGGCCATGCAGTTCGGCTACAACAACGACTATATCGCCGTCCTTCCCATGCGGCCCGGCCAGCCGATCGGAGAGCGCGCGCTGCTCTGGGCCAATCACGAATACACCAACACCAACCTGATGTTCCCCGGCATGGGCACACCGGCCGAGGCGCGGGGCCGCGTCACGGCCGAGCATGTGGCGGTTGAGCTCATGGCCCATGGCGGCAGCCTCGTGGAAATCGAGCGCGAGGGCCGCGCCTGGAAGCTCGCATCGCCAGGCCGGCTCAACCGGCGCATCACGGCGGAGACTCTCATGCGGATCAGCGGCCCGGCCGCCGGCCACCCCTGGATGCGGACCAGCGGCGATCCGGAAGGGCGTCTTGTCCGCGGCATGCTCGCAAATTGTGCTGGTGGAATAACACCCTGGGGAACGATCCTCACCTGCGAAGAGAACATAAACTTCGCCTTTGGCGGCGCGCTGAACGATCCGGCTCAGGCCGAATCCCAACGCCGCTTCGGCATCATGGACAGCCCGCCCTATGGCTGGCACCGCCACGTTGCCCGCTTCAATCGCAGCCAAGAACCAAATGAATCAAATAGGTTCGGCTGGGTTGTTGAAGTCGATCCTTATGATCCCCAAAGCGTCCCCGTGAAGCGAACCGCGCTCGGCCGCTTCAAGCATGAGGGCGCCGCTCACGCCTTCGCCCCCGATGGCCGCGTGGTCATCTACATGGGTGATGACCAGCGCTTTGATTACGTCTACCGCTTCGTCACCGCCCGCCCGCATGACCCCGCCAAGCCGGACCGCAACCTGCTGGATGAGGGAATGCTCTCCGTCGCGCGCTTCGACGCGGATGGCACCATGCGCTGGCTGCCGCTTGTGCAGGGCTCCGGCCCGCTGACGCCGGAGAACGGGTTCCACAGCCAGGGCGACGTCGTTATCCAGGCCCGCCGCGCGGCCGATCTGCTGGGCGCCACGCCGATGGACCGGCCGGAGGATGTCGAGGCCAATCCGGTGAATGGCCGCGTCTATGTCATGCTCACCAACAACGCCAACCGTACGGCGGAGCAGGTGAACCTGGCCAATCCCCGCGCCGCCAACGCGCATGGCCATGTGCTGGAACTCATCCCGCCCGGCGCGCCCGCCCGGCCCGACCACGCCGCCGAGACCATGCGCTGGGGCCTCTTCCTGCGCGCGGGCAAGCCAGGCATTGATGCCGGCGCGGAATACCACCGCGCGACGAGCGACCAGGGCTGGCTCTCCTGCCCCGATAATTGCGCCTTCGACAGCAAGGGCCGCATCTGGATCGCGACCGATGGCGCGGGCAGCACGGCGGGCATCGCCGATGGCGTCTGGGTTGCGGACACGGCCGGCGCCGGCCGCGCCCTGACACGCCTCTTCTACCAGGCGCCGACGGGGGCCGAGGTCTGCGGCCCCTGGATCCTGCCCGATGACAGCGCGATCTTCCTCGCGATCCAGCATCCCGGCCAGGATCCCGGTAGCAGCTTCGACACACCCTCGACCCGCTGGCCGGACTTTGCCGATGGCACGCCGCCGCGTCCCTCGGTGATCGTCATCACCCATGCGGCGGGCGGGCCGATCGGCAGTTGAACCCGCGGGCCCGGGGCCGCATCTTTCCCCGATGCCCGCCCTTTGCCGCGACTGCCTGAGCGCCAATCCTGGCCCCGGCGTCGCCTGCCGCCATTGCGGCGGGCGGCGGGTGCTGCGCCACGAGGAGCTTTTCGCCCTCACCATCGCCCATGTGGATTGCGACGCCTTCTACGCCAGCGTCGAGAAGCGCGACCGGCCGGAACTCGCCAGCAAGCCCGTGCTGGTGGGTGGTGGGCGGCGCGGGGTGGTGGCCGCCTGCTGCTATATCGCGCGCGGCTACGGCATCCGCAGCGCCATGCCGATGTTCAAGGCGCTGGCCGCCTGCCCGGACGCGGTCGTCATCAAGCCCGACATTGGCAAATACGCGAAGGAAGGGGCCCGCATCCGCGCGATGATGGAGGCGCTGACGCCGCTGGTGCAGCCCCTCTCCATCGATGAGGCCGTGCTGGACCTCTCGGGCACAGAGGCCCTGCACAAGGCGCCGCCCGCCGTGACGCTGGCGCGCCTCGCGCGCGACGTAGAGCGGGAGGTGGGGGTGACCATCTCCATCGGCCTCGCCGCCAACCGGCTGATGGCGAAGCTGGCGGCGGGCCGCGACAAGCCGCGCGGCTTTGCCGTGATCGGCGGGGGCGAGGCCGCGGCGTGGCTTGCCCCACAGCGGGTCGGCCTGCTGCCGGGCATCGGGCCGGCGGCGGCGCGGCGGCTGGAAGCGGCGGGCATCACGCGCCTCGGCCAATTGGCCGCCCTCGACCCCAAGGCCGCCATGGCACGGCTCGGCGCCGATGGCCCGGCGCTCGCCGCCCGTGCCCGCGGCGAGGATGACCGGCCGGTGAACCCGGAGCGCGAGACCAAATCCGTCAGCGCCGAGACCACCTTCGACGAAGACCTGGCCGATTTGCCCGGCCTGGAATCGGTGCTGTGGCGCATGTGCGAGAAGCTGGCTGCACGCCTGGCGGGGAAGGGGCTCTCGGCCGGGGGCGTGGTGCTGAAGCTCAAGACCGCGGGCTTCGAGAGCCTGACCCGCAGCGCGCGCCTGCCAGGCCCGACCCTGCTGCCCGAAACCCTGTTCGATGCCGCCCGGCCCATGCTGGCCCGCGCGGCGGATGGAACGCGCTTCCGCCTGCTGGGCCTGGGCGCGGCCCCGCTCTGCCCGGCGGCCGATGCGGATCGCGGCGACCTCGCCGATCCCACTGCGCCCAGGCGGGCGGCCAAGTGGCGGGCGATCGAGGCGCTCCGCGACAAGTTCGGTGCCGGCACGGTCGTCACCGGCCGGGCCACCCGTCCTGGCAAGTAGGGTATCGCATATAATTCTTGTGTCGTAAAAAATGTATGGCCTTTCTGCGTCGAAGGACGAGCGATTGTTCAAATTGCATTCAAAGAGAGAAGGTAAATTATAATAAAGATTTATCATTAACTGGCTTATATCGGTCTTTTTGTTATTATTTCTCTTGTGGCTTGTGGCTTGTGGCTTGTGGCTTGTGGGTTGTGGCT
>JAIYCD010000274.1 GCA_027488195.1 Acetobacteraceae bacterium | reverse complement strand
TCGCGCACCGTCGGGATCTCGGGGATCAGCCGGTTGCGCGTGGTGGAGCGGATGGCGATGGGGCGCACGGCACCCGCGCGGATATGCGGGATGCCGGTGGAAAGCTGGTCGCCGCCGAACTGGATGCGGCCCACCATCAGATCCTGCATGAGGAGCGAGGCGCCGCGGAAGGGCACGTGTTCCATCTGGAAATTGCCGTCGCGCTTCAGGACTTCGCCGACGAGGTGGCCGGCGCTGCCGGGGCCGGTGGAGCCGTAGAAGGGCGGGCTGGGCTGCAGGCGGGCCCAGGCGATGAATTCGGGCACGGTGGTGGCGGGCACCGAGGGGTGGACCATCACCACCGTCGGGACCAGGGCGCCCAGGCTGATGGGGGCGAAGTCGCGCTCGATCGAGTGGATGGCGCGGTTCTGGAACTCCATCACGGCGCTGGTCGAGGAGAAGGTGGAGTTGTGGAAGAGCAGCACCTGGCCGTCGGGGTTCGCCTTTGCGACCACATCGGCGCCGATCGAGCCGCCGCCGCCGCCCCGGTTCTCCACGAGGACGGGCACGCCCAGCGTCTCGCTGAGCCGGTTGCCATAGAGGCGGGCCAGGATGTCGGTGGTGCCGCCGGCGGCGAAGGGGACGACGACGCGGATCGGGCCGTTCGGCGTCCAGGCTTGCGCGCGGGCGACCAGCGGCGCGGCCAGGATCGGGGCAGCGAGGAGCGAACGGCGCTGCATCATTCGACCCGCATCTGCAGGGATTGCACGAGCGGCCGCATGGCGGCGATCTGCGCATGGACCTGCTGGGTGAACTCGGCGCTGGAATTGCCGCCGGGCTCGGCGCCCAGCTCCTGGATGCGCGAGGCCACGGGCGGGTGGCGGGCGGCGGCGGCGATCTCGGCGTGCAGGCGGGTGAGCACGGCCTCGGGCGTGCGGGCGGGGGCGAAGAAGCCGTTCCAGCCGAGCATCTCGGCATTGGCGAAGCCCTGCTCGCGCACCGTCGGCACATCGGGCAGGGCGGAGGCGCGGCTGGAGGCCAGCGTGCCGATGGGGCGCAGCGCGCCGCCGCGGATGTGCTGGAGCGAGGAAGAGAGCTGATCGCCGCCGAACTGGATGCGGCCGGCCAGCATGTCCTGCACCAGGGGGGCAGCGCCGCGGAAGGGGACGTGGTCCATGGGGAATTGGCCGTCGCGCTTCAGCACCTCGCCCATCAGGTTGATGGTGCTGCCGGGGCCGGTCGAGCCATAGAAGGGTGCCGTGGGCTGGGCGCGGGCCCAGACGGCGAATTCGGTGATGGTGCGGGCCGGCACGTCGCGATGGACCAGCAGCATCATCGGCACATTGGCGCCCATGGTGATGGGGGCGAAGTCGCGCTCGATGGAATGGGGCGCGCGGTTCGCGAATTCCAGCGCGGCGGTGGTGGTGCTGAAGGTGAGGTTGTGGAAGAGCAGCGTCTGCCCATCGGGTGCCGCCTTGGCCACGACGTCGGAGCCGATGGAGCCGCCGGCGCCGCCCCGGTTTTCCACGACGACGGAGACGCCCATCGTCTCGGTCAGGCGCTGGGCGTAGAGGCGGGCCAGGATGTCGGTGGTGCCGCCGGCCGGGAAGGGGACGACGATGCGGATGGGGCCCGTGGGGGTCCAGGCCTGGGCGCGCGCCACGGCGGGTGCGGCGAGGAAAGCGAGGGTCAGGCTACGGCGGGACAACATGGATCCGGCATCCTCCAATGACGCCGGCTTCATGATTCGTCCGGCTGCCGGACATAGATTGGGGACCCGGAGCGGAAGGCGTCAACCGGTGCCGGAGAAGGCCCAGGCGGTCATGACGATGGCGCCGGACACGGCGGCGGCTTCCAGGCTGAAGCGGAGCAGATCGGCCGCCTCGCGCCAGCGGCTGGCGCGTGAGATGGGCCGCGCCTGGGCGGCGCTTTCCTGCCTCGGATCACCTTGGACCTGCATGCCCGACCACTCCGGTTGGAGAACAGCCATGTAAGTCCGGTACTGGGTCCGTAACAAGTCGCAAACGCTGCGATTTTGTTAAAAAAGTGGCAGCGGGAGGGCGGCGGGGGTCAGTGCCCCGCATTCTCTCCCGAAAAATCCGGCGCTTCGAGGCCGGATGCCTCCAACTGCCGCACCAGCTGGGCCTTCAGCCGCTCCAGCCCCGCTTCGGTCTTGGCCTCGCAGCGGGCGACCAGCACGGCCTGGGTGTTGGAGGCGCGCAGCAGCCACCAGCCATCCTCGCTGAGGACGCGCACGCCATCCACCGCCTGGACCTGGGCGCCCTCGGTGGCGAGGCGGGCGCGGACCTCCTCGATCACCTCGAATTTGCGGGTCTCGTCGCAATTGAAGCGCAGCTCGGGGGTGTTCAGCACCTGGGGCAGGGCGGCGCGCATCTCAGCCAGCGTCTCGGGGCTGCGGGCGAGGATGTCGAGCAGGCGGATGCCGGAATAGAGCGCGTCGTCGAAGCCGTACCACTTGTCCGCGAAGAAGGTGTGGCCGGACATCTCGCCCGCCAGCGGACAGCCGGTCTCGGCCATCTTCTGCTTGATGAGGCTGTGGCCGGTCTTCCACATGAGCGGCTGGCCGCCGGCCTTCGCCACCTCGTCGAACAGCACCTGGCTCGCCTTCACATCGGCGATGATGGTGGCACCCGGATGGGTCTTCAGCACGTCCCGCGCCAGCACCACCAGGAGCTGGTCGCCGAAGAGCATGTGCCCCTCGCCATCCACCACGCCGATGCGATCCGCGTCGCCATCGAAGGCGATGCCGAGATCGGCGCCCTCTTCCTTCACGCGGGCGATGATCTGCTCGAGGTTCTTGAGCACGGTCGGGTCGGGGTGGTGGTTCGGGAAGTTGCCGTCGATCTCGCCATTGATGACGACATGCTTGCCGGGCAGGCGCTTCACCATCCGCTCGGTGATGGCGCCGCCCGAGCCATTGCCGGGGTCCCAGACCACGTTCAGCGTCCTGGGCCCGCCCGCGTAATCCTGGACCATGCGGGCGATGTAGCTCTCGCTCACATCCACGTCGCGCGCGGTGCCCTTCGCCTCGGGCACGACATCACCCGCGGCCGCCATGGCGCCCAGCGTCTGGATGTCCTTGCCGAAGAAGGGCTTCTTGCCGATCATCATCTTGAAGCCGTTATAGTTCGGCGGGTTGTGGCTGCCGGTCAGCATCACCGCGCCATCGGCCTTCTGGTCATAGCTCGCGAAGTAGAGCATCGGCGTCGGCCCGCAGCCGACCCGGATCACCTCCATGCCGGAAGCGACCAGGCCATTCACCAGGTGCATCTGCAGCTCGGGCGAGGAGAGGCGGCCATCCCAGCCCACCGCCACGCGGTGCCCGCCCGAACGCGCGATGATGGTGCCGAAGACGCGCCCGATGGCGAAGGCATCCGCCGGGTTCAGCGTCTGCCCCACGATGCCGCGAATGTCGTATTCGCGCAGCGAGGTCTTGTCGAACTGGTGGGAGAAAGCGGCCATTAGGGTCGTCCGATCGAGGAATAGGTGAAGCCCGCCTCACGCATCGCGGCGGGGTCGTAGATGTTGCGCAGGTCGAGCATGACGCGCCCAGCCATGGCGCCCGCCAGCTTCTCGGGCGAGATGTTGCGGAACTCGTTCCACTCGGTGAGCACCACCACCGCCTCGGCGCCGGCCACGGCGTCCAGCGCGTTGTTGGCGTAATGCACGGCGGCCGGCAGCAGGGGCTTCGCGAAATGCATGCCCTGCGGGTCGAAGGCGCGGATCACGGCGCCGGCGGCGGCGAGCTTGGGCACGATCTCGAGCGAGGGCGCGTCGCGCATGTCGTCCGTCTCGGGCTTGAAGGTCAGCCCCAGCACGGCGATGGTCTTGCCGGCCACGCTGCCGCCGCAGGCCTGGATCACGCGATCCGCCATGGCGATCTTGCGGCCGTCATTCACAGCGATGGTCGCCTCGACCAGGCGCAGCGGCGCACCCAGATCCTGGCCGGTGCGGGCGAAGGCCAGCGTGTCCTTCGGGAAGCAGGAGCCGCCATAGCCAGGCCCCGCATGCAGGAACTTGCGGCCGATGCGGCCATCGAGGCCGATGCCGCGCGCCACCTGCTGCACATCGGCGCCGGCCTTCTCGCAGAGATCGGCCACCTCGTTGATGAAACTGATCTTCATCGCGAGGAAGGCATTGGCGGCGTATTTGATGATCTCGGCCGTCTCCAGGCCGGTGGCGACGATCGGCGTCTCGATCAGGTAGAGCGGGCGGTAGAGGCGCTTCAGCACCGCCTCGGCGCGCCGGCCGGCCTCGCCTTCCTCGATGCCGATCACGATGCGGTCGGGCCGCATGAAATCGCCGATGGCGGCCCCCTCGCGCAGGAATTCCGGGTTGGAGGCAACGGCGATGTCGAGGTCGGGCCGGGCCGCCTTCACGCGGCGCTTCACCTCGCGCCCGGTGCCGACCGGCACGGTGGATTTCGTCACCAGCACCAGCGGGCCGCGGGCCGCGCGCGCCACCTGCTCGGCGGCGGCGAAGACGTAGCTGAGATCGGCATGGCCATCGCCGCGCCGCGTCGGCGTGCCGACGGCGAGGAAGACGGCCTCGGCGCCGGCCACAGCCTCGTCGAGGTCGGTGGTGAAGGTGAGGCGCCCCTCGCGCGCATTGTCGGTGACGAGGTGATCGAGGCGCGGCTCATAGATGGGGATGCGGCCGGCCTTCAGCGCTTCGATCTTCGCGGGGTCGGTGTCGACCACCGCCACATCCACGCCGAACTCGGCAAAGCAGGCGCCCGAGACGAGGCCGACATAGCCCGCGCCGATCATCGCGATCTTCATGTTTCTATGCCCTCAAACGGCGGGCGGCGGCGCCGCCGCCTTGCCTTCGCCGCGCTGCGGATGCGCCCGGCCGGGAGCCCGGTTGGGCGGCGCCGCGCGCCATGCGCGCGGATTCTTCGATGCCGTGCCGCGATGCCGTCACGCGAAGGGCCCTCACCGGCCAGCGCTCACGTGTAGGTCTTCAGGAAATCCCGCACGGCGGGCGCGATGTCGGCGCGGGCGAGGGCGAAGGCGATCTGCGCTTCCAGATAGCCCACCTTGTCGCCGCAATCGAAGCGGCGGCCCTCGTAGCGCAGCCCGTGGAAGGGCTGGGTGCCGATCAGCTTGGCCATGCTGTCCGTCAGCTGGATCTCACCGCCCGAGCCCTTCTCCATCTTGGCGAGGTGGCCGATCACCTCGGGCATCAGCACGTAGCGGCCGATGATGGTGAGGTTCGACGGCGCCTTGTCGATGGGCGGCTTCTCGACCAGGCCCTTCACGGAGACGAGGCGGCCCATATCCTTCTCGATGTCGAGCACGCCATACTTGTTGACGCGCTCCATCGGCACTTCCTCGATGGCGACGACATTGCCGCCGGTCTCGGCATAGGCCTCTGCGAGCTGGCCGATGCAGGGCGTCTCGCACTGCATGAGGTCATCGGGCAGGAGGATGGCGAAGGGGTCGTCGCCGATGAAGGCGCGGGCGCACCAGATGGCGTGGCCAAGGCCGAGCGGCACCTGCTGGCGCACGGTGAGCAGGCTGCCCGGCGTGATGGCGAGGCCGCGCAGCTCGTTCAGGATCTCGGTCTTGTTGCGCTCCTCGAGCGTCTTTTCCAGCTCATACGCGACATCGAAATGCTCGACGATGCTGGTCTTGCCGCGGCCGGTGACGAAGCAGAACTGCTCGATGCCGGCGGCGCGCGCCTCATCCACCGCGTATTGGATCAGCGGGCGGTCCACGACGGGCAGCATCTCCTTCGCCAGCGCCTTGGTGGCGGGCAGGAAGCGCGTCCCCATGCCAGCGACGGGCAGGACAGCCTTCTTGAGCGGCTTGGACATCGGGTGTGTTCCCTGAAAGACAACACTTCCACTGTTGCCACGCCCAAGCCCCAGGCGACAAGCCATGAACCGTGATGATTTGCCGGCTTCAGTTCCCGTTGCGGGCGACCTGCTGCGCCTGCGCCTGTTGCGGCCGTGGGGCGGGCGGGGCCTGGGTGGTGCGCGCCGGCGCACGGGCCGGGGCCGGGCGGGTGGCGGGGGCCGGTTGCGCGGCGGGGGGGCGCGGCCGGTTCGCCGCCGGCGCCGCCTGCGTGGCCCGTGGGGGCGTGGCCGGGCGGGTCGTCACGGGCCGCGTGGTCGAGACGTT
>JAIYCD010000335.1 GCA_027488195.1 Acetobacteraceae bacterium | reverse complement strand
GGATGTCGGCGCCCAGCGCCGTGGTGGTCGCCCCCTCCACCGAGCCGCCCAGATGCGCGATGGCGAGCGAGGCATCGGCGCCGAACTTGAACTGGCGGTCGATCATCGCGTTCAGGGCACGGTCATTCATCAGCAACAGCAATGTCTGGCTGTCCTGGATGCCGGCCTGGAAGCCGAGGCTGCCCGAGCCCACGGCGTAGAAGGCCGGCGAGGACCAGGAGCCCGCGGCGTCACGCCCGACCATCACGCAATTCCCGCCCGAGCCGCCGGCGAAGAAGGCGGCGCGGAAGCTCTGCGGGCAAACCACCGCGCCGCGCGCCCGTCGCAGCACGCTGGCCGCATCGAGCCGGTCATTTTCGGTGGAGAGGATGTCCTGCACGGTCAGCGCCGAGCGATCCACCAGGGATTGCGGCGCATTCCCCTGAGGAGAGCCGGCGCAGGCCGAAAGCAGCGCCGCCGCAGCGGCCAGAATGACAAAGCGCATGAGCTTCCCCCGATAACCCTTCGCAGTGCCACGATTCTAACGAGCCGTTGGCCGCGCCGGAAGGGCTTTCAACAGGGCCGGTGTGGCGGCTTCAGGGCGGCGTCGGGTTTTCCATCAGCCAGGGCTCCTCATTCACCGAGATGACGCGCCAATCCGCCCCGTGCTTCTCGATCCGCGTCAGCGAGAGGTTCTTCACCGAGAAGGTCAGCGCCTGGTGCCCGTCCAGCTTCAGCGCATGGGAGAGCGCGGCGCGGATGGTGCCGCCATGTGCCACCATCACGACGTCCTGCCCCGGCAGGCTCGCGGCCAGGCCTTCGAGGACCGGCCCCACCCGCTCGCGCACGTCATCCACGCTTTCGCCGCCGGGCGGGCGCTCGGCCGCGGCATGCGGCCAGAAGGGGTGGGGTGGCTGGCGCAGCCGCTCGGTCAGCGCCTCATGGGTGATGCCCTGCCATTCGCCGAGCGACTGCTCGGCCATGTCGGGCTCGACCACCAGGGGCTGTGCGGGGTACCCCGCGGCGAAGATGGCGGCGGCGGTGGCCCGGGTGCGGCTGAGCGGCGTCACCACCCAGCGCGCCGGACGCGGCAGGCGGGCGGCCAGCCAGCGATACAGCGCCGCCTCCTCCCGCAGCGCGGCGTCGCAGAGCGCCACATCCATGTTGCCGTAGAGCATGGCACGTGCCGAAGGCTCGACGAGCGCGTGGCGGATCAGGAAGAAGCGGGTGATGTCCATCGCAACCGATGTAGCGGCGCGCGCGCCGGGCCGGTAGCCTTGCCCCATGCTGATCCTGTTCCGCGACCGCCGCTTCCTGATCATGCTGGCCCTGGGCTTCGCCGCCGGGGTGCCGCTGCCACTCACGGGCTTCGTGCTCCGGCAATGGTTTTCCGAGTCGAACATCTCGCTGGCCGCGATCGGCTTCACGGCGCTGATCGGCCTCGCCTATTCGCTGAAATTCCTGTGGTCACCCGTGATGGACCACGCCTCCCCGCCCTTCCTGCGGCGGCTGGGGCGCAGGCGCGGCTGGCTGGCCAGCATCCAGCCGCCGCTCGTGGTGGCCATCCTGGCACTCGGCTTCACCGACCCGGCCAGTGCTGCCTGGCTGACGGCGGCGGTCGCGGTCCTCGTTGCCTTCCTGTCAGCGAGCCAGGACATCGTGATCGACGCCTACCGCATCGAGATCCTGGAGGAGCAGGAGCAGGGCTATGGCTTCGCCTGCTATGTCTGGGGCTATCGCTTCGCGCTCCTTGCGGCCAATGCGGGGGCGCTGGGCATGGTCGGGCTGGTCGGCTGGTCCGGCGCCTTCGCCTATTGCGCGGGGCTGGTCGCCATCGGCTTCCTGGCGGTGCTCTTCGCGCCCGAACCCGCAGCGCCCCCGCGCGAGGCCATGTCCTGGCCGCGCCGGATGAAGCTCGCCGTCGTGGACCCCTTCGTGGATTTCACGCGGCGGCGGTACTGGCTGGCCATCCTGCTCTTCGTGGTCCTGTTCAAGCTCGGCGAGGCGCTGGCCGGCATCATGACGCCGCCCTTCTACCGCGCCATCGGCTTCACCCGCGGCGATGTGGCGCAGGTGGCGGTGGTGTTCGGCCTGGTCATGTCGCTCGCCGGCGTGCTGGCGGGCGGCTTCTTCGTGGCGCGGATCGGCGTGGGGCGGGCCCTGGTGATCACGGGCCTGCTGCAGATGCTCTCCAACCTCATGTATGTCGTGCTGTACTGGTCGGGGCGGGATATCGGCATGCTCTATGCCCAGGTGGGCGTCGAGAACTTCACCGATGGCCTGGCCGATGCCGCCTTCGTCGCCTACCTCACGGGCCTCACCAACCGGGCCTTCAGCGCCACGCAATACGCGCTGCTCTCCTCGCTCGCCGCCGTGCCGCTCCGCTTCCTGGGCGCCTGGTCCGGCCAATGGGCCGAGGCGCTGGGCTGGACCAACTTCTTCCTGATGACGACGGCGGCCGCCCTGCCCGCGCTCTGCATCATGCTCTGGCTGTTGAAGAAGCTGCCGCCGGCGCCGCGCCAAGCCCAACCGCTGGGGGTCATGCCCGAACC
The DNA here is from genome assembly GCA_027488195.1 of Acetobacteraceae bacterium. GTDB lineage: Bacteria > Pseudomonadota > Alphaproteobacteria > Acetobacterales > Acetobacteraceae > Roseococcus. Next base: position 3,105 of record JAIYCD010000335.1, on the reverse strand, counting down.
ATGAGCGCCTATTGGCTGACCCCCCTGCTGCTCATCGGCAGCAACATCCTCATGACCTTCGCCTGGTACGGCCATCTCAAGGCGCCGGCCTGGCCGCTCTATGTGGCCGTGCTGGTCTCCTGGGGGATCGCCTTCTTCGAGTATTGCCTGGCGGTGCCGGCCAATCGCATCGGCTATGCCTCGGGCGCCTTCACCGGCCAGCAATTGAAGGTGATGCAGGAGGTGATCACGCTCGGCGTCTTCGCCGTCTTCAGCGTGATGTTCCTGGGCGAGCAACTGCGCTGGACCTACTTCGCCGCGATGGGATGCCTCGTCATGGCTGTGGCTTTCATCTTCCTGCCGGTGGATTGATCCGAGTTATTCACAACTTCTTCTTGACCGAAGGACTTGCGGCGCGGATTCACGGTGCCATACCCTAGTGGTGGTGGTAGGCGAGGCGTCACACCCCAATCCCTAGGACAAGGGGGGCCTTCGGGGGCAGGCGCCGGGTCGTCAGGGTCCCGCCACCCACGCGCCATGGCCCGCCCGGGGCCCGGCGGGTGTTCGCAACGGGGTGCCTGGGGAGTGCCACATGTCCGGAATGCTGGCCGAGGTTGGGGAAGAACGCGCCACCAACCCGCTCGATGTGCTCGAACAGATCGTCATCGCCAATGACTGGACCTTCGAGCGCCGCTCGGATGGCGAGATGGCGGCCGAAGCCCCGGGCAAATGGTGCAACTACACCCTCTTCTTCTCCTGGTCGCCCGAGATCAGCGCCATGCATTTCTCCTGCGCCTTCGATGTGAAGGTGCCGGATACGCGCCGCGGCCCCCTCTTCGAATTGCTGGCCCTGGCCAATGAGCGCCTGTGGATCGGCCATTTCGGCCTGGAGAGCGATGAGGGCGTGCCGGTCTTCCGCCATGCGGTGCTGCTGCGCGGCGCCCCTGGCGCCTCGGCCGAATCCCTGGAGGACATGGTGGACATCGCGCTGACCGAGTGCGAGCGCTTCTTCCCCGCCTTCCAGTTCGTCCTCTGGGGCGGCAAGGCACCGGCCGAGGCGCTGGACGCCGCCATGCTGGATTGCGTGGGCGAGGCCTGAGCGGCCCGCCCCCACCATGATCACGCCCGCCTGGGCCCGCGCCATGGCGGCCTATAATGCCGAGATGAACCGCCGCCTCTACCGGGCGGCGGACACACTCGATGACACGGCCCGCCGCGCCGATCGCGGCGCCTTCTTCGGCAGCATCCAGGGCACGCTCTGCCACCTCGTCTGGGGCGACAGCATGTGGATGCATCGCTTCGATGGCTGGGACCGCCCGCCCGTCGGCATCCCCGGCAGCGCCGGCTGGATCGCCGGCTGGGCGGAACTCACCGCCCGCCGGGCTGAGGCCGACGCCCGCATCGAGGCCTGGGCCGCGCGCCTCACGCCCACGGATCTCGAGGGCGACCTCACCTGGTTCAGCGGCGCCACGGGGCAGGAGATGCGGCGCCCGCGCTGGCTGCTCATCACCCACATGTTCAATCACCAGACGCATCATCGCGGCCAGGCGCATGCGTTGATCACCGCCGCCGGCGCCCGCCCCGAGGACACCGACCTGCCCTGGGTGATCCCGCCCGAGGCCTGGGAAGCCTAGCTCCGCCGCCCCGGGCTGATCTCATTCGCCGCCATGCCCGCCGCCGCCGCCACGATGGGCAGGCGCGGCAGACCAGCCAGGCGGCGCAGCACCTCCTCCGGCGGGACGGTGAAGTTGGGGCCGGTCAGCGCGGCCAGCGCCTGCGCCTGGCTGCCCTCGCGCAGCGCCACGCTGGCGCGGCGCAGCAGGATTTCCACATCGGCGTTGCGGGCATTGGGCGCGATGCCGAGCGTGGCCCGCATCTCGGCGACCGCGGATTGCAGGGTCTGGCTGGTCGCGGGGGTGCTGTTCACGCTGTAGAGCGGGTTGTCGCGGAAGCTGCGGGCCAGGAATTCCAGCTGTGCCGTGGCCATGGCCGCCCCGGCGGGGTCGCCCTGCCAGCGCGAGGTGTCACCCAGGTTGCGCGGGGCAAACAGGGCCGCGCCGCGCACCGGGTCGCCGAAGCCGCCGAGGTAATCCGTCACAGGATCAATGTCGCAGGCGGCGAGCATCAGGGGCAGGGTCAGCACGGCGCGACGTTTCATGGAAACTCCTCTGAGGGTCACCCATGCCATGCCGGCATCTTGCCGGTCAGCATCCCCCCTGTCACAGATGGTAACCGCATGAATGACGGATCCTCCCTGACCACCCCGCCCGGGCTGCTGCCGGCCGGGCTGATGGACCTGCTGCCGCCCCAGGCGGAGCGGGAGGCGGCCCTCATCGAGGCGCTGATGGAGGGCTTCGCCCGCTACGGCTATGAGCGCGTGAAGCCGCCGCTCCTCGAATTCGAGGAAGGCCTGCTGGGCGGCTCGGGCGCAGCCGTGGCCGAGCAGACCTTCCGCCTGATGGACCCCGTCAGCCAGCGCATGATGGGGCTGCGCGCGGACACAACGCCGCAGGTGGCCCGGATTGCCGCGACGCGCCTCGGCCTCCAGGCCCGGCCCTTGCGGCTCTGCTATGCCGGCCAGGTTCTGCGGGTGCGCGGCAGCGAGCTTGCCCCCTCCCGCCAGCTGGCCCAGGCCGGAGTCGAACTCATCGGCGGTGCCGCGCCCGAGGCCGATGCCGAGGTGGCCCTGGTCGCGGCCGAGGCGCTGGCCCGTGTGGGGGTCACCGGCATCACGCTCGACGTGACGCTGCCCCGCATGGCCCAGGCCCTGCTGGACGCGGCCGGCATCGGGGACGCGCTGGCCCAGCGCCTGGTTCGCGCGCTGGACCGCAAGGATGCCGCCGCCGTGGCCGCACTGGCCGAGGGCGCCGGCCCCGTCGCCCTGCTGCTGCCCCGCCTGCTGGCCGCCGCCGGCCCCGCCGCCCACGCGCTGGCGGTCCTGCGCGAGGCCGATCTGCCCGAGGCGGCCCGCGCCATCGCCGAGAATGCGGCCCGCATCATCGAGGCCATCGCGGCGCGCGCACCGGGCCTGCGCATCACGCTCGACCCCGTCGAATTCCGGGGCTTCCGCTACCATGTGGGCGTCGCCTTCACGATCTTCGGCCCCGGCAGCTCCGGCGAATTGGC
>JAIYCD010000003.1 GCA_027488195.1 Acetobacteraceae bacterium | reverse complement strand
TTGCCATGAACCAGTCGCGGTCGAGCGCGCCGGCGCGGCTCTTGCCGAGGTCGTAGGTCAGCTTGCGCAGGATGGCATCGCGCATCGCCTGGCCGTCGGGGCGGGGCGTGGAGATGTCCTCGGAGGAAGCCTGGGCGGGGGGAAGCGGGGCGGCGGTGGCGTCGTTCACTGGGGGCGCGGTCCTGATTCCATGGGCGATGCTGGAGTGTGGCATGAATGTGGCACCGCCCGGAAGCGGCCATCTCAGGCGCTGGGATATTCCGCGATGAAGCGCTCCACCTCGGCGCGGCGGGCGGTGGCTCCGTCGCGCGCGCGCAACGCGCCCGAGGCGCTGGCGAGACGCAGCCCGTCCTCCACCGCCATCCCCTCCGCCATGGCCAGCGCGAAGGCGCCGTGGAACACGTCCCCCGCCCCGGTCGTGTCCCGCGCCTCGATCTTGAAGGCCTTCATCTCGCGCGGTTTGGTCTCGCCGCGCATCAGCCAGAGCGTGCTGTCCTCGCCGCGCGTGACTGCCGCCATGCGTGTGACACCCTCGGAGGCGGCGCGGCGCAGCGCCTCGGGGATGCGCTGGCCGGGCGCGTAGTTGTTGAGCCCGGTCGCCGAGAAGATCGCGTAGCGGACGCGGGGGACGAGATCGAGCAGGAGGCGCGTCTCGCTGCGCTCGCCATCCAGCACGGTCGGGATGTCGGCGGCCTCGGCGGCGGCGAGTGCGGCGGCCGCACCCTCCGGCCAGCGTGGATCGCAAAGAAGGGCGCTGGCGCCCCGCATCATCTCAAGCGGCAGCCAGGCGGGGTCGGTGCCGAGGCCCTCACCGCGGAAGCCCAGGATGGCGCGCTCCCCGAAGCGGTCCACCAGCACGGCCGAGACCGGGCTGCGCGCGCCAGGGAAGACATGCAGGCCTGTGAGGTCGACACCCTCCTCCCGCAAGCCATCGGTCAGCAGCGAGGCGTTGGGATCATCGCCCACGCGGCCCCAGAAGGCGGCGCGGCCGCCGAGCCGTGCCACGGCGATGGCCGCATTCGCGGCCATGCCGCCGATCGAAAGCTTGTAGCCCCGCGCCTGCGCCTTGGCCGGCGGCTGTGGCACGTCATCCACGCGGAAGACGTGATCCGCCACGACATTGCCGAGGCAGATGACGAGGGGCGGGGCGCGATGCATGGAAGGCGCGTGGCTAAGCTCAGGTGTCATCGAACAAGCTGGCAGATGACCAAAGCGGCAACAGTCGCTGCTTCCGGGCGGTCACCAGCAGGAACGGCGGCATGGGGCATGGCGGCACCTCTCTCACATCCAAAATCACATCTCCCCGCGTCGCTTCAAGCGATTACTCGGTTCTGCTCGCCTAATCATGGGGTGGTCACCCGGGCCAGGTGATGGCGCGGCGAGCGTCACGACGTGATGGAGAGGTTTCTGCTCCCGCAACTCGCAATCGATGAGGTGGTGCCGAGGGGCGAGGCACATGCCGAGCATGGGGGCGAGGCAGGCCATCGCTGGTGCAGCGATATCCGCGGGCGGAGAGCCCTCAGCGCCATGTCGACCAGCGCTCAGACCACAAGGCCGCGTGGCGCATCGAGAGAGGTTGAGCCGAGCCGCCGCCAACGTTCCGCGAAAACATCCCCGGCGAAGCCGCGCGCGGCTAAGGCCGCCACGTCGCACCATCCTGGGCTGTCCGGGCGCGTTCAGGGCGGCCATGACCCGGGCTTGCAGCTCGTCCAGCCCGCGACAGCGATAGCCGGTCGCACCGTCCCGCATGAAGGAAGACGGCCCGCCATTCGCAACGGCGAAGCGAGCCATCCCATGGCTCATCGCCTCCAGCACGCTGATGCCGAAATGCTTGCAGGCTCCCCAGCGACTGAGGAACTGACCGCGGTTGACCTCGATGATGTTGGTGAGCCCAGGTGATTGGCGATGCGTCGATGGCGTGGCGTTGCCGATGCGGACCACACGCGACGCGTCGCAACAACCCACAAGCAGTCCGCACGCCGCGATCTCGCAGCAGAAATCCGGAGCCTCGCAGTAGGCCCGCTCATAACCGTATTTGGAGCCGCCGATCTTGAGCAAGAAGGTCGCGGGGAACCAGAAGGCAGGCGGCTGGGCAGCAGCCCACAATCTGGTCCCGCGATACGTCCGCATGCGCATGGGCACCCGACTTCCCGACCTGCAGCACGACGCCATCGGGCCCCACAAAACCGCCCCCAGCCGCCGGTGGCCTTCGAGGCGCGCCATCACCGGTTCGAGCCAACCGGAGGTCACAAAGGCGTCGCTGTTGAGAAAGGGCGCGTATTCGGCCAGCGCCGCTTCGGCGCCGACATTGTTGCCATCCCCGGGGAGACGGTTCACGTCGAGCCGGAAGACTCCGGCCCGGGCCATCCAGCTTGCGAGGCGGGGCGTATTTCTCGGGCGACGAGCCGTTGTTCACCACGAAATTTCGTGGCGGTGCCTGCTAGTGTACATTCGAAATTTCTGAATGCAGGTCTTCGTCAGCTCGGGCTGGCTGTAGTTGAGAATGATGTTCGAAACTTCCAGCGCAGCCGTATCTTAGAAGGCCCAGCTCGTGGTCGCGAGCCCTTCCTGGGCATCAGTCATGTCGAGCCGGCCAGCTTCGACCATCGTCATCGCGCGATCTTGCGGATGGACCGGACCAGAACGCGTATCGGTCCCGTCAGGCGCCAGCTCGTCGAGGTGCGGATGGCCTCGATGTGCCCGGCGAACTGCGCCTCGCGCAGGGCTTGGTGCGCCTCGGCCGCCTCAAGTCTGGCCTCGGTTGCTTCAAGCTGCGATTTGACTGTCTCAAGCTGGGCTTTCGCGGCCGTGAGCTCCTCTTGCGTGTGCAGCCTCTCCTGCTCGACGGAACGCTGCCGCTCTCCCGCGGCGAGGGCTCGAATCTGGTTCCGCTCATCATGCGCGAGCGTCGCGTCAGTCGGGAGGCCGCTTAGCAGGCTCGCCGCCGGCAGCGTGATGGGGTGGGGCGTCGCCACGGCAACGAGGTAGGGTGCGCGAGGCAGTCCCTCCAGGTGGTGGAATCGGGAGCCGTCGGCGGTCGAAAAGCTCACGACCCCAACCGCGTCGCTTGCACGGCTCGCCAGCACCGAGCCCTCAATCACTTGCTGCTCATACACACGAACATGGGCAAAGCGCTGCCGCAGGAAAGCGTCCAATTCCTCGCGGTTCAGTTCCTTGAGGTGGAACGGGTTGTGGTGATCATACTCCTCGGAATAGACGCGCCGGTCTGGCGTAGAGACGATGAACATGCCCTCAGGGCGCAAGACGCGCATCACTTCGCTGAGCAGCGTTTCGTGTTCCGCAACGTGCTCCAGGGTCTCGTAGCACACGACGATGTCGACGCTCGCATCGGCAACTGGCAGGGCCAGCACGCTTCCGGTGCGGTAGGCAAGATTAGCCCGCACATAGGATTTCGTAGCGAAAGCGACGGAGGCTTCATCAATGTCCACCCCCACCACGGACTGCGCAACCGACGCCAGAAGGGCGGAGCCATAGCCTTCGCCGGAAGCGACATCGAGGACGTCCTTCCCGCGGCAGAGATTGAGCGCGAAAAGGTACCGATGATAATGCTCGTTCCCGATGTTGCCGAGCAGGCCAGATACGTAGCGCTCTCCCGTAAACTCCATGCGGGCCATGGGGTCGGGCAAGTGGATGGCCTCTTGATCCATTTCAGTTACCTCGGAATCCGCGTTCAGGGCCGGCAGCGTTGTGCTGATTGATCGCCACACGGGCGGGCACCGTGATGGGGTCTCTCTTCCATCGTTCCTATCGAGGCGAATGCATTTCAGCGCAATCCCTTCGGCAAGGAAAGCACATTGTAGTCGCGCAGGAACCGGCCGAATTCCGCATCTCCTGCCGCATGGAAGGTGGCGTTATGGCAGGAGGGCTGGATGACCAATCCAAACGGCAGGCCAAGCTGCGCCGTTGTGGCGATCCATGCCTTCCCGATGACACCCGGGATCGCGGCCCCGACCGTGGCGAAGAGACACGCTTCGTGCGGCATCTGGGGGAAGAAGCCCTGGTCAAAGCCCAGTTCGCACCACTTGTTGATGGTGATGGCACAGAGAGACTCGCCGTCTGTCCGCATACCCCCAGTCAAACGGGCAGCCCGGGAAAGCCGGCTCGGTGAAGAAGAACAGGCGGCTGGTTGGCGCCAGGACCCGCGTCCGTACGAGGGGGAGGAGTTCGACGAAGTCCAGGCAGTGGTGAAAACTCGACTGGAAGATGGTCGCGTCATACTCCGGCGAGGCGCGCCCCGCGCGACTTCCAGGAAGTCCACGTTCACCGTCCGGATCTCCGGTGTCACACGCCTGGACGGGCTCTCCCATCTCGGCGGCATCGACACCGGGATCATCGGTCATCCGGGGATAGCGGCGCTGGAAATCGTCCGGTGAGACCTTCGTGGAGGTCACCTCCTTCTCGAGTTGATGGGAAAGCCGCGTGAGCCGTTCAGAGAGGCTGAGAATCCCGTTACGATAGGCGGCAGACAGTGGGTCGGTTGCGGCGACACGTTAGGGTTTGAACGAACGTCTACAGGGAGAACGATCCTCCTGTAGGCTCTACCTGAGAAGAAGTTGCCACGGTACCGCAGCGCTCGGCCAAAAAATTATCGGTCAGCATGCGGGTTCTGCTCCCTGCTCCTGTGGCAGACGCGGCTGGTCAGGCTGCGTCGGTGGGCTGTTGCCGTGGCCAAAAATCAGCGGGCTGGATCGAGCGGCCGCATATTCATGGGCATTCCTGAAAGGCGATGAGTTATGTAAAGATCCGTCAAGTCTTCTGTATTCGTGCTTGCCAATCCTGCAAAACTTCGGCCAGCGTTTCATTCCAGCCGATTTCTGGCTTCCAGTCTAATATATTACCTGCCAAGGTTGCATCGCCGCGCGTATATTCTACATCCGTTGGGCGAAGTCGGCCAGCTTCTGTTTCGATTCGTACTTCGATTTTTGCCATGGATATAAGATCGTTCAGAATATCCCCGATCCGCCGTGGTGTGCCGCTGGCGATGTTAAAGGCTGTTCCGGCAGGTATATCCGCGCCCTTCATCAGGGCGGCGGCATAGGCCGAGGCAACATCCCTGACATCCAGCATGTCACGCCACCGGTCGAGAGCCCCTGTTCGGATGACCGGATCCTGGAAACCTGCCTGGATAGCGGCAATCTGGCGAGCAAACGCCGCGACGACAAAGGCGTCCGCCTGTCCGCGACCGACGTGATTGAAGGGGCGAAGGCGCAGGACATGCAGGCCACGGAGCGCCATCTCGCCTAGAGCGATATCTGCCGCGGCCTTCGAGGCTGCATAAGGGTTGGCGGGCGCAAACGGCGCATCCTCGTCCAAAGCCTTTCCGGTCCTGAAAGACAAACCATAGACTTCTGCCGAAGAAGCTTGAACAAACAGCGCGGCCGGCGCGTGTCGCAATACCGCCTCGCCGAGCGCAAGCGTCGCCATGAGATTGACTTGCCATGTCTTTGCAGGATCGCGGAAAGAGGCAGGAACGGCTGCTTGGGCGGCAAGATGTAAAACAGCGTCAGGCTTTACAGTACGAATAGCGGAGTCCAGATGGTCGAGCCTCGCCAGGTCACAGTCGATTGTAGCGTCGGCCATCGGACAGACGGTACCGTGATGCTGAATTCCTGCAACGAGCTTCGCGTCAGGTAGAATTCGCCGCAAGGCAACAAGAACGTGTTGCCCTACGAACCCATTGGCGCCGGTGATGAAAATGGTAGCTGGACTCGGCATCGAGCGAGCTTCAGTCTCGCGTAGCACGGCGGTGGCGCGCCAGGTCGGCCTCCACCATTTCGGCGGTCATTTCCTCAAGGGTTGTCGATGCTGTCCAACCCAGCTTGGCTGTCGCCTTGGCCGGGTCACCCAACAACACTTCGACCTCCGCCGGTCTCATGAAGGCGGGGTCAACGCGCACGAATTCCTGGTAGTCGAGCCCGACATGGGCGAATGCAAGGCGACAGAACTCGCGTACGGTCACGGTGCGCCCTGTCGCAACGACGTAGTCATCCGGTGTCTCTTGTTGCAGCATGAGCCACATCGCCTCGACATAGTCGCGCGCATGCCCCCAATCGCGCTTGGCTTCGAGATTGCCCAGCGCGAGGTCCTTGGCGAGGCCGAGCTTGATGCGCGCAACGCCATCCGTGATCTTGCGGGTAACGAACTCGATGCCCCGGAGCGGGCTCTCATGATTGAAGAGAATCCCGGAACAGGCGAAGAGGCCGAAGCTTTCCCGATAGTTCACCGTCATCCAATGGGCATAGAGCTTGGCCACGGCATAGGGGCTTCTCGGATAGAAGGGCGTCCGCTCGCTTTGCTTCTCTTCCTGGATCAGCCCGTACATTTCAGACGAGGAGGCTTGATAAAATCGCGCCTCCGGGCGTTCGAGACGAACAGCCTCGAGTATGTTGCCAGCGCCCAGGCCAGTCACAGTTCCGGTCAGAAGGGGCTGGTGCCACGAGGATTTGACAAAAGACTGAGCCGCGAGATTGTAGACCTCATCGGGCTTGATCTCGCGCATGCAGCGGATCAGGCAGGATAAGTCGGTCAGGTCCCCATCGATGAGATTTACACGGTCAGCCACGCCCAGCCAGCGCAGCCGAACGTCATTGACCTCGGCGGTGCTGGAGCGGCGCACCAAGCCAAAGACCTCATATCCCTTATCAAGGAGAAGCTTCGACAGATACGCACCATCCTGACCGGTGATGCCTGTGATGAACGCGCGCATGGAAGGCAATTCTCCATTCGTGAGAGATACGAAAATCCCTGATGATCCTGCGGTAAACGGAGCGCCCTCGGGATGCAAGTAGGCGAATGCTTGGCCTGCACACCAGCGTAAGTTGGCGCGACCCCACGCCAGGAAGCGACCTCGCCCACCGCCCGATTGCCCCTCCTCATCCTCTCGTTCATGCTGCACGGGAGGGACATCAGGGAGGAGAGAGCATGTTCAATATCGGCAAGGCGCGCCCGTGACCGCGCCCCTGCATCCCGATTGCATCGCCCTCCTCGACCTGGTGAAAGCGAGCGGCCGTCCCCGCTTCGAGACGATGGAGCCGCTGGCCGCCCGCGCCCAATACGCAGGGGGCCGCGCCGTGGTGCAGCCGCCTTCGCCCGATGTGGCGGAAGCGCGGGACCTGCGCCTGCCGAGCGGCGTGGCCGCCCGGCTTTACCGCCCGCTCGGCGCCGCCCCCGGCGAGATTCTGCCCTGCCTGGTTTTCGCCCATGGCGGCGGCTGGGTCTTCGGCGACCTCGACACCCATGACCACCTGGCCCGCAGCCTGGCCAATGCCGCGGGTTGCGCCGTGCTCGCGGTGGATTACCGCATGGCGCCCGAGCACCTCTTTCCGGCCGCCGTGGACGACGTGGCCGAGGCGGTGCGCTATGCGGCGGCTGAGGCGGCGGCGCTTGGCATTGATCCCGCGCGGCTTGCGGTGGGTGGGGACAGCGCGGGTGGCAACCTTTCGGCGGTGATGGCGCTGATGTCGCGCGATGGCGCCCTGCCGCCGCTTCGCTTCCAGCTGCTGATGTATCCGGCCACCGACATGACGGCCACGCATGAAAGCTACATGCGCTTCACCGAGGGCTTGCCGCTGGTGGCGGCGGGCATGCATTGGTTCCGCAACCTCTACATCCCCGACGCGACGCTCTGGAATGATTGGCGCGCCTCGCCCCTGCGTGCTGCCTCGCTCGCCGGGACCGCGCCTGCCTTCGTGCTGACGGTGGGCCATGACCCGCTCTGCGACGAGGGGCGGGAATATGCGGCCCGATTGGAACGGGAGGGCGTGCGGGTCACGCATCACCACGCGTCCGACATCCTGCACGGCGCGCTGACCATGTGCGCCATCATCAAGCCCGCGCTTGTGCTGATCGAGACCGCGGCGCGCGCCCTGAAGGAGGGTTTCCGCGCGTGATGCTCGCCGCCAAGGTGGCGCTGGTGACGGGCGGGGCCTCCGGCATCGGCCGCGCCACGGCGCTGCGCATGGCCGAGGAAGGGGCGCGCGTGCTGGTGGCCGACCGCGACGGGGCAGGGGCCGAGCGGACTGCGGCTGCTATCGTGCAGGCAGGGGGGGCGGCGCGCGGGATCGCCGCTGACGTGACGGACGAAGCAGAGGCGGCGGCGATGGTGCAAGCCGCGATCAAGAGCTTTGGCGCGCTGCATTGCGCCTTCAACAATGCCGGGGTGGCACCGGCCGAGGCGCAGCCGCTGGCCGAGATCCCGGCCCAGGAATGGGCGCGCGTGCTCGACGTGAACCTGACGGGCGTCTTTCTCTGCATGAAGCATGAGATCGCGGCCATGACGGGCGGCGGCGCCATCGTGAACACCTCCTCCATTGCCGGGCGGATCGCCCTGCCCCGGGCGGGGGCCTATGTCGCGGCCAAGCATGGCGTGATCGGCCTCACCAAGGCCGCCGCACTTGACCACGCGAAGGATGGCGTAAGGGTGAACGCGATCTGCCCCGGCTATGTCGAGACGCCGCTGGCCAGCCGTGGCATCGAACGGCGGCGTGAGGCGATCCTGGCCCGCATGCCGCTCGGCCGCATCGGCATGGTGGAGGAAATCGCCGAGATGGTCGTCTGGCTCTGCTCGGACCGGGCGAGCTTCGTGACCGGCGAGGCCATCGCCGTGGATGGCGGCCACACGGCCAATTGAACAGCACAACACAGGAGTTGGGGATGCGCTTCGAGAACAAGGTCGTCATCATCACGGGGGCCGCAAACGGGCTCGGGCTCGACGCCGCCGGCGGCTTCGCGCGAGAAGGGGCCAAGGTGCTGATGGTCGATCGCGACCCGAACGGCGCGGCTGGTGCCGCGGCCCTCGCGGCCCAGGGCCATGACGTCCGTTTCCGCCAGGCCGATGTGACGCAGGATGCCGAGGTGCGCGGCTATGTCGCCGCCGCGATGGAGGCCTGGGGCCGCATCGACTGCTTCTTCAACAATGCCGGGATCGAGGGCCATGTGCGCCCGATCATCGAGCAGGAGGAAGCGGTCTTCGACGCGGTCATCGCCGTCAACGTCAAGGGCGTCTTCCTCGGCATGAAGCATGTGATGCCGGTGATGCTGGCGCAGGGGAAGGGGGCGGTGGTGAACACGGCCTCGACCGCCGCCCTGGTGGGTTCGGCCGGGCTTGGCCCCTATGTCGCCTCCAAGCATGCGGTGCTGGGCATGACCAAGACCGCGGCGGGCGAGGTGGCGCGCGGCGGCGTGCGGGTGAACGCGCTTTGCCCCGGCCCCACCGACACGCGGATGATCCATTCGCTGGAGCAGCAGGCGACGGCGCGTGGCGCCAATGACGTGCCGGAGAAATACATGGCTTCCATCCCGCTCGGCCGCTACTGCACGCCGGCCGAGGTGACGGCGATGGTGCTGTTCCTCTGCTCGGACGAGGCATCGGGCATCACCGGCGGCCAGTTCCAGGTGGATGGCGGGCGCACAGCGTGCCCTGCGGGCGCGCTGCGCTGATTTTTGTGCCCTCAGGCGCCGGGCGGCGGCTCCGCCGCCTGGGCTGCTCGCCGCTTCGTTTGATCCGGCGTGAAGGGCGCTCTGGGCGCGCCGGCCGCGTTGCGGCCGGATTCGTGGTGGGCGGCTACTCCGCCGCCTTCACCTGCTCCGCCGCCGTGAAGGCGAAGCCCGGATAGCCGTTCGCGGCAATGTCGTCGCAGATCTGCCGGTAGGTCCCGACGCCGCCCACATAGGGCATGAAGAGCTGCGGCTTGCCCGGGATATTGGCGCCCATGTACCAGCTGTTCGCCTGCGGATAGAGGGTGCGGTGCGCCACCTCGTTCACCTGCGCCACCCAATCCTCCTGTGCCTTGGGCGTCGTCTCCATCGCGCTCAGGCCCTCGCGCCGCAGATGCGCCAGCGCGTCGCACACCCAGTCCACATGCTGCTCGATCGAGACGATCATGTTGGACAGCACCGAGGGGCTGCCCGGCCCCGTGATCAGGAAAAGGTTGGGGAAGCCCGCCACCATCAGCCCCAGATGCGTGCGTGGCCCATCGGCCCAGGCCTCGCGCATCGCAACGCCATCGCGCCCGCGGATATCGATGGCGAGGATGGTGCCCGTCATCGCATCGAATCCGGTGGCGAAGACGATGCTGTCCACCGTATGGGTCGCGCCGCCCGCCTCCACGCCCTCGGCCGTGATGCGGGTGATCGGGTGTTTCCGCACATCCACCAGGCGCACATGCGGCAGGTTGAAGGTCTCGTAATAGGCCGTGTCCACGCAGATGCGCTTGGTGCCGATGGGGTGGTTCCGGGGCACCAGGATCTCGGCCACCTCGGGGTTCTTCACCAGGCCACGGATCTTCTCGCGCACGAATTCGGCGGCGGTGTCGTTCGCCTCCTTGTTGGTCAGCAGGTCGCTGAAGGCCGCCATGAAGGCGGTGCCGCCCGCGGCCCAGCGGGCCTCGTACTCGGCGCGGCGCTCAGCTTCGGAGACGCTCATCGCGGGCGTCTGGCTGAGATTGTAGAGGATGCCGGTGCGCATCCGCCGCGCTGCCGCGCGCCGCGCGGGGTAGTCCTGCTTCCAGGCCCCCGCGTAATCCTCCGTCATCGGGCCATTGCGCGAGGGGATGCTGAAATTGGGCGTGCGCTGGAAGACGGTGAGCTCTGCCGCCTCCCGCGCGATCACGGGGATCGCCTGGATGGCCGAGGAGCCGGTGCCGATGACGGCGACGCGCTGCCCCGTGAAATCCACCCCTTCATGCGGCCATTGGCCGGTGTGGTAGACCTTGCCCGCGAAATCCCTGATGCCCGGGATATCCGGCAGCCGCGCCGCCGAAAGGCAGCCGGTGGCGAGGATCAGCTGCCGTGCGATGAGGCGTCGGCCCGTATCCGTCTCGACCATCCAGCTCGCGCCGAGCTCGTCCCAATGGGCGGAGGTGGCGCGCGTGCTGAAGCAAATGTCGCGGCGCAGGTCCAGCCGGTCGGCCACGTGGTTCGCATAGCGCAGGATCTCGGGCTGGCCGGCGAAGCGCTCGGACCAGTTCCATTCCTGCTGCAGCGCCTCCGAGAAGCCGTAGGAATACTGCATGCTCTCCACATCGCAGCGGGCGCCGGGGTAGCGGTTCCAGTACCAGGTGCCGCCAACGCCATCCCCGGCTTCCAGTGCCAGGGCCGGGATGCCGAGACCGCGCAGGCGATGCAGCAGATACATCCCCGCAAAGCCCGCACCGATGACGAGCGCCTCGATCCGTTCCGGCTCCGTGTGCCTGGTCATGCGCGCCTCCCCTTGTGTTTCGGGGATGATGCACCGCCTGGGGGCGGCTATGTCAACGCGCCCGCATCGCGCAGCACCGCCTGGGCGGCCGGGGTGTAGCGGCCATCCGCCTCATGCAGGACGAGGCCGGGCAGCACCTCGTCCGGCCCCAGCCCACCCCGCCGCGCCTGGATGAGAACGCGCTTGGCGGGCGTGCCCGCGCGCGGCCAGAGCGGCAGGAGGCGGACGGCGCCGCAGCCCGCCTGGCGGAGGGCGCCCGCCGCCTCGGCAAAGCGCGCCGCCGGCAGCACCAGGCTGAGCGTGCCCTTGTGCCGCAGCGGCCGCGCCATGGCCTGGACCCAGTCGCTGAGCGGCGCGTCCTCATGCGCGGCCTGTCGCCGCTCGGCCAGCGGGGAAGGGGTACCGCCGGCCCAATAGGGCGGATTGGCGAAGGCGTGATGCATCGGCGGCAGGTCGCGCAGCTCCCGCGCATCGGCGGCGCGGATCTCGGCCGGCAGGAGGTTCAGCCCGGCGTTGCGCTGGGCGATGTCCACCAGGGCCGGGTCCCGGTCCACCGCGAGGATGGAAAGGCCGGGCACCCGGGCCGCGAGGCAGAGGAAGGCGGCGCCGGTGCCGCAGCCCAGTTCCAGCACCGACTCGCCCTTCCGCGCCGGCACGAAGGCCGCGAGCAGCACAGGATCGAGCGCCGCGCGGAAGCCGTCGCGCGGTTGGAGCAGCTTGACCCGGCCATCCAGCAGGGCGTCCTCGCTGAGATCCCTAGACACCGGCTTCCTTCAGCAGGCGCTGGGCGCGGGCCGCATCCTCGGCCCGCACGGCGAGGCGCTGCGGGAAAATGGCGAGGCCGAGCCCCGCGAGGTTGCGGTCCAGCAGCACGGCCTCGATCCCGGCATCGCGCAGCAGCGAGGCCAGAAACTGCATCCGGATCGGATCGGGATCGGCCGCCACCACTTCCATCCACTGAAATCCTTGATTTCCCTTGCCTTGCCGCCATGTCGCCCACTCGGTATCCTGCACAGCCCAGGTCGGGGTCAAGTTGCGACCGATCGGGCTGGGCCAAAGAGACAGGGAATGCGCGCGTGGCGGGTGTGGTTCAGGTGAGGGATGACGGCGCGATGGGCGCCGACCGCGGCGAGGACGCGCTGGCGCGGCTGAACCGGCTGGTCGCGCAGGACCTCCAGGCCTGCAACACCCTCATCATCCAGCGCATGCAAAGCCCGGTGGCGCTGATCCCCCAACTTGCCGCCCACATCATCGCGGCCGGCGGCAAGCGGCTGCGTCCGCTGCTGACGCTCGCGACCTCCCGGCTATGCGGCTATGAGGGTGCGCGCCATGTCGCGCTCGCCGCCTGCGTGGAATTCATCCACACGGCCACGCTGCTGCATGACGACGTCGTGGATGAGAGCGCGCTGCGCCGCGGCCAGGCCAGCGCCAATGCGCTGTTCGGCAACAAGGCCTCGGTCCTGGTGGGCGATTTCCTCTTTGCCCGCGCCTTCCAGCTGATGATCGAGGATAAGAGCCTCGAGGTGCTGCGCATCCTGGCCGGCGCTTCGGCCACCATCGCCGAGGGCGAGGTGCTGCAGCTCATCACGCAGAACGACCTCTCCAGCACCGAGGCGCAGTATCTGGAGGTCATCCAGGGCAAGACCGCCGCGCTCTTCGCCGCGGCCGCCCGCCTCGGCGCCGTGGTGGGGGACCGCCCGCAGGCCGAGGCCGAGGCGCTGGACGCCTATGGCAATAATCTCGGCATAGCCTTCCAGTTGGTGGATGACGCGCTGGATTATTCGGCCGAGCAGGCGCGCCTCGGCAAGACCGTGGGCGATGACTTCCGCGAGGGCAAGATCACGCTTCCGGTGCTGACCGCCTTCCACGCGGGCGACGCGGCCGAGCAGGAATTCTGGCGCCGCACGCTGGAAGCAGGCGAACAGAATGACGAGGATTTCGCCGAGGCGCAGCGCCTGATCGCGCGCCATCGCGGCATCGAGCGCACCATCGAGCGCGCAGAGCTCTACGGCAATGCGGCCCTGGCCGCGCTGGAGATTTTCCCGAATGGCGAGGCGCGCGCGGCGCTGGCCGATGTCGTTCGGTTCTGCATCGAGCGCGCCAGGTAGCGGGCGCGCGGCAGGCACGGTCCCGGCAACAAGGGACCGGCCATGGAGGGAGAACAAGGATGGCTCACACCACACGGCGCCTCGCCCTGGCCGGGCTGGGAGCGCTGCTTGCGGCACCCGCGCTGCGCGCGCAGCCCTGGCAGCCCGCGCGGCCCCTGCGCATCATCGTCACCTACCCGCCGGGCGGCGTGAACGACATCGTGGGCCGCATCATCGCCGAGCCGCTTTCGCGCGAACTCGGGCAGCCGGTACTCATCGAGAACCGTGCGGGGGCAGGCGGCAATATCGGCACCGTCGCGGCCGCGCAGGCCGAACCCGATGGCCACACGATCCTGTTCGGTACCACCGCCCTCTTCGGCGTGAACCCGATCCTCTACGCCGCCTCCTCCGGCGTGGATGCGGTGCGGGACTTCACGAGCCTCGGCATGATCGGGGAGGTGGCGAACATCCTCTCCGTGGTGCCCGGCCGCGTGCAGGCGACCACCATGGCCGCCTTCATTGAGGAAGCGAAGCGCCGGCCCCTCATCTTCGGCTCGGTCGGCAATGGCTCATCCTCGCATCTCTCGGCGGCGCTGTTCCTGAGCATGACGGGGATCGAGGCGACGCACGTGCCCTATCGCGGCTCCTCGCCGCTGGTGGCCGCCATGCTGGCCAAGGATGTGGATTTCGGCTTCGACACCACCGCGACCTCGACAGCCCATATCCGGGCCGGGTCTCTCCGCCCGCTGGCGGTGACCACGACCACGCGCGCCACCGCGCTGCCCGATGTGCCGACGATGCAGGAGGCGGGGCTGGCGGGCTATGACCTCGGCATCTGGTTCAACCTGGGCGTTCCGCGCCGCACGCCGGCCCCCGTGGTCGCGCGCCTGGCTGAGGCGCTGGAGCGGGCGCGCAACATGCCGCAGACGCATGAGCGGCTGCGCACCGCCTTCGTCGAGCCCCTGTCGCTGCCCTTGGCCGAGAACGAGGCCTTCATCCAGGCCAGCGCCGCCCGCTGGCAGGCCATCGCGCGCGCGGCGCGGGTTTCCATTGATTAATGCAGGGGCCCTGTTGGAGGTTGACAATAGGTCCTAGCCTCAAAATTTGAAAACCCGGATCTCCCGTGGTTCGGTTGAGGCTTCGCCAAGAATGACAACACGACGCGATCTCGCGGCGCTCGCCGCCGCGGCCGCGGCCCTGCGCGGCACCTTCGGTGCTGGCAGCGCCCAGGCGCAGCCGCTGACCGGCACGCCCACGCCGCCCGTCTTCCGCTACACCACCCCCATGCCGCCCGGCGTCGCCTCGCCCCCCACGGTGGAGACGCGCTTCGGCCGGCTGAACTTCTTCGACGGCGTGCCCGATGGCCCCAGCACGGATGCGATCTACGACAACCTGATCTTCCAGCAGGCGGTGCAGGCCTATCTCCTCGGCATCCCCGCCGTGAACCAGGCCTTCAATCGCGAGGCAATCCGCAGCTTTGGCCCGGACAACGTGACCATCCCGATCTGGGAGCAGCTGGTGGACAGCCGCACGGTCGAGCTCACCGCGAATGACAACACGCCCTACACCTGGTTCTGGATCGACCTGCGCGGCGGGCCGCTGGTCATCGAAGTACCGCCGCGCGTGCTCGGCATCATCAATGACATGTACTATTTCTGGGTGGCCGATCTCGGCCTGACCGGCGTGGATCGCGGGCGGGGGGGCAAGTATCTCATCCTGCCGCCGGGCTGGCGCGGCCAGGTGCCGCAGGGCTACCACGTCATCCGGCCGAAGACCTTCAGCAGCGTCGTCATCTGGCGCAGCTTCCTGGAGAATGGTGACCCGCGCCCGGGTGTGGCCGCCGTGAAGCAGCGCACCAAGGTCTATCCGCTCGCGCGCGCCGGCAACCCGCCGCGCCTCACCTTCGTGGATGGCTCGACGCGCCCCTTCAACATGGTGGGCCCGGCCGATTTCCGCTTCTGGGAGCTGCTCAACACCGTCGTGCAGGAGGAGCCGCTGGAGGCGACGGACCCGACCAGCCTTGGGTATTTTGCCGCCGTCGGCATCCGCAAGGGCCAGCCCTTTCGCCCCGATGAACGCATGCGCCGCGTGCTGACCGAGGCGGCGGCGACCGGCGATGCCACGGCGCGCGCGCTGTTCTACCGGATGCGCGATCCGGAGGGGATCATCTTCCCCGACCGCAAGTGGAAGTTCGCCTTCGTCGGCGGCTACAAATTCGAGCGCCAGCCGGGCGTGCCCAACCTCAACGCGCGCTCCTTCTACTTCTTCGCCGCGACCGGGGTTACGCCGGCGATGGACACGAAGGTGGTGGGCGAGGGTTCGACCTATCCCTGGACGGCCGAGGATTCCCAGGGCAACGCCTTCGATGGCGGCAAGACCTATCGCCTGCGGCTGCCGGGGCCGGTGCCCGTGCGGACCTTCTGGTCCACCATCGTCTATGACACGCAGACGCGCTCGATGCTGCAGACCGATAACCGCTTCCCCTCGGTCAGCAGCCAGAAGCCCGATCTCCAGGTGAACGCCGACCGCTCGGTGGATGTCTGGTTCGGCCCGACGCCGCCGCCGGGCAAGGAGAGCAACTGGGTGCAGACGATTCCAGGCAAGTCCTGGTTCGTCATCCTCAGGCTCTATGGCCCGTTGCAGCCCTGGTTCGACCAGAGCTGGAAGCCAGGCGACATCGAACTGCAGGGGTGAGCAGACCTAGTCGGCATAGGCGCCGGCGGCCTGGATCACGGGCCGCCAGCGCTGCACCTCCTCCGCCACGAAGCGGCGGTGGAAGGCGATGCTGGCGCGTTCCTCCGTCGCGGGGTCGGTCAGCAATTCAGCGAAGCGCTGGCGCAGCCGGTCATCCCGCAGCGCCTGGCGCAGCGCGGCCGAGATGTGTTCCTGCACCGCCTCGGGCGTGCCGGCCGGTGCGTAGAGCCCGTGCCAGGTGGACATGGAAATGCCGGGGAAGCCCGCCTCGGCCGTGGTGGGCACCTCGGGCAGGCCCGCGAGGCGCGTGGGGCTGCTGACGGCGAAGGCCCGCACCCGCCCGTCGCGGATATAGGGCACGGTGTTGGTCGCCTGGTCGCACATCATGTCAATGCGCCCGGCCATGAGTTCCGCGATGGCGGGCCCGGTGCCGCGGAACACCACCACCGTGGCGCGCGCATTCGCATCGCGCTGCATGAGCAAGCCGCAGAGGTTGGAGGCGCCGCCGAGGCCCGAGGTGGCGAGGTTCAGTCCCTCGCCCTCCCGGGTCAGCCGCGCCATCAGCCCGGCCATGTCGGTGGCGGGGAAGCCGGGGCGCGTGATGACCGTCATCGCCGCATCCGAGACGAGGCCGAGCGGCGCGAAGCTGCCCGGCACGTCATAGGGCAGGCGGCGGAACAGCGTCGCGCTCGCTGCCATGCCGATGTTGTTGAGCAGCAGCGTATAGCCGTCGGGCCGTGCCTGGGCCACGCGCTGCGGCCCCACGACGGAGCCGCCGATCGCTTCCACCACCACATTCTGCCCGATCGTGCGGGAGAGCGCGTCGGCCGTGATGCGGGTGATGGTGTCCGTCGGCCCACCCGCCGCGCCCGCCGCCACCAGCGTGATCGTGCGGGTCGGGTAGGCTTGGGCGAAGGCGCCGGTGGTCAACAGCAGGGCGGCCAGCAGGGTACGACGCAACATCTGAAATCCTCCCCAGGTGACGCCCGCCGGTTGATCCGGCCGGGCCGCTCAGTTCAGGCGCAGTTCCAGGATGTGCTTGGGGTCGGGCGCCAGTTCGCCGCGCTCCACCCGCTTCACGATCTCGGTCAGCGCGGCATTGGCCGGTGTGGGAATGCCGAGCGGCGCTGCCTTCTCCACGATGAAGCCGTTGATGAACTCGATCTCGGTGCGGCGGCCCTTCACCATGTCCTGCCCCATGGAGGGGCGATGCGCGCCGCCGCCCTTCTGCGCCTCGGCGATGCGCTGCGCGTCGTAGGTGGCGCGGGCCTCGGCATCGCCTTCGCCGGCGCGGGCGATCACCTCGGGGTCGAAATGCAGGATCTCCTCCAGCGCATAGCCCAGCGCCTGGCCGACGCGGATGGCCTCCGCCCCCAGCCGCGCGGTGAAGGCGCGCAGCGTGTCATTCAGCAGGATGTCCTTGCTGATCAGGCCGGTGCAGGCCGACATGCCATTGCCCATGCCGTTGGTGACGAGCTTGGACCAGCGCTCGCCCCAGAGATTGTTTGTGACCGTCGTGCTGTCGGACAGCGCCGTCAGCCGGCCGATTTCCGTGGCACGGTCGGTGATACGGCCATGCACCTCGCCCACGCGATAGACGGTGTGGGCGGCGCCGCCCTTGCCGGATGCGCGGCGCACATGGCCCGGCTCGCACAGTTCCACCGTGATGGAGCTGGCGATGGCACCAAGCGTGCGCCCCCAGCCGACGATGCCGGCGATGGTTTCCTCATTCATGCAGTTCTGCAGCGAGACGACGAAGCCGCCGGGCGCGAGGTATTGCTGGATCATCATGGTGGCCCAGGCGGTGTCGTAGGACTTCACGCAGATGAAGGCGATGTCGAAGGGCCGGCGTGCCACGGCCTGCAATTCCGTGAGGTGGATGGCGGTGACCGGCGTGGTGAATTCGGGCACGTCGCGGATGTGGCTGATGCGCAGGCCGTCGCGGCGCATCTTCTCGACATGTTCGGGCCACATGTCCACGAAGGTCACGTCCTCGCCGGCCTGGGCCATATAGGCGCCGGCATAGCAGCCGACAGCGCCCGCGCCGATGATGGCGATGCGATGACCCATGTGCGTGTCCTTCCCTTGTTGCGGGGAAGGCTAGATCAGTTTCGGGGGCAGGACGAGGGGCTTTGCCCCCTCGACCCCCAGCAGGAGGCGAGCCTCCTGCACCACGATTCCTCGGAGATGCGAGAAGCTGAGGTTCTTGCCGGGGAGCTAGAGCCCCTCAAACCGTCAACAACTTCCGCACCTCGGCCTCATCCAGTTCAGCGGTGCGGCCGGACAGCGCCACCTCGCCCCGCACCATCACCGTGATGGTATCCGCGAGGTCCCTCGCGAATTCGAAATACTGCTCCACCAGCACGATGGCGAAGTTGCGGTCCCGCGCGAGGTGATGGATCACCTTCGCGATATCCTTGATGACATTGGGCTGGATGCCTTCGGTCGGCTCATCCAGGATCAGCAGGCGCGGCCGCGCCGTCAACGCCCGGCCAATGGCCAGTTGCTGCTGCTGCCCGCCCGAAAGATCGCCCCCGCGGCGGCGCAGGAATTGGCGCAGGATGGGGAACAGGTCGAAAACCTCATCGGGCACATTGCTGCCGCGCGGGGCGGCGGCCAGCGCAGTCTCCAGATTTTCCTGCACCGTCAGGAAGGGGAAGATTTCACGCCCTTGCGGCACATAGCCGATGCCGGCGCGGGCGCGTTCGGCAGGGCCCAGGCCGCGCATCTCCTTGCCCTCCCAGAGGATCGAGCCGCCCTGGATCTTCTCGAGCCCGATGATCGAGCGCAGCAGCGAGGACTTGCCCACGCCATTGCGGCCCAGCACGGCGGCCACCTGGCCGGGTCCGACGGAGAGCGAGACGCCCCGCAGGCATCGGCTGGCGCCGTAGGAGAGGTCAATGTCGGTGACTTGGAGCATCAGGCCATCACCGTCCGAGATACACTTCGATCACGCGCGGATCATTCTGCACATGGGTGATGGAGCCCTCCGAGAGCACGCTGCCCTCATGCAGCACGGTAACCCGGCTGCCCAGAGCCTTCACGAATTCGAGGTCATGCTCGACCACGACGACGCTGCGCGTGCCCGCGATGCCGACCAGCAGTGCCGCCGTCTGCTCGGTCTCATGATCGGTCATGCCGGCCACGGGTTCGTCCACCAGCAGGAGCTGCGGGTCCTGCATCAGCAGCATGCCGATCTCCAGCCATTGCCGCTGGCCGTGGCTGAGCAGGCCGGAGAGGTCCTGCGCGCGTTCGGTGAGGCCGATTTCCTCCAGCGTGCGCTCGATGCGCGTGCGCGCCTCGCCGGTCAGCACCCAGCGCAGGCAGGCGAGCGGGTTGCGCGGGGCCTTCAGCGCAAGTTCGAGATTCTCGAAGACGGTCAGCGCATCGAAGACCGTGGGTTTCTGGAACTTCCGCCCGATGCCGAGATTGGCGATCGCGGCCTCATCCATCCGCGTCAGGTCGCGCCCACCAAAACGGACGATGCCAGCACCTGGCCGCGTCTTGCCGGTGATGACGTCCATCATCGTCGTCTTGCCCGCGCCATTGGGGCCGATCACCGCGCGGAGTTCGCCGGGTTCGACGATGAGGGAGAGGTTGTTCAGCGCGCGGAAGCCGTCAAACACGACGGAGACGCCGTCGAGATAGAGGCCTTTCGTGGAATCGCCGTCGGGCAGGGCGTTCATGGCTTGGCTCCCCCGCGCCGGCGGATCAGGCCGATCAACCCTTTCGGCAGCAGCAGCGGCACGGCGATGAAGAGGCAGCCGAGCACGATCAGCCAGAGATCGGGCGCCACCGAAGTCAGCCAGGTCTTCAGCGCATTGACCGAGAAGGCGCCCAGCACCGCGCCCACCAGCGTGCCGCGGCCGCCAAAGGCGACCCAGACCACGGCCTCGATGGAATTGCCCGGGCTGAATTCGCCCGGATTGATGATGCCCACCTGCGGCACGTAGAGCGCGCCGGCCAGCCCCGCGATCATCGCCGAGAGCACGAAGACGAAGAGCTTGTGATGCGTGGTGTTGTAGCCGAGGAAGCGCACGCGGCTTTCGGCATCGCGGATCGCGGTCAGCACGCGGCCGTATTTCGTGCGGGTCAAGGCGCCGCACATCAGGAAGACCAGGATCAGCGCGACCAGCGAGGCGTAGAAGAGGATGGCCCGGGTATGCCCGCTGTTGAGCGGCATGCCGAGCAGCTCCTTGAAATCCGTGAAGCCATTATTGCCGCCGAAGCCCATGTCGTTGCGGAAGAAGGCGAGCATCAGCGCATAGGTCA
>JAIYCD010000256.1 GCA_027488195.1 Acetobacteraceae bacterium | reverse complement strand
GCTGGTTGAACAGGAAGGCCACGCGGTCCTGCTCGACCAGGCGGCGCGTCTGCTCCAGCGTGCGCGGCGGCGAATAGGCGTCGTCATAGACGGTGAAGTTGATGCGGCGACCGGCCACGCCGCCCTCATCATTCAGCCGCCGGAACATGGCGGTGAGGCAGGTGGAGATGACCGAATAGGCCGAGGCCGGGCCGGAGAGCGAATTGGTGCTGCCGATGCGGATCTCGGTTGCCGTCACACCCGGCGCTTCCTGCGCGGGGGCGATGTTCGGCGTGGCGAGCGTGGCGCCGGAGGCGATGAGAAGCGTGCGACGTGAAGTGCTCATGATGTTTCTCTCCCAGGAATGATGCGTTTCTTGGTGGTGAGGCGATGGACCAGCCCGGCCACACCGGCGGGCAGGACAAAGAGGAAGAGGATGAGGATGGCACCGTAGATCACCCCCGGCGCCGAGCGGCTGATCGCCTCGGCCAGGTTGGGCACGAAGAGCACGAAAAGCCCGCCGAAGACCGAGCCGAGGATGGAGCCCACGCCGCCCACCACCATTCCCACGAAGAGGCTGATGGAAAGGGTGAAGGTGAAGCTGTCAGGTGCCACGAACTCCACCACCGCGGCCGAGAGCGAACCCGCCATGCCCGTGATGATGGCACTCACCGCAAAGGTGCGCGTCTTGATGCTGGCCAGGTCCATGCCCATCGCCTCGGCGGCGGTCGGGTTGTCGCGCACCGCCATCATGGCGCGGCCGATGCGGCCGCGCAGCAAGTTGGCCGTCAACAGGTAACACAGGCCCGCCACCAGCAGCGCCACCACATACATGTACTGGTCGGGCGAGAGCTTCAGCCAATCCGGCGCCTCGGGCTTCAGCAGGAACAGGCCCTGCACGCCGCCCGTCCAGGCCTCCACGGCCTTGTGCTTCAGGATCTGCGGCACCGCGACGGCGAGCGCGAAGGTGGTCAGTGCCAAGTAAAGCCCGCCCAGGCGCAGCGCGGGAAAGCCCACGCCCCAGCCCACCGTCCCGCAGACCAGGGCCGAGATGGGCAGCGTCGCCCAGAAGGACCAGTCATAGAGCGACATGGGGATGGCCGTGGCATAGGCGCCGACCGCGAAGAAGGCGCCATGACCGAGCGAGATCTGGCCATTATAGCCGGTGACGATGTTCAGCCCGAGCACGGCCAGCGCCATGATCACGGCCAGCGTGAGCTGAAACAGGTGAAAGCTTTCCAGCACCCAGAGCGGCAGGAGGGCCAGGGCGAGACCGCCGGCGAAAAGCAAGGGCTTCATGCGCTCACACCCGGCTGAAGACGACGCGGCCGAAGAGGCCCGAGGGCCGCACGACCAGCACGCCGATGATGATGACCAGCGCCACCGTGAGCTTCAGCTCCGTGCCCACGATATAGGCGCCGGCCAGGTTCTCCAGCACGCCCACCATGAAGCCGCCGATGACCGCGCCTGTCGGGTTATCAATCCCGCCCAGCAAGGCGCCGGCAAAGGCATAGAGCAGGATGCCCAGCATCATGTTGGGGTCGAGGAAGACGGCCGGCGCCACCATCATCCCGGCCACCGAGCCGATGGCCGCCGCCAGCCCCCAGCCCAGCGCCAGCATCCAGCCCACGCGAATGCCGACCAGCCGCGCCGAGCGCGGGTTATAGGCGGCCGCGCGCATGGCGAGTCCCAGCGAGGTATGCGCGAAGAAGAGATAGACCAGGATCAGCACCGCCAGCGTCACCGCCGTGCTGCCCAGCTCATGCGCCGAAACCAGGCCGCCGAAGAGCAGCCCATCGCTCTGGAAGGGTGTCGGGAAGGCCTTGGTGGTGTGGCCGAAGATCCAGCCCGTGGCATTGCTGATGACGAGCAGCATGCCGATGAAGACGCCCACATGCGTCAGCACCGGTGCATTCTGCACGGGCCGCATCAGGATGCGCTCCACCAGCGCGCCGATGACGAAAGAGACGACGAGGGTCGCGAAGAACGCCACCCAATAGGGCAGCCCGGCCTGGATCATGGTGAGTGCGATGAAGGTGGAGAGGGTGGCCATCTCCCCTTGCGCGAAATTCACGTGATGCGTGGCCTGGTGGATCATCACCAGAGCGAGCGCCACCGAGGCGTAGATGCCACCCGTGGCGATGCCGGCGATAAGCTGGTGGGCGAAGGCGTCCATAGGCTCAGTACCCCAGATAGGCACGTCGGATAGCCTCATCCTGCCGTATCTCGGCGGCGGGGCCGGAGGTCACGATATGCCCCGTCTCGATCAGATAGACGCGGTCGGCCAGTTCCAGCGCGAGATTGGCGTTCTGCTCGACCAGCAGGATGCCGACGCCGCTCTCCTCGCGGATGCGCCGCATGATGCCGAAGATCTCCTGCACGATGAGCGGGGCCAAGCCGAAGGAGGGTTCGTCGAGCAGCAGGAGCTTGGGGCGCATCAGCAGCGCGCGCGCGATGGCGAGCATCTGCTGCTCGCCGCCCGAAAGGGTGCCTGCCTGCTGCTTCCAGCGCTGCCTGAGGCGCGGGAACCACTCCCACATCCGCTGGAAATCCGCCTGCACCTGGGCGTCGCGCCGGGTATAGGCGCCGAGCCTGAAATTCTCCTCCACGGTCAGCTCCATGAAGGTGCCGCGCCCATCGGGCACATGCGCCACGCCGAGGCGGGCAATCTCCTCGGTGGCCATGCCCGTGATGCGCTGCCCGTTGAACAGCACATCCCCCTCGGTGCGGATCATGCCGCAGACGGCGCGCAGCGTGGTGGTCTTGCCCGCGCCATTGGCGCCGAGCAGCGCGGTCACGCTGCCTTCCTCCACCACGAAATCCAGGCCGTGCAGCACCTGGATCGGGCCATAGCCACCGCGGAGATTCTTCGCCTCAAGCAGCATGCGCGTCATGCCCGTCACCCAAATAAGCCCGGATCACCTCCGCGCTGGTGCGCACCTCATGCGGCGTGCCATCGGCGATCTTCTTGCCGAAATCCAGCGCCACCACCTTGTCCGAGACGCGCATGACGAGGCTCATGTGATGCTCGACCAGCAGGATGCTGAGGTCGAAGCTGGCGCGCACCTGCTCCAGCAGCCGCGCCAGCTCATCCACCTCCCCGTGGTTGAGGCCACCCGCCGGCTCGTCCAGCAGCAGCAGCCGCGGCTGGGAAATCAGCGCACGCGCCATCTCGACGCGCTTCTGCGTGCCGAAGGGCAGGTCGGAGATGGGCACGTCGGCCACATTCTCCAGCGCCAGCAGACCGAGCAGTTCCTCCGCGCGGCGTGCCGCCACCCGGTCCTCCTCGCGCGCGCCGGGCAGGCGCAGCGCATGCGCGAGGAAGCCCGCGCGTCCCTGCGAATGCGCCCCGGCCAGCACGTTCTCCCGCACCGACATGCTGCGGAACAAGGCTAGGTTCTGAAAGGTGCGCCCCAGGCCCAGCGGCGCCATCGCATGGCCCGGCAGCCTCGTCGTGTCGGTGCCCGCGAAGGTGACGCTCCCCTCGCTCGGCCGGTAGATGCCGCTGATGATGTTGAAGAGCGTGGTCTTGCCCGCGCCATTGGGGCCGATCAGCCCGCAGATCTGCCGCTCCTCCACGACGAAGGACACGCCCGCGACCGCCGTGACGCCGCCGAAGCGCATCACGACATCGCGCACCTCAAGCAGCGCCAAGCGCCGCCCCCGGCCTGATGGGACCCATGCCTTCCTCCCTCCGCCGCTTCCCGGCCGGATCATTCTTGGAACGGAATGCAACCTGAAATCGCGCAAGGCCGCAAGAAGAAATCACGCGGCGCGAACAGCCTCGGGCAGCACGCCCCCCATGGCGCGCGTGAGTGCGGCCGCCGCCTCGCGCACGCGCGGGCCCATGGCGGCCACCTTTGCGTCATTCATGCGCACGGTGGGGCCCGAGATGGAGACGCCGCCCACCGGCTCGCTGAATTCGTTGAACACCGCCGCCGCCACGCAGCGCATGCCGAGGTTGCGCTCCTCGTCATCCACCGAGAAGCCGCGCGCGCGGATGCCGATCAGGTCAGCGGAGAGGCTCGCGCGCGTGGCATGGGTCTTGGCCGTGAACACCTCGAGTACCAGGCGCTTCAGCATCGCGTCACGCTGGCGCGGCTCGGTGAAGGCGAGGATGGCCTTGCCGATGCCGGACGCATGCAGCGGGCTGCGCGTGCCGGGGCGGAAGAACGCACGGATGGCTTCGTGCGTCTCCACCTGGCTCACGAAGACCACGCAATCCTCGTCGGCCAGCGCGAGGTTCGCGGTCTCGCCCGATTCCAGCATCAAATCCTGGATGATGGCGCGTCCCTGCTCGGCCAGCTTGCGGCGGCGCAGGAAGCCGGCCCCCATGCGGAAGGTCTCGATGCCGATGAACCAGAGCTGATCGGCCTCGTTGAACTCCACCATGCCATGCGCCTGCAGCGTGGTGAGCATGCGATAGGCGGTGGAGGCAGCAATGCCCGATTGCTGGGAGATCTCCGTCAGCGAGAGGCCATTGCCGGCGGCCAGCAGCTTCATCAGCGCGATGGCGCGGTCGAGCGACTGGACAGAGGTGGCTTCGGCCAGCGGGGCGGTGCCGCGCGGGCGGCCGCGGGAGCGCTTTTCGCCAGGGGGTTTCGGCATGCCCACGGAAATATTTTTTGCCATCTGGAAAACCCCCAGCCCAATGGAAAACCACAAACAGCGCGAAGTCAGTCGTTTAGGACGATTTTTCCGCACTGCAAAATATTATTTTGAAAAAATTGCACCAAAACGCGCCACCTGTCATTCAGCCCTTATCGCAACGACCTCGCAGGGGAAGAACTCATGGCCAAGATGCGCGCAGTGGATGCAGCGGTTCTCGTGCTGGAAAGGGAAGGCATGGACTGCGCCTTCGGCGTCCCCGGGGCCGCGATCAACCCCTTCTACAATGCGATGAAGAAGCACGGGAAAATGCGCCACATCCTGGCGCGGCACGTGGAAGGCGCCTCGCACATGGCCGAGGGCTACACCCGCGCCAAGCACGGCAATATCGGCCTGTGCATCGGCACCTCCGGCCCCGCCGGCACCGACATGATCACCGGCCTCTATTCCGCCCAGGCCGACAGCATCCCCATCCTCTGCGTCACCGGCCAGGCGCCGCGCGCCAAGCTGCAGAAGGAGGATTTCCAGGCGGTGGACATCGCCTCCATCGCCGCGCCCGTGACCAAATGGGCCGTGACGGTGATGGAGCCCTACCTCGTCCCCATGGCCTTCCAGAAGGCCTTCCATCTGATGCGCAGCGGTCGCCCCGGCCCGGTCCTGATCGACCTGCCCGTGGACGTGCAGGTCGCCGAGATCGAGTTCGACATCGAGACCTACACCTCGCTCCCCGTCTACAAGCCCGCCGCCAGCCGCGCCCAGATCGAGAAGGCGCTGACCATGCTGAACGAGGCGGAGCGCCCGCTCATCGTGGCCGGCGGCGGCATCATCAACGCCGATGCGAGCGCCGAGCTGGTCGAGTTCGCGGAGCTCACCGGCATCCCCGTGATCCCCACGCTGATGGGTTGGGGCACCATCCCCGACGATCATGACCTGATGGCAGGCATGTGCGGCCTGCAGACGAGCCACCGCTACGGCAACGCCAACATGCTCGCCGCCGATTTCGTCCTCGGCATCGGCAATCGCTGGGCGAACCGCCAGACCGGCAGCATCGACAAGTTCACCGCCGGCCGGAAATTCGTGCATGTGGATATCGAGGGCACGCAGATCGGCCGCGTCTTCGCGCCCGATTACGGCATCGTCTCCGACGCGCTTGCCGCGCTGGACCTCTTCGTGAAGGTGGCGATCGAATGGAAGACCGCGGGCAAGCTGCGCGACCGGAGCGCCTGGGCGGCCGAGTGCCTGGCCCGCAAGCAATCCATGCTGCGCGAGACGCATTACGACCAGGTGCCGCTCAAGCCGCAGCGCGTCTACCAGGAGATGAACGAGGCCTTCGGCCGCGACACCTGCTACGTCACCACCATCGGGATTTCGCAGATCGCGGGCGCCCAGCATCTGCGCGTCTACAACCCCCGCAACTGGATCAATTGCGGCCAGGCCGGCCCATTGGGCTGGACGCTGCCGGCGGCGCTGGGCGTGCGCGCGGCCGACCCGACGAAGGAGATCGTCGCGCTCTCGGGCGATTACGACTTCCAGTTCCTGATCGAGGAGCTGGCCGTCGGCGCCCAGCACAAGCTGCCCTACCTGCATGTGGTCGTGAACAACTCCTATCTCGGCCTCATCCGCCAGGCGCAGCGTGGGTTCGAGATGGATTTCGAGGTGTCCCTCTCCTTCGAAAACATCAACATGGAGCATGACGAGGCCCTCTCGGGCTATGGCGTGGACCATGTGGCGGTGGCCGAGGGCCTGGGCTGCAAGGCGATCCGCGTCCGCAGCCCGAACGGGTTCAAGCAGGCCTTCGCCGATGCCAAGGCGCTGATGGCCGAGCACCAGGTGCCAGTGGTGATCGAGTTCATCCTGGAGAAGGTGACGAACATCCCCATGGGCACCGAGATTGACGCGATCAACGAGTTCGGCGGTGCGCTCGATGTGGCGCCCGTGGCGAAGGAACTCGCGCCCGCGAAGTAGTCGGGCCGCTTTCCGCTCGACCTTTGCAGGCGGGGTGATAGGCTTCCAGGAACGCGCACATCCATGCGGCGCGACTCCTGGGAGCCTTCATGCGCCGTATCCTCCTCGCCACCCTCCTGGCCTTCGCCCTGGCCCCGCCGGCCTGGGCCTGGCCGGACCGTCCCGTGACGATCATCGCGCCTTTCGGCCCCGGCACCTCCGTGGACATCGTGGCCCGCATCCTGGCACCCCGGTTGCAGGCGGCGTGGGGCCAGCCGGTGGTCGTCACCAATGTGACGGGCTCGGCCGGAACCATCGGCGTGGACCGCGCGGTGCGCGCGACGGATGGCCACACCCTTCTTCTCTCGGCCGATGCCGCCATCGTCGTGCGCGTCAGCATGGCGCCGCGCCCGCCCTATGATCCGCGGCGCGACCTCGCCCCCATCACGCTGATCGGCCGCACGCCCAACATCCTCGTCGTCGCCAACAGCCTGCCGGCGCAGAACCTGGCCGAGCTGGTGGCGCTCGCCCGCGCGCGGCCCGGCACGCTGACCTTCGGCCATGCCGGCACCGGCACCTCGCAGCATATCGGCGGCGAGATGCTGGCGCAGATGGCGGGCCTGGAGCTCACCGGCGTCGCCTATAACGAGCCCGCCGCGCAGATCCAGGATGTGCTCACGGGCCGCGTCACCATGTCCTTCCAGAGCGGCGTCGTGGCGCTGCCCCGCCTCCGCGACAATGCCTGGCGGGCGCTCGCCGTCTCATCCCCCGCGCGCATGCAGGCCGCACCCGAACTGCCGACCGTGGCGGAGCTCGGCTATCCCGGCTTCGACGCGGTCGCCTGGCTCGGCATGCTGGCCCCCGCCTCGATGCCGCCAGCGCAGATCGCGCAGGTGAACCGCACCGTCGTCGCGACGCTCGCCGAACCCGAGATCCGCGCGCGCCTGATGGAGCTGGGCGTCGAGCTCGCGGGCAGCTCGCCCGACGAGTTCCGCGCCATGATCGAACGCGAAATCCCCCGCATGGCCGGCGTGCTGCAGCGCGCCGGCATCCGACCGGAGTAGCCGCCATGCCGCTTGGAACCCTCAACCACTTCACCGTCTATGCGGTGGACCTCGAACGCACGCGCGATTTCTGGCGGGACGTGATGGGGCTCACGGATGGCGACCGCCCGCCGCTCGGCTTCCCCGGCCATTGGATGTATTCGGCCGGCGCCCCCACCGTGCACCTCGTCGGCCCGCGCGAGGGCGATGACGGCAAGCCCGCGCGCCGCAGCCAGCCGACCGGCCAGCTGGACCACATCGCCTTCAGCGCCACCGGCCTCGCCGAGACGCGCGCGCGGCTGCAAAAGTACCAGGTTCCCTTCCGGGAGATGGTGGTGCCGCGTGACGGCCAGACGCAGCTGTTTTTCCACGACCCGGATGGCGTGGGCATCGAGCTGAACTTCCCGGCCTCCGAAGCCGGGAACTGACCCGCGCTACTGCGGACGCACGCCCATCGCGATGGTCCGCTCATCCATGCGCGGATCATGGCGCAAGCCGCGCCGCACCGCCCAGGTGTTGAGATACTGCACGAGCTGGATCACCGGGCGCTCCTCGGCGAACATCTTCACCGCCTCGTGCCACATCGCCTCGCGCCGCTCGTCATCCATGGTGGCCGAGGCCTCGGCGGTGAAGGCGTCGAAGCGCGGGTTGGAGTAGCGGGCATTGTTGTTGGCACCCGTCAGCCGCTGGCGGTCATGCGTCGAGACGATGTTGACCAGGAAGTTCGACGCCTCGCCCGTGGAGCTGCCCCAGGCGCCGATCTGCATGCCGAACTCGATGCGCGCGCGGCGCGGCACAAAGCCGGTCCAGGGCAGCGCCTCCACCTGCGTCCGCACGCCGATGCGCGTCCACATCTGCGCCACACCCTGGGCAAGGCGCGCATCATTGGGCCAGCGGTCATTGGGGGTGGAGAGCGTCAGGCGGAAACCGTCGGGGAAGCCGGCCTCGGCCAGCAGGCGGCGGGCGGCGTCGGGGTCGAAGGGGTCGGGCCGGACATTGGGATTGTAGCCGAAGGCGCCCGGCGGCAACCATTGCGCGGTGCTGGTCGCGGCGCCTTCCATCACGCGCTCGGCCAGGGCATCGCGGTTGATGGCGAGGCTGAGGGCGCGGCGCACGCGTATATCCTTGAAAGGATTGGCGGCAAGCGGCTGGCCGGCATTGTCCGTGACACCCGGCGGCGCCGTATCGCGCGAGAAATCGGGTGCCATGTAGACCGTGCGCAGGCTTGGGATTTCCGTCACAGTGATGCGCGGGTCGCGCCGCAGCCGGGCCAGGTCGCTCGTCGGGATCTGCTCGATCACATCCACATCGCCCGCGAGCAGGGCCGCGGTGCGCGAGGCGTCGTTCAGCAGCATGCGGTAGCTGACGCGCGCCCAGGGCTCGGCGCCGCCGAAATAGGCGTCGTTGCGCGTCATCTCCACGCGATCGCCCGTACGGAAGCTGACGAAGCGGTAGGGCCCGGTGCCGATGGCCGCACGCCCGCTGTTGAAATCCTCCGTGGCCATGCCCTCCGCCGCGTGGCGCGCGATGATGGAGACCGAGGCGAGGTCGAGCGGCATGAGCGGATGCGGCGCGCTGGTGTGCAGGCGGATGAGGTGCGGGTTCACGACCTCCACGCGCTGGATGGCGCGCAGGAATCCGCCGAAGCCGCCCGGGCTGTTCGGCACGTTGGGAACGCGGGCGAAGGTGAAGACCACATCATCGGCGGTGAAAGGGCGGCCATCATGCCAGGTCACGCCCTGGCGCAGTTCCAGCTCCCAGATCGTGTCCGAGACGGGGCGCCAAGCGGTGGCGAGCGAGGGGTGCGGCCGCGCCCTTGCGTCGCGCTCGATCAGCCGGTCGAAGATATGCATGGTCAGCGCGTTGTTCGGGCCGACATTGTGGAAATGCGGATCGATCGTCGTGACCGGGGCGCCGGACCCGATGGACAAGGTCTGTGCGAGCGCTTGGGCCTGCGCCGAGACGCTGATCGCCGCCGCGAAAACCGCCGTGAACCATTTGCCCATCATCACCTCCCGCCTGTTGGGCGGAAGGCTAACATCAGGGCAATCCGGCCGGCTACTCTTCCTCGCGCCGGACGCGGCTTTGCACCACCGGTCGGGTCGGACCCGCACCCTGGCGGCTGATCGGGATGGAGCGGACCTTCACCTCCGGCAGCGGGCGCTGGAGGTCGATATGGAGCAGGCCATTGTCCAGGAAGGCGCCCTCCACCTCGATCCCCTCGGCCAGCACGAAGGCGCGCTGGAACTGCCGCGCCGCGATGCCGCGATGGATGAAGATGCGCCCCTCCGAATCGTCACGCTGGCGGCCGCGGATGACGAGCTGGTTGTCCTCCTGCGTGATGGCCAGGTCATCCATGGAGAAGCCGGCGACGGCCAGCGTGATGCGCAGCCGCGCCTCGCCCGTCTGCTCGATATTGTAGGGGGGATAGCCCTCGGCGTTCTTCTGGACGCGGTCGAGCATCTGTTCGAGGTGGTCGAAGCCGAGAAACAGCGGCGAACCGAACACCGAGGATCGAGACATGCAGCCTCCTGCCGGGAGCGAGGACAACCCGGCGCCCCGTTCTGGCGGCGCCCGGCCACCCAAGACTTGGCCCGCCAGCCGCCCGCTTGCAAGGTCCGTTGCCAGGGTGGGGGCCAGGCGCTACCTCACCCCTCATCATGAACGACGACAAACTCCCCATCCTGCTGGTGCCCGACCCCCGGCTGCGCCTGAAATCCCGCCCGGTGGCGGAGGGCGACGGGGATGCGGTGCGCGAATTGGCACCCCGCATGCTGGCGACGATGTATGCCGCCCCGGGCATCGGCCTCGCCGCCCCCCAGATCGGCTCCGACCTCAGGCTCGTCGTGCTCGATTGCGGCGGCAAGGACACGCCGGAGCCCATGGTGCTGGTGAACCCCGAGATCATCGCCGCCAGCAAGGAGCTCGGTGTGCGCGAGGAGGGCTGCCTCTCCCTGCCTGGCCTCTACGCCGATGTGCAGCGCCCTGAGCGCATCAAGATCCGCTGGCGCGAGCTGGACGGCACGCGCCGCGAGATGGAGGCGGACGGCCTGCTCGGCGTCTGCATGCAGCACGAGATCGATCACCTGGACGGCGTGCTCTTCGTGGATCACCTCTCCGCGCTGAAGCGCAACATGATGCTGCGCAAGCTGGCCAAGGAGCTGAAGCTGAAGGCGCGGGACGCCGAGGGTGGGTAAGCCCGCTGCGGTCGCGAAGCACCGCAGCCGCGAAGCAGCGAGGAGCGGAGCGTGAATCGCAGCGGCCAAAGGCTTCGGCTCGCTTTCATGGGCAGTCCGGACTTCGCCGTGCCCGCCCTCCAGGCGCTGCACGCGGCAGGCCATGACATCCGCGCCGTCTACACCCAGCCCCCCAGGCCCGCCGGGCGCGGCCAGCAGGAGACCCCCTGCCCGGTGCATCGCGCGGCCCTCGCGCTCGGGCTCGAGGTCCGCACGCCAGCGCGGGTGAAGCGCGACACGGAGGCGCATGCGGCCTTCGCCGCACTCGACATCGATGTGGCGGTGGTGGCCGCCTATGGGCTGATTCTGCCGCCCGCCATGCTGGAGGCGCCGCGCCGCGGCTGCCTGAACATCCATGCCTCGCTGCTGCCGCGCTGGCGGGGTGCCGCGCCCATCCATGCCGCAATCCTGCATGGCGATAACGAGAGCGGCGTCACCATCATGCGGATGGAGGAAGGCCTCGACACCGGGCCCATGCTGCTGCGCGAGGCGGTGCCGCTGACACCCCGCAGCACCACGCCCGAATTGCACGATGCGCTGGCCGCGATCGGCGCGCGGCTGATCCTGCGCGCGCTGGACGAAGCGCCGCCCGAGACGCCGCAGCCGGCGGAAGGCGTGACCTATGCGGCCAAGCTCACCAAGGCGGATGGGCTGCTGGATTGGACGCAGCCAGCATCGGCGCTCGATGCCCGCGTGCGCGCGATGACCCCCTGGCCTGGCGCCTATTTCCCACATGCGGGCGAGGTGCTGCGCGTGCTGGCCGCAGAACCCGCCGAGGGCGCGGGGACGCCCGGCATGGTGCTGCCGGGTGCCGGTCTTGTCATCGCCTGCGGCAGCGGCGCGCTCCGCCCCACGCGCCTGCAACGCCCCGGCCGGGCCGCGATGGACGCGGACGACCTGCTGCGCGGCTACCCATTGCCTGCGGGAACACAGCTAGGCTGATGCCGAACCCCTTTGCTCGCCGGCAGCCGCCACGCCAACCCTGCCGGCAGCTCGGCTGATGCCGACCTATGCCCTCCTCGTCGAATATGACGGCACCGAATTCGTGGGCTGGCAGCGGCAGTCCAATGGGCTCTCGGTGCAGCGAGTGATCGAGGAAGCGGCCGCGCGGCTCAATGGCGGCGTGCCGCCCACCGCCACCGCCTCAGGCCGAACGGATTCGGGCGTCCATGCCGAGGGTCAGGTCGTGCAACTCGCCGTCAGCGCGGAGCTGCCGCCCACCCGGCTGCGCGCCGCGCTGGATTTCCACACGCGCCCGCACCGCATCGCCATCCGGGGCGCCGCCTTCGCGGCCGAGGGCTGGTCGCCGCGCTTCTCCGCCATCCAGCGCCATTACCGCTATCGCATCCTGAACCGCGCGGCGAAACCGGCGCTGGAGGAAGGGCGCGTCTGGCATGTACCGCTCCCGCTCGATGCCGGGGCGATGCACGCGGCCGCCCAGCTTCTGCTCGGCCGGCATGACTTCTCCGCCTATCGCGCCGCCTCCTGCCAGGCGGAATCGGCGGTGCGCACGCTGGAGCGGCTGGATGTGATCCAGCTGGGGGAGGAGATCCACATCCTCGCCTCGGCGCGCAGCTTCCTGCATCACCAGGTGCGCAACCTCGTCGGCACGCTGCATGAGGTTGGGCTGGGACGCCGTCCGGTGGAATGGCCGCGCGTGGTGCTTGATGGCGGGGACCGCCGCGCCGCCGGCCAGACCGCGCCGCCCCAGGGTCTCACCTTCCTGCGCGTCGACTACCCCGAGCCGATCACCTGGCTCTGATCAGGTGCCGGAAATGCGGCCCGTGATGCCGCCGATGAAGAGTCCGAGGGTGAGATCGAGCACCACGAACATCACGGCCGTCATGCTCTGCACGCCAAGCGCCGTGCGCGCCACGAACCATTCGAGCCATATGGCATAGCCCAC
Organism: Acetobacteraceae bacterium; assembly: GCA_027488195.1. Taxonomy (GTDB): domain Bacteria; phylum Pseudomonadota; class Alphaproteobacteria; order Acetobacterales; family Acetobacteraceae; genus Roseococcus. Next base: position 143 of record JAIYCD010000256.1, on the reverse strand, counting down.
GGCAGCCAGCCCCAGCGCATTGCCGACCCAGGCGGGCAGGCCCAGCGCCGGCGGCACCAGCAGCACCACCAGCAGCAGGTACTGGACGATGTTCGACCAGTTCCAGGCGGCGATGAATTGCGGCCATTGCGCGCTGCGCTTGG
>JAIYCD010000206.1 GCA_027488195.1 Acetobacteraceae bacterium | reverse complement strand
GGGGCGCCTATCTGAAGGGCGCGGCCGAGGGCGGCATGCTGATCAAGATGGAAAACCGCATCGTCAAGGAAGCGCCGCACTTCACGGCCTTCAAGGCCAAGAAGGGCTGAGAGGCCCCTCTGACCTGATCTGAAGGAGGGGGGCCCAGGCCCCCCTCGTCATTTTCAGACCCGGAGCGTGCCGGCCATCGCGGCACCGTAGCGGGCCGCGATCTTGTCCCAGGCCAGGATGTTCCACCAGCTCGAGACATACTCGTTCCGGCGGTTCTGGTAGCGCAGGTAATAGGCGTGCTCCCACACGTCATTGCCCATCAGCACGCGCTGCCCATCCATCAGCGGGCTGTCCTGGTTCGGCCGCGTGGCGATCGCGAGCTGGCCCGAGGGCGTGACGGTCACGAAGGCCCAGCCCGAGCCGAAGACGCCCATGCTGGCCGTATTGAAGCGGTTGCGGAACTCGGTCAGGCCGCCCAGGTCGCGGTTGATCGCGGCCAGCAGGTCGCCCGTCGGCTCGCCGCCCTGGCCGCCCATGATCTCCCAGAACATGGAGTGGTTGGCATGGCCGCCGCCATTGTTGCGGATGGCGCCGCGCACCGCTTCCGGCACGCGGGAGAGGTTCATCAGCAGCTCGTCGAGCGGCATGGCGGTGAAGGCGTCCTGGCCCACCAGCGCGCGGTTGAGGTTGGCCACCTGCGCGCCATGGTGGAAGCGCCAATGCAGCTCCATCGTGCGGGCATCGATCGCGGCCTCGTTGGCGTCGAAGCCATAGGGCAGCGGGGCCAGGGTGAAGGGGCCAGTGGGCGCAGGTGTGGGCGCTGGGGTGGGGGCCTGGGCCTGGGCGCGGCCGGTGACGGCGAAGGCGCCGAGCGCGGCCGCGCCGAGCAGCAGGCCGCGGCGATGAATGAAGGCCATGTTGTGTTCCTCCTTGGAATGCAGTGCGACCAACCTGATGGCATGGCACGGGTTCCGCAAGGCTTCTGGACAGGTGCCCCCCCGCGCGCTACCGCCGCAGGAACACGAGTGAGGAAGCACCATGAGCGAAGCGAGCCTGATCCTGAACCGCGAAGGCCATGCCGGCACCATCCTGATGAACCGCCCCAAGGCGCTGAACGCGCTGGATATCGGCATGATCCGGGACTTCGCCGCCGCCATCGCGCAATGGAAGGATGACGCGGCCGTGCAGCTCGTCCTGCTGGAAGGCGCGGGCGGGCGGGCCTTCTGCGCCGGCGGCGATGTGCGCGCGGTGCGCGAGGCCGCCATCGCAGGCGACCGCGCGCCGGTCGAGGCCTTCTTCACCGAGGAATATGCGGTGAATGAGGGCATCGCGCTGTTTCCCAAGCCCTGGGTCTCCCTCATCGATGGCGTCTGCATGGGCGGCGGCATCGGGCTTGCCATCCATAACGGCCCCCGCGTGGTGAGCGAGCATGCGCTGCTGGCGATGCCCGAGACGGCCATCGCGCTGTTTCCCGATGTCGGCACCAGCCATATCCTGCCCAGGCTGCCGGGCAAGCTCGGCACCTGGTTGGCACTCACGGGGGCGCGGCTCACGGGGGCGGATTGCGTGCATGCGGGCCTCGCGACCCATTACGTCCCGCGGGAGAACTTCCCGGCGCTGCGGGCCGCGCTGGTCGAGACCGGCGATGCCGGCGTGATCGCGCGCTTCGCCGCCCCCCTGCCGGAGGCGAGCTTCGCGCCGCATCGCGCGCTGATTGACCATGCCTTCGCGCAGGATAGCGTGCTCGGCATCATCGCCGCACTCGAGAAGGCGGGCGGCGAATGGGCCCACGCGCAGGTGAAGATCCTCCGCCGCATGTCGCCCACCAGCCTCAGCGTCTCGCTCGAATTGCTGAAGCGTGGCGCGGGCATGAATCTCCGCCAGTGCCTGGATGAGGAGCTGAAGCTGACGCGCACCGTGGTGCATGACCATCCGGATTTCCGCGAGGGCGTGCGCAGCGTGCTCGTGGACAAGGACGGCAAGCCCGCATGGACGCCGGCCACGCTGGAGCAGGTGGACCATGCGGCGGTGCTGAAGCTGTTCGACTAACGCCCCAGGCTTCCGGCCAGCACCAGCACCACGCCGCTCACGACCACCAGCGCGCCGGTCACATCCTTCGCCTTCAGCTTCTCGCCCAGGAAGAAGCGGCTGAAGAGCAGGGTGAAGATGATTTCCACCTGGCCCACGGCGCGCACCAGCGCGACCGGGGCCAGGGCGAAGCCGATGAACCAGCAGCAGGAACCCGCGGCCGAGAGCGCGCCCACCTGCGCCGAACTCCGCCAGGAGCGGAACACCGCCATCACCTGCTTGGGCTCGCGCAGCAGCAGCCAGCCGCCCTGCATGCAGGTCTGCATCACATTGGTGACCACCACGGAGAAGAGCGCCTTCAGCACCGGGTCCGTCCCCTCCAGCTCGAAATTCGCCTTACGCACGCAGATGGCGGTGAAGGCGAAGCAGAAGCCGGCCCCGATGCCGCAGAGCGCCGCCGGTTGCAGCGTGGCCCGCAGGATGTCGCCCGCGCCCAGACCCTTCCCCGCCAGCGAGAGATACATCACGCCGAAGACGCTGACGCCGATGCCCACCCAGGCGAGCGGGGGCAGCACCTCGCCCAGGATGATGACGGCGATGATGGAGGCCTGCACCGCCTCGGTCTTGGCATAGGCGGTGCCGACCGCGAAGCCGCGCGGCCCGAAGGAGGCGATGAGCAGGTTCGTCCCGAAGATCTGCGTGATGCCGGCCAGCGCGCAGAGCAGGAAGAAATAGGCGGATGGCGGGCCGAAGCTGCCGCCCATCAGCAGCCAGTAGCCGCCCAGGATCATCAGCCCGAAGGGCACGCCGTAGAGGTAGCGCACCACGGCCGCGCCGTTCAGCGAGAGCGTGCCCCGCAGCCGCTGTTGCAGGGCGGTGCGCCAGGTCTGGAACAGCGCGGCGGTGACGGTGATGGCGACCCAGAGCGGCAAGCGCGGAACCTTCCTCGGTCAGATCGTCATGGCTGGCTTCAGCCATGGCGTGAATCTGCTCGGCAGATGTCCGCGCCAGCTTAACTAACGCCGCGTGCGCCGCCAGCCCGGGTCCTCGACCGCGAGATGCGCGAGGCCCGAGCGCCGCAGCATCTGTGCCGTCTCGGCTTCCGCGCCCGCCACGATTTCCGCCTCGTCCAGATGGGCGAGGTGCCGGCCTTCCATCAGCACCTCACCGCCCACCACGACATCCCGCACATCGCCGGCCGTCGCGTAGCAGACGACGCGCCAGACCGGCATGTTGGCCGGCACCATGTGCGGCGCGGTGAGGTCCACGGTGATGAGGTCGGCGCGCTTGCCCTCTTCCAGGCTGCCGATCTCGCGCTCCATGCCGAGTGCGGCGGCGGCGTCCACCGTGATCATCTCCAGCGCGCGGCCGGGCGGGATCAGGCTGTCGTCGCGGGCGGCGCGCTGGGCGTAGCGCATCGCCTCGAAGGCGTGGCGGAACATGTCGCCGCTGCGGTCGGGCGCGGTGCCGTCGCTCGCCACGGCCACGTTCACGCCGGCATCGAGCAGCTTCACCACCGGGCAGAAGCCGCGCACGGCGGCGATGGCGGTCGGGTTGTGGATCACATGCGCGCCGGTCTTCACCAGTGTCGCGATGTCCTCATCCGAGAGGTCGGTGCAGTGGGAGAGGAAGGCGTCGGGGCCCAGCAGGCCGAACATCTGGTCGGCCATGGCGATGCTGTTGGTGCGGTGGCCATCCTGGTGGAAGCGCACCTTGAAGCGGGCGCCGAGTTCGCGCACGGCGCGGCCCTGGGCCTTGATCTCGGCGACCTTCGCCGCGTCATGCGTCGCCTCACGGTACACAGGCATGAACGTGCAGAGGCGCATGCGGCCGCGGTCATGCACGCGCTCGAACAGGAGCCCCATGGTCTCCAGCATGTCCTCGAAGCGGATGGCACGCGTGCCGCCATCCTCCATCACATAGTCATGCGGGAAGGGGGGGCGGCGGGGGCCGACCGCCATGATGTCACGAATGCCGATCTCGGCGATGGCGCGCGCCCGGGCCTCGCCGGCGGCGGGCGTGTCGAGGCGCATGATGCAGTCGCCGCCGCCCAGCACCGAGACGCCGGTGGTCACGCCCGCCTTGAGGCGTTCGAGGCCGGCGAGGCGCGCCTCGGCGAACCAGAATTCGGCGGGCGAGGCGCTGCTGTAGATGACGCGGCAGGCCTCGCTCCATTCGGGGCCGCCATTGCCCATGGTCTTCACCAGGCCGTGGCCGGCATGGGCATGGGTGTCGATCAGACCGGGCAGAACGGCCTTGCCCTTTGCATCCAGAACGCGGGCGGGGTCGGGGAAGCGGGCGGCGATCTCCGCGGCGGGGCCGACGCCCAGGATCCGCCCGCCGCGCAGCGCCACCGCACCATCGGGGATGACCCGGCGCGCGGCGTCCAGCGTGATGACGACGCCGCCGGTGACGATCAGGTCGGTCAAGAGATGTCCATCTGCAGGCCCTCGCGGCGGATGACATTGCGCCACTTCTCGATCTCGGAGGTGACGAAGCTCGCGAATTCCTCCGGCGTGCCGGCCAGCGGCGTGCCGCCCATCTGGGCGAAGCGGGCCTGCATCTCGGGGGCGGCGATCATGCCGCGCGTCTCGGCATTGAGGCGCTGGATCACGGGCGCCGGCGTGCCGGCCGGCGCGAAAAGGCCGAACCAGGTGTTCACGTCGTAATTGGCCAGCTCCGGCATCGTCTCCCGCAGGGCGGGGATTTCCGGCAGCTGCGGGTTGCGGTCGGCGCTGGTGACGGCCAGCGCGCGGACGCGGCCTGCGCGCACCTGCTGGATGCCGCTGGTCAGGTTGTCGAACATGAACTGGATATTGCCCGCCACCAGCTCGATCGCCGCCGGTCCGGCGCCGCGGAAGGGGACGTGGATCGCCTCGGTGCCGGTGAGCTGCGAGAACCAGACGCCCGAGAGATGCGGCGACTGCCCGATGCCGGGCGAGCCATAGGACATCTTGCCCGGATTGGCCTTCAGCCAGGCGACGAATTCGGGGACGGTTTGTGCGGGCACGGAGGGGTGCACCACCAGCACGTTCGGCCCGCGGATCATGCCGCAGACCGGGATGAGGCTGGCCGGCGTGTATTGCAGGTTGCGGAACAGCGAATAGGCGATGGCCTGCGGCCCGATATTGCCCGAGAGCAGCGTGTGGCCATCGGGGGCGGAGCGGATCACCTCCATGGTGCCGATATTGCCGCCGGCGCCGGAGCGGTTCTCGGCCACCACATTGCTGCCGAAGCGCTGCTGGAGATGGGTGGCGAGCAGCCGGGCCATGATGTCGGCCGTGCCGCCTGGGGCGGCGGGGACGATGACGCGCACCGGTTGGGTCGGGCGCCATTCGGTCTGGGCGATGGCCGGCGCGGCCAGAAGGGCCCCGGGCAGGGTGAGGGCGGTGCGACGCGTGATCCGGTTCATGGCGGTCCTCCTTTGTCTTTGGCCGGAGCCTCGCCGCATTTGGCGGCGAAGGGAAGGGCCAAGGAGCGGCGCGCCAAGGGAGGCGTCAGTGGTGCTTCCAGATGACTTCTTCGGGGTGCGCCGCCGTCGGGTCGGTCTCGATCATGTCGCCATTCATCACCGACTGGCCGGTGAAGGCCAGGATGAAGCCCCAATGCGAGACGACCAGCGTATGCGCCCAGTCGTCCAGCGCGGCCATTTCGGCGCGGAACAGCCGGGCGCGGGCCTCGATCTGCTCGGCGGGTTCCTCGATGGCGGGCCACCAGATCTCCTGGATGGCGTGGAAACCCACCTCGGGCCAGGCGGCGCGGAGGTGACTGACGGGGGAGCCCACATCGCAGGTGAAGGCGTAGCGCTCCCGCACGGTCGGGGTGACGGTCAGCGGCAGCCCGAGCGCGCGGGCCACCGGCGCCGCCGTCTCCAGAGCGCGGGTATAGGGGGAGACGATGACGCGCCGGATGTCGCGCCTCGCCAGGGCCTCGGCCGCGCGGGCCGCCTGCTCATGGCCGAGCGGCGTCAGCTTCGGGTCGATGATGCCCGGATCGCGGCGGGTGGCCGTGAAATGCAGGTTGAATTCGGATTGTCCGTGGCGCAGGAAGATCATGTCCGGTTGGGTAGCGGGCGGCCCGGCCTGCCGCAAGCGGGATGATCCGGCTCAGATTCCGTGACGGGGGCGTTGCGGCTGGTCCATCCCGTGACTAAGTATGATTGCCACTGGAGGTCCCAATGCAGGGCGGTTTCCCGATTGATCTGATTCTCTTTGCCATGGTCGCGGCCTTTCTGGTCCTGCGCCTGCGCAGCGTGCTGGGCAAACGGCAGGGCTATGAGCGGCCGCCCCAGGCCCCCGGCATGCCCGACGCCCGGGCCGCCCGCGTCGAAGGCGTGGCCGAGGATGTGATGCCCGCCCGCGGCAGCGGCGCCCGCCGCAACCTGCCCAGCCCGCAAAGCCCGGTGGGCCAGGCGCTGACGCAGATCGTCGAGCAGGATCCAAGCTTCTCGCCCAATGGCTTCCTGGACGGCGCCGAGGGGGCCTTCCGCATGATCGTCGCTGCCTTCGCCCAGGGCGACCGGCAGATGCTGCGCGCCCTGCTTTCCGATGAGACCTATTCGGGCTTCGAGCAGGCCGTGGCCGGCCGCGAGGCAGCGGGCGAGACGCAGCGCACCGAGATCCGCTCCATGCATGAAATGGCGCTGGAGGGCGCAGAACTGCGCGGCAGCGTGGCCGATGTGACGGTCCGCTTCGTCTCCGACCAGGTGAACATGACCACGGGCCGGGGTGGCGAGATCGTCGCGGGTTCGGATGCCATCACCGAGGTGATCGACATCTGGACCTTCCAGCGCGACCTGACGGCCAAGGACCCCACCTGGAAGCTGACCGCCACCCGTAGCGGCTGAGCCCTCGCCCCGCATGGCAGCGCCGCGCGGGGATGATTTCCCGCGCGCGTGATTCGCAGGTAGCCTCTCCTCATGTCGCACAGCACCCAAAAGCGCCCCCGCGTCGCCCTCTTCGTCACCTGCCTGGTGGATCTCTACCGCCCTTCGATCGGCTTCGCGGCGATCAAGCTGCTGGAGGATGCGGGGTGTGAGGTGGTGGTGCCCCAGGCCCAGACCTGCTGCGGCCAACCCGCTTTCAACTCCGGCGACCGCGCCAGCACGCAGGAAATCGCGCGCCAGGTGATCGCGGCTTTCCTGCCCTATGACTATGTCGTGGCGCCCTCGGGCTCCTGCGCGGGGATGATCTCGCACCATTATCCGAGCCTCTTCGCCGAGCACGACCCCGAGGCGCGGGCCCAGGCCGAGGCGCTGGCGGGCAAGACGCATGAGCTCACCTCCTTCCTGACCGATGTGCTGAAGGTGACGCGCGTGGCCGCGAGCTATGACGGCACCGTGACCTATCACGATTCCTGCTCGGGCCTGCGGGAGCTCGGCGTGAAGGCGCAGCCGCGCCGCCTGCTGGAAAGCGTGCAGGGGCTTGGCATGAAAGAGATGGCCGAGCCCGAGATCTGCTGCGGCTTCGGCGGCACCTTCTGCGTGAAATACCCCGAGATCTCGACCCGCATGGTGAGCGACAAGGTGACCGACATCACGGCCACCGGCGCCGATACGCTGCTGGCGGGCGACCTTGGATGCCTGCTGAACATGGCCGGGCGCCTGAAGCGCGAGGGCAGCGCCGTCCGCGTGCGCCATGTGGCGGAAGTGCTGGCGGGCGTGACGGAGACACCGCCCATCGGCGACGCGCCGTGACGCGGCTGGCCGAGATCGGGGCCACGGCCGAGGTGCAGGCGCGGGTGCGGGCCGCGGGCTTCGCGCGGCTGCGCCCCACCGCCACCCAGGCGCTGCTGGCCGCGCCCGAGGCAGCCTTGCAAGCCTTCGCCGAAAGCTGGCAGCGGCTCGAGATGGATGGCTTCATGGCCGATGGCGGGCGTTATCGCCGCCGCCGCCTGGCCAATTTCCTGGCCCTGCCCGGCGAGGGGGGGCACCGCCGCGGCCTGCACCGGCCGCATTTCCAGGCCTCGGTCCACAACAAGCTGAATGGCGGCGTGGATCGCTGGTTCGCGCCGGTCGAGGATGCAGTGGCGCTGAACCCGGTCTGCACCGGGCTGCTCGATCTCGGCCGCGGCGTGGCCGATGGGTTGCACCCCGGCACACCCTGGTTCGTCGAGATGCACCAGTTCCGCGTCGAGGCCGCCGCCGGCACGCCCGGCCTGCCGACGCCCGAGGGCGTGCATCATGACGGCGTGGATGTGGTGCTCATCGCCATGCTTGCCCGCACCAACCTCAAGGGCGGCGAGACGCTCGTCACGGATGATGCCGGGGCGGAGCATGCCCGCTTCACGCTGGATGGCCTGCTGGACCTCGCCATCCTGGATGATGCGCGGGTGATGCATGGGGTGACGCCGGTGGAGCCGATGGATTCGGCGCTGCCCTCCAGCCGGGACGTGCTGGTGCTGACCTGGAAGCGGCTGGCGACGAGCCTCCGATAATTTTTTTCGCGAAGCGTCAGACCCCGTCCGAGCGGCCGCATGCATCGCGCGGCAGTGGGGGATGCGGGATGCCTCTCCAGCGAGGCAAGGCGCTGCCTGCCAAAGCGCGGATTCGTTGCGCTCTCTTGGCGATGAAGCGTCAGATAAATCTGACACTGAACGTGTCCACATTTCCGAGTTCTCAACTCACGATTGCATGGAGTTAATTTCTCTCCCACCTCTCGGCAGGAAACTGGAAGGCAATCTGCCCTTGCCGCCATGCTGCCCGCGAGGGCCTTTGCAGACGGCATCAGGCGGAGGCTATTTCCCGGCAAGCCGAAGCCAGACTGGTCCCTTGCGGGCCACGGGCCGGTTGGACAACCAACCGGCCCGTTTCTTTTTCCCGGATTTCCTTTTCCCGCGCCCCGGCCCATGCTCCCGTGCAAAAGCGAGGGAGGCCTGACATGCGGCATGAACGGTCGGCGCGATGACGCTGGAGGATCTCGCCCGCGCCCTGGCGGCGCCGGGCCAGCCGCAGGTGGGCCTCGCCGCCATGGATGCGGCGCTGGCGAGCCTGGTGGGCCACCGCCTCTTCACCGTGCTGCTGCTGGACGAGTCGCGCACCATGAACCGGCGCTACCATTCCAGCCGGCCGGTGGAATACCCGGTGGGCGGCTACAAGCCGGTGCAGCGCGGCAGCGATTATTACCGCCGTGTGGTCGAGGCCGGGGAGGTGCGCTTCTGCCACACCCGCGCGGACATCATCCGCGCCTTCCCGGATCATGAGCTGATCCTCTCGCTCGGCTGCGAATCCTGCGTGAACGTGCCGGTGCGCTGGAACGGCCACACGCTGGGCGCGCTGAACCTGCTGCACGCGGCCGGGCATTATTCCGAGTCGCAGCTTCCGGTGCTCCGCCTGGTGGCGGCATTGGCGGTCGCACCCCTGCAATGGATCCTGGACGGGCCGCCCGCTCAGTAGCAGCCCGGCGCGGAACCGAAGCGGGCGGGGCCCTGCGGCAGCAGGCAGGCGCCGATGCCCGCGATGTTCACTCGCCCGCGCAGGCCGAGTTCCTCGGCATTGGCCGCCGTCGCCTGCCAGAAGGTCGAGGGGCACTCCCCGCCCATCGCGACCAGCGCGCCCGGCGTCTGCAGCGAGATCGGGAAGTCCGCATTCGTGTGGTAGACGACGAGGCAGCTTGAGATGGAGACATCCGGCCGCACCTCGAAGGCCGGGCCGCGGAAGGGGCCCATGGCCCGGCCCGCAGCATCGAGCGGCGAGCCGGGCGAGCCCGCGGGCAGGGTGGCGCCGGGCGGCACGGCCGCGCAGCCGGCCAGCAGGGCGAGGGACAGGCCAAGCATGGCCAGGGACCGTTTCATCATTCTTGTTCTCCTTCCTCCGAACTCATGTGGGTGCCAGCGCTTCGAGCGAATCGCCCACCGAGACGCGTCCGCCCTCCAGCACCTCGGCCTGCACGCCGAGATCGGCATGGCCGAAATTCTCGCGCAGCACGCGGGGCGGCTTGGCGTCACGCTCGGCCGTCTCGGGGTTCACCTCCGTCGCGGGGCAGCGGACGATGCGCTTCCAGACGCGCAATTTCGCCTGGCCGAGCTGGATCTCCTGGCCCATCAGGTCGAAATCGCCCCATTCCTTGCCGCCCGAGACATAGATGTTCGCGCGGAAGCGGATCGGGTCGAGCCGCATGCCCGCCGCGCGCTCCAGAGCGTGCAGGCTGGCGAGCGAGATGATCGAGACGGATTTCTGCGGGATGTCCGTGAAATTGTAGCCCGGCGCTTCCACGAAGCGCAGGCGGCCGCGCGCCTCCTCGGCCATGAATCGCGTGAGCCATTCCTCGGCCGCCGCGCGGCCCGCCTCGGTGTGGATGTTCGCGATGAAAGCGGCGCCGTCCACCGGGCGGATCACCCAGTCGCCGGTCTTGGGATCATAGGCGGTGTGCAGCTTCGCGAGCCGGGCATTGGCCATGAGGCAGGCGAAATTGGTCTTGCGCATCCAGACCGGCGCGGCCGGATCAAAGCCCGAATCCGCCTGGGCCAGGGCAAAGACCCGGTCATGCGGCAGGCATTCGCCCGGGGTGAGGGTGACATCCTCCAGCGCCTCGGCCGAGAAACCCTTCACCGGGTAACGGTAGATGTGTTCGACACGCATGGCTCAGTCCTCGATTGCCCTTGAATCCCAGGCTCGCGCGTTACCACACTATGGGCAAGGAGGTTCTGCCTGATCGGGGGGACCTCCGGCACCGTCGCCTCCAGGAGGGACCCAATGGATATCGAGAAGTTTACCGAGCGCGCGCGTGGATTCATCCAGGCCGCACAGACCATCGCAATTCGCGAATATCACCAGCAGCTCACGCCCGGGCATCTGCTCAAGGCGTTGCTGGATGACGAGCAGGGCGCGGCCTCCGGGCTGATCGCCGCCGCGGGGGGCGACACCAACGCCGTGCGCGGCGCCATCGAGGCGGAACTGCGCAAGATTCCCGCCGTCCAGGGTGGCAGCGGCCAGGCGCCGCAGCTGACGCCGGAACTGGTGCGCGCGCTGGATGCCGCCCAGCAGGCCGCGACCAAGGCGGGCGATGCCTATGTGGCGCAGGACCGCATGCTGCTCGGGCTCGCCACCGCGGAAAGCGCCGCCTCGCGCGCGCTGAAGGCCGGCCGCGCCACGCCCGAGGCGCTGGAAGAGGCCATTACTCGGCTCCGCAAAGGCCGCAAGGTGGATGCGCCCGCGGCCGAGGAGAGCTTCGACGCGTTGAAGAAATACGCCCGCGACCTGACCGAGGCCGCGCGGACCGGAAAGCTCGACCCTGTGATCGGCCGGGACGAGGAAATCCGCCGCGCCATCCAGGTTCTGGCCCGCCGCACCAAGAACAACCCGGTCCTGATCGGCGAGCCTGGCGTGGGCAAGACCGCCATCGTGGAGGGGCTGGCCATCCGCATCGCCAAGGGCGACGTGCCGGAGGCGCTGAAGAACAAGCGCGTCATGTCCGTGGATCTCGGCGCCATGGTCGCCGGGGCCAAGTATCGTGGAGAATTCGAGGAGCGGCTGAAGGGTCTGCTCAAGGAAGTCGAAGACGCGGCCGGCCAGGTGATCCTGTTCATTGATGAGCTGCACACGCTGATCGGCGCGGGCAAGGCGGATGGCGCGATGGATGCATCCAATCTGCTGAAGCCGGCGTTGGCGCGCGGCGAACTGCATTGTATCGGTGCCACCACGCTCGATGAATACCGGAAGCATATCGAGAAGGACGCGGCGCTGGCGCGTCGTTTCCAGCCCGTGATGGTGGGCGAGCCGAGTGTGGCCGACACGGTCAGCATCCTGCGCGGCATCCGGGAGAAGTATGAGCTGCACCATGGGGTGCGCATCACGGATGGCGCGCTGGTGGCCGCCGCCACGCTGAGCAATCGCTACATCACCGACCGATTCCTGCCCGACAAGGCGATTGACCTCGTGGATGAGGCGGCCTCGCGCCTGCGCATGGAAGTGGACAGCAAGCCCGAAGAGCTGGACGAGCTGGACCGCCGCCTGCTGCAGCTGAAGATCGAGAGGGAGGCGCTGAAGCGCGAGGAGGATGCGGCTTCGAAAGAGCGGCTGGTGAAGCTTGAGGCGGAGCTTTCCGAGCTGGCCGAGAAGAGCGCCGCCATGACCGCCAGCTGGGAGGCTGAG
>JAIYCD010000160.1 GCA_027488195.1 Acetobacteraceae bacterium | reverse complement strand
GCGCGCTGGCGGCGCCATTCGGGGCCGCTGGAGACGAAGATGGAGTTGCCCACCAGCGGCTCCAGCGCATCCACCATCAGGTCATTCTTCGGGAAGATGTCCTTGGTGTCGTACAGGATGGTGCGGACCAGCTCGGGCGCGTTCACGATGACGATGGAGCGCCGCGAATAGCCGAGCGGGCCGATCGCCATTCGGTAGGCCTCGGCCGGGAGCAGGCTCAGCAGGTCCCCATCGCCGCGCGCGGCGGCGCGGATCAAGGCCAGGACGGGGGAGAGGGGCTTGGGCCGCGGCGGCTCGTAGAGAGTTGATTCCGATACCATTCCGACCCATCCCCGGCGCGCGCCACTGGTCTGACGTTCCCGCTTTACAAGCCCACGTGTCAAGCCGCATTGTCACTCCAAGAGGTGAGGTCGTCCCCCCATGGAACTGCATGTCTTTCACACGCTGGTGGCGCTGCACATCATCACCGGCAGCACCGGCGCCATCGCCTTCTGGGTGCCGGTCATCGGCCGCAAGGGCGGCGTGAATCACAAGCGCTGGGGCAAGGTCTTCACCATCTGCCTCCTGGCCACGGGCGGCTTCGCCGTGTGCATGAGCCTGCTCACCATCTTCGACCCGATGGGCACGCACCCTCATCTGGAGGGCATGTTCGACGCCTCCTTCGTCCGCGGCATCTTCGGGTGGCTGATGCTGCATATGGGCATCCTCACCATCAACCTCGCCTGGTATGGCTGGCTCTGCGTGCAGAACCGGCGGGACCACGCGAAGAACCTCACGCGGCTCAATGTCGCGCTCCAATTCATCCTGATCGCGGTCGCCGTGAATTCCGCCATCCAGGGCTGGATCATCGGGCAATTCCTGATGATCGGGCTGACAGTGGTGGGCCTGGCCACCGCAGGGACCAACCTGCGCTTCCTCTACAAGCCCGTGCGCGGCGAGAAGGATTGGCTGGACGAGCACATCAAGGCGCTCGTCGGCGCCGGGATCTCGGTCTACACGGCCTTCTTCGCCTTCGGCTCGGTGCGTATCCTGCCGGAACTGGCGCTGCACCCGGGCCTCTGGTCCATCCCGCTCATCACCGGCCTCACGCTGATCATCTATCACCAGCGCAAGGTGGCGGTGCAGTTCCGCGCGCGGCGCGCGGCGGCGAGCTACGCGGGCTGACGGATCGGGACCGGATCGGGCACGATCTCGTCCAGCACCTGCGCCGAGGAAATCACCCCCGGGACGCCGGCGCCGGGATGCGTGCCGGCCCCGACCAGATACAGCCCCTCCACCTCCTCGCTCTTGTTGTGCGGGCGGAACCAGGCGCTCTGGAAGAGTTGCGGCTCCAGGGAGAAGGCCGCGCCATTCACCGAAGATAACCGGTCCTGGAAATCCTGCGGCGTGAGGATGTGGGAGGTGGCGATCACATCGCCCAGGCCCGGCATCACAGTCTCCTCCAGGCGCTTCTGGATGGCGGCGCGATAGGGCTCGGCCCGCGCGGCCCAATCCGTTCCGCTGCCAAGATGCGGCACGGGGGCCAGCACATAGAAGGCATCGCAGCCCGGCGGCGCGAGCGAGGGGTCGCTCGCGGTCGGCCGGTGCAGATAGAGGCTGAAATCCTCGGCCAGCCGCTTGGTCGTGAAGATGTCCTTCAGCAACTCGCGATAACGCGGGCCCAGCACCATGGTGTGGTGGTAGACATCCTCGAAGCGCTTGCTCGTCCCGAAATACCAGACGAAGAGCGACATGGAATAGCGCGCGCGGCCCAGCTTGCTATCCGTCCAGCGCTTGCGCTTCGTCTCGGAGAGCAGCTTGCTGTAGGTCCATGCCACATCGGCGTTGGAGACCACGACCTCGGCCGCCAGGTGCTCGCCGCAGGCCAGGCGCACGCCCGTCGCGCGGCCATTCTCCACGGTGATCTGCGCGACATTCGCCTCATAGCGCATCGTGCCGCCGACATGCTCGACCAAGCCGACCAGCCCGCGCACGATCGCCCCCGTGCCGCCCATCGCGTAATGCACGCGGTGCAGCCGCTCCAGATGCGCGATCAGGCAGTAATAGGCGGTGGTGGTGAAGGGATTCCCGCCGATCAGCAGGGGGTGGAAGCTGAAGGCGACCCGCAGCTTCTCATTCTTGAAATAGGTCGCGACCTTCTGGTGGACCGTCAGATAACCACCCAGGCGCAGCATGTTGGGAATGGCGCGCAGCATGGTGGTGAAGCGGTGGAAGGGCTGGTCCGCCAGTTCCTCGAAGGCAACCTTGTAGATCGCCTCGCTGTCGCGGATGAAGCGGTCGAAGCCTTCCACATCCCCGGGCGCGATGCGCCCCACCTCGGCGCGCATCGCGTCCAGATCCGCCGTGCAGGCGAAGGTCTCGCCGTCATCGAAGCGGATTTTGTAGAAGGGGTCGATGGCGCGCAGATCGATGTCGTCGGACATGTTCCGCCCGCAGAGCGTCCAGAGCTCTTCCAGGATGTAGGGCGCGGTGATGATGGTCGGCCCGGCATCGAAGGTGTAGCCGTCCTGCCGGTAGACATAGGCGCGCCCGCCCGGGGCATCGAGCTTCTCCAGCACGGTGACGCGATAGCCGCGCGCGCCCAGGCGCACGGCAGCGGCCAGCCCGCCAAAGCCGGAGCCGATGATGATGGCGTGGGGACGTAAGTCTTGGGATCGCTCGAGCATGTCAATATCATGTGACACCGCACGCGCGAAACGCAACCGTCTCAGGTGAGCCCCAATGTGATCAGCGCCAGCGTCACGTAGCGCCCGGTCTTGGCCAGCGCCACCAGGATCAGGAAGCGCCAGAGCGGCTCGCGCAGCACGCCGGCGATGACGGTCAGCGGGTCGCCGATGATGGGCGCCCAGCTCAGCATCAGGGACCAGTGGCCCCAGCGGCGATACCACCCCTCGGCCCGGGCCAGCGCCTCGGGCGAGGCCGGGAACCACCGCCGGTCCCGGTAGCGATGGATCACGCCGCCCAGCCACCAGTTCACGACCGAACCCGCGGTGTTGGCCAGGCTCGCCACCAGGACGAGCAGCCAGACCGCGTGGTCGCCGGTGAGCATCAGCCCGACCAGCACGGCCTCGGATTGCAGGGGAAAGACTGTGGCGGCGACGAAGGCCGAGGCGGCGAGGGTCAGGTAGGCGAGCACGCCTCAGACGCGCTTCGCGGCCATCACCGCGGCCTCGCTGCCGAAGCCCACCAGGCGGCCCCAGCCGCGCAGCATGGCGCCCACCACGCCCGCATGCATTTCCCGCGCCTCATCGCGGTGATGCACCTCCTCCTCCTGGCAGCGGGCCAGCATGGCGCGGAGTTCGGGGAAGATGCGCTCGGCGTCCAGCCGGTCGATCTGCTGCTGGTAGTGATGGTCCACGAAGGTCTCTACCGCATCGATGGTCGCATAGACGGCGCGCGGGCCGAACAGCGCGGGCAGGGCGCCGGTGATCCAGCCGGCCACGCGCCAGATCGGCAGCAGGCGCGAATGCTGGTGGCGCGGCAGGACCTCCTCGATCAGGCGCAGATGGCCCTGCTCGGTCGCCATGTGGCGTTCGGCGAAGTCGCGCAGGGTGGCGTCGCGGCAAAAGGCCAGGATGCCGCGATAGATCATCACGGCGCCGGTCTCGCCGGCATGGTCGGAGCGGAGTTCGGCGACGAGCCAGTCGGGGAAGCTTTGCATGCCGCGCCATATCGCCCGGTTGCCGCCAGCGGCAAGCCCACCATGTGCGGGCCATGGAACAGAATGCCCGCACGGAGGTCTATTATGACGGCGGCTGCCCGGTCTGCTCGCGGGAGATCGCGACCTATCGGCGCGCCGAGGGGGCCGAGGCGCTGTGCTTCGTGGATGTTTCGCGCCCCGATGCCGCGCTCGCGCCAGGGCTGACGCGCGAAGCGGCGCTGGCACGCATGCATGTCCGCCGCGCCGATGGCAGCATGGCGAGCGGCGCGGCTGCCTTCGCCGCCCTCTGGAGCGCCCTGCCCCGCTGGGCCTGGCTCGGCCGGATCGCGGCGCTGCCGGTTATCGCGCCCATGCTGGAACTCGGCTATCGCGGCTTCCTGCGGGTTCGGCGCGCCTGGCGCTAGCCGCACGCGAACCGTTGCGCAAACGTCATCCGCCAGAAAGTTGTCTCATGCGATTTCGGGGCGTTATTCCAACGTACAGGCTCGGCTTTCGCCGCGTCCCATCCCGAGGAGACTTCCCCATATGCGCTCCATCATTCTCGCCGCCGCTCTTGTAGCCCTCTCGCCCCTCGCCGCTCTCGCGCAGGACGCGCCTGCCGGCAATGCCGAGGCCGGGCAGCGCCTGTTCAACCAGTGCCGCGCCTGCCACACCGCGAATGAGGGCGGCCGGAATGGCGTGGGCCCGAACCTTTATCGCGTTTATGGCCGCCCGGCTGGCTCGATCGAGAACTTCCGCTATTCGGCACCGATGCGTGCCAAGGCGGGCGAGGGCCTGGCCTGGAACGAGGCGAACCTGCGCGCCTACCTCGCCGACCCCAAGGCGGTGGTCCCGGCTGGCACGATGTCCTTCCCCGGCTTCAAGGACAATGCCCAGAACATCAGCGACGTGATCGCCTATCTGCGTCAGGTCGGCGGCCAATAAGGCTGGCTATCGCCGCCACCGCGCGGCGATGTCCCAAAGGTGGGCGCCGAAAGCGCCCACCAGCGGCAGGGCGACCAGGGGCCATCCGCCCCCGGTCAGCGCCGCGCGCAGGCTGAGGGCGAAAGCCGCCCCCGCCAGCAGAAAGGGCAGGATGGCCCTCAGAGCCACACCACGCCCCGTCTTGCGGTGGTAGAGGGCGAGCGCCAGTCCCTCGAGAACCAGCATCAACAGGATCAGATCTGACACGCGGCCGGAGGCGAAGAATTCCGCCATCATGGCTTGCCCCTCGGCTGGCCTGTCGCCCCTTGTCCCATCTCATTCTCCGCCTCGCGGCCCGCCACGGACCCGCACCCGTGATCGGATGGAAGTCCTGCCCCGTCCAGCCCCTTGTCAGCATGTCCGGGGTATTGCACGAAGGTCAGGAATGCCCATTAAACACAACAGCACACGAGCATGGAGGATGGCCTGATGCGGGTTTGGATGATGGCGGCGGCGGCCCTTGCGCTGGTGCCGATGAGCGGCGCGATGGCGCAGGATGCGGATGCCGGGCAGCGGGTCTTCAACCAGTGCCGGGCCTGCCACACGATCAACCAGGGCGGCCGCAACGGCGTGGGCCCCAACCTCTACGGCGTCTGGGGCCGGGCCGCCGGCGCGGTCGAGGGCTTCCGCTACTCGGCGCCGATGCGCGCCAAGGCCGGCGAGGGCTTGGCCTGGAACGCCGACAACATGCGCGCCTACCTGACCGACCCCAAGGCGGTGGTGCCGGGTGGCTCAATGTCCTTCGCGGGCATCCGCAACGAGCAGCAGTTGAACGATCTGCTGGCCTATCTGGAGCGGGCCAGCACCGCGCAGTAAGCCGCCGGCGCCGGCGCAGGCTGAGACTTTCAGTCCTGCGCCGGCCCGAACTCGGCGTCGCGGTGGATCCAGGCGCTGATCAGCAGGCCGAAGCCGATCATCGTGGTCAGCATGGCGCTGCCGCCATGGCTGATCAGCGGCAGAGGCACGCCGCCCACCGGGATGCTGCCGGTGACCATGGCGACGTTCACAAAGATATAGAGAAAATAATTCATCCCGAGGCCGATCGCGAGCAGGCGGCCGAACTGGTGCTTGCAGCGCAGCGCGACCAGGAAGCAAAAGGCGACGATCCCCATCAGCAGCGCCAGCGTGCCCATGGCGCCCACCAGGCCGAACTCCTCGGCGATCATGGTGAAGATGAAGTCGGTCTGCTTCTCGGGCAGGAAGTTCAGGTGCCCCTGCGTACCCTGCAGGAACCCCTTCCCCCAGAGCCCGCCCGAGCCAAGGGCAATCTTTGACTGGATGATGTTGTAGCCTGCCCCCAGCGGATCAGATTCGGGGTCGAGGAAGGTGGTGATGCGCGCGCGTTGGTAGTCGCGAAGATTGTCATAGACGATGGGCGCCGCCGCCACGACCGCGCCGATGATCGCCGCGAATTTCCACCACCGCACGCCCGCCGCCCAGAACATCGCCCCACCCAGCGCCGCGGTGATGAGCGAGGTGCCGAGATTGGGCTGCTTGAAGATAAGCCCCACCGGGATGAGGACGAGGATGGCCGGAATCAGCAGGAAGAAGGGATTGCCCACCCGGTCCCAGCTCGCCCGGTGGAACCAGGCGGCGAGTGCGAGCACCAGCATGATCTTCATCAACTCCGAGGGCTGCAACTGCAGCGGACCCAGATCCACCCAGCGCTGCGCGCCCTTGCCGACCTCGCCATGCAGCGCCACCAGGACCAGCAGCCCCACCCCTGCCAGATAGCCGAGCGGCGCCAGCTTCGCGATCAGCCGGATGTCCACGAAGCCGATGCAGAGCATGAGCACGAGGCAGAAGCCGAAGCGCAGCGCATGCTTGGTGGCATAGAGATCCGGATTGCCGCTGCCCGCCGAGTAAAGCGCGACATAGCCGATGCTGCCGACCGCGCAGAGCAGCAGCACGAAGAGCCACGGGATCTGCCACAGCTTCTGCAGGATATTGGCGCCGCGATCGCCCGTGAGCAGCCGCTTCTCGAAGACGGTGGACATTATGCTGCCCTCAGACGGCGGGCGGCGGCTCCGCCGCCTTGCGGCCGGATTCCCGGGGCGCGGTGCCTGGCCGGGGCATTCATGCTTCGCGTCACGTCCCGCGCCTCACATCCGCCACGCGCGGGCCGGGGGGCGCCTGGCGAAAGCGGTTGAAGGTCTCGACCAGCGCGTCCCGCGCCAGCGGCGCCGCCGTGCCGGAACCCGAGGTGCCGTGCTCGACGATCACGCTGACGGCATAGAGCGGGTTGTCGTGCGGGGCGTAGCCGACGAAGAGCGCGTGCGGCCGCCATTCGCGCGGCACCTGGCTGACATTGAAGCCGCGCTCGCGCTGCTCGCGCGTCACGCGGCGCACCTGCGTCGTCCCGGTCTTGCCCGACATCATGCCGTAGCCGCCCGGCAGACGGGAGGTCAGTGCCGTGCCGCCCTGCTCATTCACCACGGCCCACATCGCATCACGCACCAGCCGCATGTCGCGGTCGGGGATGCCCATGCTCGGCCAGTCCTCGGGCCGGCCGCCGCGCACCGGGCGGCCACCGATGCTGCGCGTGAGGTGCGGCTGCACCGCGCGCCCGGTCGCCAGCCGCGCCGTCATGGTGCAGAGGCTGAGCGGCGTCAGCTGGTAGAAGCCCTGGCCGATGCCGTGCACCACCGTATCGCCCAGCGCCCAGCCGCGCCCCTGCGCCTCGCGCCATTCACGCGTCGGCACCAGGCCACGCCGCGTGCCGGGCAATTCGATGTCGAGATCCACGCCCAGACCGAAGCGTCGCGACATGGCGGCGATGCGGTTGATGCCCAGCCGCTTGGCGAGCTCGTAGAAATAGACGTCGCAACTGACCTTCAACGCGGCGCGCATATCTACGCTGCCATGGCCGTTGCGGTTCCAGCAGTGAAAGCGGCTGTCGCCCAGGTCGAAATGGCCGGGGCAGCTGATGCGCTCGCCCGTCGTGATCACGCGCGCCTCCAGGCCCGCCAGCGCCACCACCATCTTGAAGGTGGAGCCCGGCGCGTAAAGGCCGTTCGTCGCCTTGTTGATCAGCGGTGTCGCGCGGTTCGCCGTCCATTGCCGCCATTGCGCGCCGCTGACGCCGGAGTTGAACACATTGGGGTCGAAGCTCGGCTGGCTCGCCATGGCCAGCACCTCCCCATTGCGGGCGTTCATCACGACGATGGAGGTCCCCTCCTCGATGCGGCCGCGCAACGCCTTCTGCAAATCGGTGTCGACGCTGATCTCGATGTCCTGGCCAGGCATGCCCTCGCGCCGGTCCAGCTCACGGATCACGCGGCCGACGGCGTTGACCTCCAGCTGCACCGCGCCGGCGCGGCCGCGCAGCACCTGATCATGATGCCGCTCGATGCCCGCGCGGCCGACGCGGATGCCGGGCAATTGCAGCAGCGGGTCGCCATCCATGTCGCGCTCGGCGGGCGGCGCCACATAGCCCACGATATGCGCGAGGTGCTCGCCCTCCGGGTAGATGCGCGTGGTACCGACATCGATCAGGATGCCGGGGAGGTCGGGCGCATTCACCTCGATGCGCGCCATCTCCTCCCAGGTCAGGAATTCGCGGACGATGACGGGCACGAAGCGACGGCGGCGGCGGACATCGCGCTCGACGCGCGCGCGCTCGTGATCGGCCAGGGGCAGGATGCGGCTGAAGGTCTCCAGCGTGGCCCCGACATCGGAGGTGTGCTCGGCCACCAGCAGGACGCGCCAGTTGAGGCGGTTTCCGGCCACCACCCGCTCATTGCGATCCAGCACGCGGCCGCGCGGCGGGGAGAGCAGCCGGGCGGAGAGGCGGTTCTCCTCGGCCAGCGTCGCATAGCGCTCGCCCTGCTCCACCTGGAGCTTGTGCAGCCGATAGCCCAGGAAGCCGAAGGCGCCGAGCTGGACGCCGCCCAGCAGAAGCGCGCGGCGGGTGAAGACGCCGCGGCGCTCCTCCTCCTCGCGCTTCACGCCGCGCATGGAGAAGTTCTCGATGCCGCCCTTGGTGCGGCGGAAAAACCGAGGGAGTCTCATCGTGCCCTCAGGCGCCGGGCGCCGGCCGTCTTGCGGCCGGATCCGGGAAGGGCGGTGCCCTGGAGTTCGAGGCTCACAGCGCCGTCTCCGCACGCCGCATCGCCGTGTGCACGCGGGCCAGCACCCAGGCCAGGGCTGGGTAGAGGCCAACAGCCAGGCCCAGCTGGTGCAGCCCGGGGGCGGCGGGCGGCAGCATCCAGCCGAGCACCGCCTGCAGCGCCCAGCCCAGCGCCGCGGCACCGGCGGCCAAGCCGCCGAAGACCAGCCAATTGGCCAGGAAGGATTGCCGTGCCAGCACATCGCGCAGGCGCAGCGTCACACCATGCAGGATCAGCAGCGTCAGCACGCCCGTGCCCAGCGCGGCGAAGGAGAGCAGATCCTGCAGAAGGCCCAGGGAGAACACCACGGGCGCGGGCATGGCAGCCGGGCGGAAGATCGTCCAGAAGAAAATGCAGGGCAGCGAGACCGCGCCGATGATTCCCGGCACGCCGACCGGCACCGCGGCAAGGATGATCAGGAAGGCGGTGAACAGCCCCGGGAACCCCGCCCGCGCCGCCGCGTCGAGGCGGCGGAGCAGGCCCATGGGCGGCTCGGGCCGGCCCTTGGAGACCATGATGTCAGCGCCGTCCGCGCGGCTCGGGCCGGGCGACGGATTCCGGCGGCAGGATGCCCGAGAGCCCGAAATCGAAGAGCCGCAGCACGTCCAGCCGCTCCAGATGGGCGAAGAGCTCGACCTCGGCGGCGCCACTTTCGGTCCAGCGCACAATGCCCACCGGCAGCCCAGCCGGGAAGGCGCCCGCCTGGGCACTGGTCACCACACGATCCCCCTCGCGCGGAAGCATGCCCTCGGGCCAATGCTGCAGGCGCGGCCGGGCGGCGTTGTTGCCGACCATGATGGCGCGCGCCCGGCTGCCCTCGAGCGTCACGGGCACGCGGCTGTTGATGTCGGTCGCCAGCAACACGCGGGCGGAGCGGCTGCCCACCTCGGTCACACGGCCGGCGAAGCCGCGCTCATCCAGCGCGATCTGCCCCTTGCGGACATTGTGCTGCGGCCCCGTCGCCAACAGCACGGCGCGAGCATAGGTGCCGCCGGCATCGGCGACCACGCGGGCCGTGCGGAACTGCGGCGCCGGGTCCGGCACCCAGGCGAGTTGGCGGCGCAACAGCGCGTTCTCGGCCTCCAGTGCCAGAGCGGTGGCCTGCCAGCGGCGCAGGCGCTCATTTTCCTCGGTGAGACGGACATTCTCGGCGCGCATGTTCCACAGCGCCTCCGTCTCCTGCACGGCGCCGCGCAGGGCGGCCACCGGCTGCTGCACGGCGCCCCAGATGGGCGAGAGCGCGTCGGCGAGTGTCATCCGCGCGCGTTCGATCAGCACGGCATCCGCCTTGCCCAGCAGCATGATGCCGAAGGCAGCCGCGATCAGCACCGGCAGGGACAGCCGGGCCAAAGCCTGTCGCAGCGGGATACTCAGACGGATCACGGCAGCTCCGGCCCTCGGAGAAAAGAGACGCGGCTCACGGACGCAAGGCGCGCCCATGGCCGAGGAAATGGCTCAGAACCAGTCAGCAGGATATAGTAGGCGAATCCTGCCTGCTCAATACATCGAAGTCAGCACCTGGCGAAGCCGCTTCAGCTCCTCCAGGGCGCGGCCCGTGCCCAACGCCACGCAATTCAGCGGCTCTTCTGCCACAACAACAGGCAGGCCTGTCGCATCGCGCAGCACTTCATCCAGGCGATACAGCAACGCGCCACCACCGGTCAGGACGATGCCCTTGTCCACGATATCCGCGGCAAGTTCGGGCGGCGTGTTCTCCAGCGCCACCTTCACCGCATCCACGATCTGCGTGACCGGCTCCATCAGCGCATAGGCGATCTCGCGCTGGCTCACCACCACCTCGCGCGGGACGCCGTTCATGAGATCCCGGCCCTTGACCTCGGTCATCGGGCCTTCCTCGGCATCCAGGGGCGGGGCGGCGGCGCCGATCTCCATCTTGATCCGCTCGGCCGAGCTTTCGCCGATCAGCAGGTTGTGGGTGCGCCGGATGTAGGAAATCACCGCCTCGTCCATCTTGTCGCCGCCGACACGGACCGAACGCGCATAGACGATGCCGCCCAGCGAAATCACCGCCACTTCCGTGGTGCCGCCGCCGATATCCACGACCATGGAGCCCGAGGGCTCGGTCACCGGCAGGCCGGCGCCGATCGCGGCCGCCATCGGCTCCTCGATCAGCAGCACCTTGCGGGCGCCCGCGCTTTCGGCGCTCTCCTGGATGGCGCGGCGCTCAACCGCCGTGGAGCCCGAGGGCACGCAGACGATGATGAGCGGCGAGGTGAAGCTGCGTCGGTTGTGCACCTTGCGGATGAAATGCTTGATCATTTCCTCCGCCACCTCGAAATCGGCGATGACGCCGTCCCTGAGCGGGCGGATGGCCGCGATGTTGCCGGGCGTGCGGCCCAGCATCTGCTTCGCCTCCTCGCCCACCGCCAGGACCTGCTTGCGGCCGCGATGATCCGAGATGGCGACGACGGAGGGCTCGTTCAGCACAATGCCCCGGCCCTTCACGTAAACCAGCGTGTTCGCGGTGCCGAGGTCAATGGCCATGTCGGCGGAGAGGAAGCCGAACAGGCGTGAGAACATGCGGGGGGCCTTCCAGCGGTGGGCGAAGGGGGGATGCCTGAGAGGCGTGGGTAGCCCCTAGCGCCCCCCGGGGCAAGCGGTGGGGGCCTCAGTCCCCCTGGACCGGCGGCGGCTCGGTCCGCTCGCGCTTCACGAGGAGCTTGTTCAGCGCATGCACATAGGCGCGGGCGGCGGCGACGATGGTATCCGTATCCGCCCCCTGCCCGTCCACCAGCTTGCCGTTCTCCTCCAGCCGGATGGTCACGCGCGCCTGCGCATCCGTGCCGCCGGTGACGCTCTGCACCGCGAAAAGCTTGAGGTTCACATCATGCGGGAAGGCCGCTCGCAGCGCGTTGAAAGTGGCGTCCACGCCGCCATCTCCCATCGCCATGCCGTCCCGCCGCTCGCCATCCACGTCGAGCGCGATGGTCGCCATCGGCTTGGTACCCATGCCGGTCGAGACGTTGAGGCCGGTCAGCTTGATGCGGTCATTGCCGCGGCCGACCTCGTCATCCACCAGGGCCGCGATGTCCTCGTCGTAGACGACCTTCTTGCGGTCGGCCAAATCCTTGAAGCGCTTGAAGGCGTCGTTCAACTGATTGTCGCCCACCTCGTAGCCCAGGGTCTTCAGCCGGTCGCGGAAGGCGGCGCGGCCCGAATGCTTGCCGAGCACGATGGAGTTCGTGGTCCAGCCCACGCTCTCCGGCGTCATGATCTCGTAGGTCGAGGCATCCTTCAGCACGCCATCCTGGTGGATGCCGCTCTCATGGGCGAAGGCGTTGCGGCCGACGATGGCCTTGTTGGGCTGCACGTCGAAGCCCGTGATGGTCGCCAGCAGCTTGGAGGTGCGCAGGATGCGCTTGCTCTCGATGCCTGTCTTCAGCCCCAGCGCGTCATGGCGCGTGCGCAGCGCCATCGCGACCTCTTCCAGGCTCGCATTGCCCGCGCGCTCGCCGATGCCGTTGATGGTGCATTCGATCTGGCGCGCGCCGGCCTGGATGGCCGCCAGCGTATTGGCGACGGCGAGGCCCAGGTCATTGTGGTTGTGGGCGGAGAAGATGACCTTGTCCGCGTCGGGCACCTTGTTCATCAGGGTCGAGAAGATCAGGCCCATATCGGCCGGCAGCGAATAGCCCACCGTATCGGGGATGTTGATCGTCGTCGCACCCGCCTTGATCGCCGTGTCCACGCAGCGGCACAGGAAATCGAGATCCGAGCGCGAACCATCCTCGGCCGACCATTCGACATC
>JAIYCD010000058.1 GCA_027488195.1 Acetobacteraceae bacterium | reverse complement strand
GCCGCCGGATACACGATGCAGCCGATGGCGCGCTCCGGCGGCAACAGGCGGGAGACGACACCGCCCGGGTCCACGCTCTCGACCACGCGGCCCTGCCAGGGGCCGGGGAGCTGGTGAAAATACCACCAGGGGATGCCGTTCACCGCCGAGACGATCGCCGTTTCTGGCCCAAGCAGCGGCTGCATCTGTTCGGCGGCGCTGGGCAGGGAATGCGCCTTCAGCGTCACCAGCACATAATCCTGCGGCCCGGCCTCGGCGGCGCTGGCCACCGCGCGGACGGGGATCACCGTCTCCTGCCCGTCGCTGCGCAGCGTCAGCCCCTTGGCCTGCATCGCCGCCAGATGCGGTCCGCGCGCGATGACGGTGACCTCGACGTCGCCCTTTGCGGCCAGCTTCGCGGCCATCAGGCCGCCGATGGCGCCCGCTCCGAAAACGCACAGCTTCACAGCGAAATCCCCAGCTTCTCGGCGAGACCGATGCGCATCAGCTTGCCCGTCGCGCCCTTCGGAATCTCCGGCAGGAACACGACCTTCCGCGGTACCTTGAAATCCGCGAGCTGCTTTGCCGCAAAGTCGCGCAGCTCGCGTTCCGTCAGCGCGGCACCTTCGCGCAGCACCACCGCGGCGCCGACTTCCTCGCCGAGCTTGGCGTGCGGGATGGCGAAGGTCAGCGCCTGCGCGACGGCCGGATGCGCGGACAGCACGCCATCCACCTCCAGTGGCGAGACCTTCTCGCCCCCGCGGTTGATCAGCTCCTTCAGACGCCCGGTCAGCAGCAGAAAACCATCGGCGTCGAACATCCCCTGGTCACCGGTGCGGAACCAGCCCTGATGGAAAGCCTTCGCATTGGCCTCCGGGTTCGCCTCATAGCCCTTTGTGACGTTGGGGCCGCGGATCACCACCTCGCCGATCTCGCCCTGCGGCAGGAATTCGCCCTCATCCGTCATGATGCGGACTTCCGGCCCGGCGGGCAGGCCCACCGCGCCCGGCTTGCGCTTGCCGCGCAGCGGGTTGGAGGCCATCTGGTGCGCCGCTTCCGTCATGCCGTAGCTCTCGACCAGCGGGCAGCCGAAGGTGGCTTCCATCGCCTCCATGACCGGTCCGGGCAGCGAGGCGGAGGAGGAGCGAATCAGCCGCAGCTTCGCGCGGGCGATGATCTCGGCATTGCGCTCGGCACGGCTGAGGATGGTCTGGTGCATCGTCGGCACCGCCGTGTACCAGCTGGGGCGTTCCTCATCGAGCAGGCGGAAGAATTTCAGCGCGTCGAAGCCGCCGGTGCAGCAGACGGCGCCACCCGCCGCGACGCTCGACAGCACCGCCGCGATCAGCCCGTGGATGTGGAAGAGCGGCATGATGTTCAGGCAGCAATCGCTGTCGGAGAGTTCCAGCGCCGCGCCGATATGCTGCGCCGAGGCGGTGATGTTGCGCTGGCTGAGGGGCACGATCTTCGGCCGCGCCGTGGTGCCGGAGGTGTGCAGCACCAGCGCCTCGTCATCAGCCTGCGCCATGCCGGGCTTCGCGGCGGTGCCCGACGCACCACCGGCGAGGGTGAAGTTGCCGGCGGCCTCGCCCGGGGTGAGTTCCAGCACGGGGATGCCCAGGCCCTCGGCCGAGGCGCGGGCGGGTGTGGCATCGCCCTGCTGCACGATGATCGCCTTGGGCTTCAGATCGTCCAGGTAGAAGGTGAATTCATCGCCCTTGTAGGAGGGGTTGAGCGGCGCGGTGGAGGCGCCCGCGGCGACGCAGAGGAAGGCGGCCGCCATCTCCGGCCCATTGGGCAGCACGATGGCCACGCGGTCGCCACGCCCGATTCCCATGGCGTTCAGCACGGCGACGGTGCTGGCCGCGAGCTCCCGCAGCGCCCCATGGGTCAGGGCGGGTCGGCCCGGCGCGCGCAGCGCCGGCTGGTCCGCGCTGCCACGCCGCAACAATTCACCGAGGTTGCTGATCGCACTCATGAAAGAACTTCTCCTGGGATCGGACGCGACATGCCATGGGGCATCGCGCGGAAGCGGGGGGGCTGCCAAGCGGCTTTGCAAGCTTTTCATCGCTTCACACCCGATTGACACCTTTACGAAACGAGAGGGCTCCCAAGCCGGTTTGTAAAGGGCATTTACAACATCGGTAAACGCCAGAGGGACTTTCCACGATGATGCTCAGCCGTCGTCAACTGCCGATGATCGGAGCCGGCCTCGCCATGGCGGGCACGGCGACAAGCAACCAGGCGCAGGCCCAGCGCGCCTGGGAGCCGCAGCGCCCCGTGCAGTTCATCGTTCCCGCCGGCACCGGCGGTGGTGCCGACCAGATGGCCCGGATGATCCAGGGCATCATCACCAAGCACAGCCTGATGCGCCAGCCCATGATGGTGGTGAACAAGGCCGGTGGCGCCGGGGCCGAGGGCTTCCTCGAAGCCCGCAACGCGCGCGGCAACCCGCATGTATTGATCATCAGCCTCTCCAACCTTTTCACCACGCCGATGTCCACCGGCATCCCCTTCTCCTGGCGGGACCTCACCCCGGTGAAGATGATGGCGCTGGACGAGTTCGTGCTCTGGGTGAACGCATCCTCGCCCTGGCAGAATCTCGCGCAATTCGTCGAGGCGGCGAAGGCCGGGCGCATCCGCATGGGCGGCACCGGCTCCCGCCAGGAAGACCAGATCATCACCGTCGCCATGCAGCGCGCCATGAGGACGGAGTTCATCTACGTGCCCTTCCGCGGCGGTGGCGAGGTGGCGACGCAGCTCGTCGGCAACCACATCCAGGCCACGGTGAACAACCCGATCGAGGCCGTCACGCATTGGCGCGCCGGCACGCTGCGCCCGCTTTGCGTCTTCGACAGCCGCCGCCTGCCGGGCGAGGGCCGCGTGACCGAGACCATGGGCTGGCAGGACATCCCGACCTGCAAGGAAGCCGGGCTCGACGTGGAATACCTGATGCTGCGCGGCATCTTCGCCGCCCCCGGCATCACCGCGCCGCAGACCGCCTTCTACATCGACCTGCTGAACCGCGTGACCCAGACGCCCGAATGGCGCGAGCTGATGGTCACCGGCGCCTTCAACACCACCACGATGACGGGGGCACCCTTCGTCGAGTGGCTGACGCGCGAGGAAGCGCGTCACCGTTCCCTGATGCAGGAGGCCGGATTCCTGGCCGCTTCTGGAGGCTGAACCAATGAGCGTGACAACCGGAAACGATACCCTGATCGAAGCCGCGGCTGAGCGCGGCCCCAGCGTCAAGGGCATGGAGATCGCCACCGCCGTCGTGCTCATGGCGATGGGCGGTATCGCCATCATGGACAGCATCCGCATTGGCGCCGGCTGGGCCGCCGATGGGCCGCAGTCGGGCTATTTCCCCTTCTGGCTCGGCATCATCCTGGTGGGTGCAAGCTTCGTGAACCTGGCCATGGCGCTGCGCCACCAAGAGAGGGCACAAGGCGCTCTGTTTGCAACCTGGCCGCAGCTTCGCATGGTGGGCTCGGTCCTCCTGCCCACCGCGGTCTATGTCGCGGTGATTCCCTTCGCTGGAATCTATGTCAGCTCGGCGCTGCTGATCGCCTTCTTCATGATCCGCTTCGGCGAGTTTCGCACCGTCACGTCCCTGCCGTCCGGCGCGCTGGCGGCGAGCGTTGCCTTCGCCGTATTCGAGCTGTGGTTCCTGGTCGCGCTGCCCAAGGGCCCGCTTGAGACTTATCTGGGGTACTAGCTTTCCCCACGAGGCTTTCGCCGGCGGAATCTTCGCGGGGGCCCCGGGCCTTCACCACTCCAACAACCACCTCATCCCTGTGCGGCAAGGCCGCACGGGGGCTCCCAAACGCGCGCCGTCACGCGAGCGCTTGACGATGCAATGGCGCGCCCGGCGGCGCTGAAGGATCTGCTCTGATGGAAGAGATCGGTCTGCTGATGCAGGGCTTCTCGGTCGCCCTGCAGCCGGAGAACATCGTTCTCATGGTGGCGGGCATCGTGCTCGGCGTGCTGATCGGCGTGCTGCCTGGGCTGGGCGGCGCGAACGGCATCGCCATCCTGCTGCCGTTGACCTTCGCGCTGCCGCCGGTCAGCGCCATCATCCTGCTCTCCTGCATCTACTGGGGCGCGCTGTTCGGCGGCGCCATCACCTCGATCCTCTTCAACATCCCGGGCGAGCCCTGGTCTGTCGCCACCACCTTCGACGGTTATCCCATGGCGCAGCAGGGCCGCGCGGGCGAGGCGCTGGTGGCGGCCTTCACCTCCAGCTTCGTCGGCGCCCTCATCGCGGTGGTGATGATCACCTTCCCCGCGCCGCTGGTCGCGCAATTCGCGCTGCAATTCGGCCCGCCCGAATTCTTCGCGGTGATGTTCCTCTCGTTCGCCTGCTTCATCGGGCTGTCGAAGGGCTCTCCGTT
>JAIYCD010000059.1 GCA_027488195.1 Acetobacteraceae bacterium | reverse complement strand
TGTCGGGGGCCACCATCATGGCATTCGCCACCGTCGCCGCCTGGCCGCGGATGCGCTTCTCGATGCTGTCCGCCATGGCGGGGTTGTCGCGCATGAACTGCTTCGCGTTCTCGCGGCCCTGGCCGATCCGCTGGCTGTCGCAGCTGAACCAGGCGCCGGACTTCTCCACGATGCCCGCCTTGACGCCGAGGTCGATCAGCTCGCCGAGCTTCGAGATGCCCTCGCCATACATGATGTCGAACTCGACCTGCCGGAAGGGCGGCGCCATCTTGTTCTTCACCACCTTCACGCGGGTCTGGTTGCCCGTCGTCTCCTCGCGCTCCTTGATCGCGCCGATGCGGCGGATCTCGAGCCGGCAGGAGGCGTAGAACTTCAGCGCATTGCCGCCCGTCGTCGTCTCGGGGTTGCCGAACATCACGCCGATCTTGAGGCGGATCTGGTTCAGGAAGATCAGCAGCGTGTTGGAGCGGCTGACCGTGCCGGTCAGCTTGCGCAGCGCCTGGGACATCAGGCGCGCATGCAGGCCGACATGGGTGTCACCCATCTCGCCCTCCAGCTCGGCCTTCGGCACCAGGGCCGCCACGCTGTCCACCACCAGCACGTCGATCGCACCCGAGCGGACCAGCGTATCGGCGATTTCCAGCGCCTGCTCGCCACCATCGGGCTGGCTGATCAGCAGGTTCTCGACATCCACGCCGAGCTTGCGGGCATAGCCGGGGTCGAGCGCGTGCTCGGCGTCAATGAAGGCGCAGGTCCCGCCCTTCTTCTGCGCCTCGGCGATGGCATGCAGCGCCAGCGTCGTCTTGCCCGAGGATTCCGGGCCGTAGATTTCGATGATGCGGCCCTTCGGGAACCCCCCGATGCCCAAGGCCAGGTCGAGCCCGAGCGAGCCGGAGGAGATGACCTCGACCCCCTCCATCGCGCTCTTGCTGCCCATGCGCATGATCGAGCCCTTGCCGAACGCACGTTCGATCTGGCTCAGCGCGGCGTCGAGCGCCTTTCCCTTTTCCATTCTGGAAACCCCTTACAACCCATGGCGGCAATATCTCGCCAGATTACACGCAAAGCACGGGCCGCCCACCCAATTCTGAATTTTTGTATCCCATCCGGGCGGCGGCTCGGCCTCGTGTTCTATTATTGTTCTTTTCCGAGCCGCTGTGCAAGGGGGAGGAAGGCCCCCGCGACCGCCATTTTCAGCGTGTCGGGCGTGTAGGGCTTGGCCAGGAAGCGGAAACCCTCGGCCGCGAGGTCCGAATCGACCACCGCCGCCGCATAGCCCGAGAGCAGCAGCACAGGCACATCGGGCAGAATCCGGCGCGCCGCGCGCGCGAAGCTCAGCCCATCCATCCCCGGCATGGCCACATCGGTCGCGATCAGGCAGGGGCGAAGCCCACCCTCGAGATGCTCCAACGCCTCCTCCGCATCGAGCGCCTGGACCACCTCGAACCCGGCCTGTTGCAAGCAAAGGGCGGCCACGCGCAGCAGCGAGGGCTCGTCATCCAGCAGCAGCACCGGCCCTCCCGGGACGGCGAGGGGCGCGGCGCGTGGCGGCGGGGGCGGCGCATCGGCCGGGCCGTCATGGCGCGGCAGCAGGATGCGGAAGGTGGTGCCCTGCCCCGGCTTGCTCTCCACCTCCATCTGGCCGCCGAGCTGGCCGATGATGCCCTGTACCGTCGCGAGGCCGAGGCCCGTGCCGCCCTGCGCCAGCTTGGTGGTGAAGAAGGGCTCGAAGATGCGGGGCAGCAGCTCGGGCGGGATGCCGGGGCCATTGTCGGTGACCTCCACCATGGCATAGCGGCCGGCGGGCAGGGCCAGGCTGTCCAGCACGAGGCGCCGGCCGGTGGCGATGCGCAGCGCGCCCGCCCCCCCCATCGCGTCGCGCGCATTCACCACGAGGTTCAGCAGCACCTGGTCCCATTGCGAGGGGTCCACACGGATGCGCCGCGCGGGCTCTTCCAACTCGAGCGTGAGTTCGATCCGCGCGCCGAGCAGCCGCGGCAGCATGATGGCGAGCTGGCGGATGGAATCATTCAGGTCCAGCACGCGCGGCGCCATCACCTGCTGCCGCGCGAAGGCCAGCAATTGCCGGACAAGGGCCGAGCCGCGCTCGGCCGCGCTCTCGATCGCCTCCAGCTCCAGCGCGGCCGCCGCACCGGCCGAGAGATGCCGCAAGGAGCCCGCCGCCCCCAGCACGACGGAGAGCAGGTTGTTGAAGTCATGCGCGATGCCGCCGGCCAGCCGGCCCAGGATCTCGAGCCGGGCACCCACCCCCGGCGCCATCGCCTCCAGCAGCAGCAGCGCGCCGCCGCCAGCCCCCAACGGCACGAGCCGCACGAGGCCCACCGAATCCACCTCGACCGGCGGCGGGCTCTGGCCGGTGAGCGCCGCCTGGATGGCCGCCTCGGCCGCCGGGAAGAGCCGTGCCGCGAGATCCCCCGGCCGGATCAGGACCGCGCCGCCCAGGGCGCCGCGGATCGCCGCATTCGCCAGCACCACGCGGCCGGCGACATCGAGCAGGGCGGCGGGTTGCGGCAGGGCGGCGAGCACCGCCTCCCCGCCTGGCGGGCGCGGCGTCATGGGGCGCCTCCGGGTGCGCCCCTGAGGCGCATGACGAAGGCGATGATGCGCGCCGCCGCATCCCAGTGCTCGGCCGGGATCTCGGCATCCAGCTCTACGCGGTAAAGCGCGCGGGCGAGCGGCGGGTCCGGCATCACGGGCACGCCGGCCTTGCGGGCCACCTCTCGGATACGCGCTGCCATCTCATCCACCCCCTTGGCCACCACGCGCGGCGCCGACGCCTGGCCCGGTTCATAGGCCAAGGCTACGGCATAATGCGTGGGATTCGTGATCACGACGGTCGCGCGCGGGACGGCGGCCATCATCCGCCGCCGCCCGGCCGCCTCGCGCAGCTGGCGAAGGCGGCCCTTGATGAGCGGGTCGCCCTCGCTTTCCTTGTGTTCCTGCTTCAGTTCCTCCCGGGACATCTTGAGACGTTCGAGGTGGCGGAAGCGCACCAGGATCATGTCGAGAATGACGAGCAGGGCGAAGGCGGCCAGCGTCGCCCCCAGCAGGCGCAAAACGCCCCGACCGGCCGCGCCGAACAATTCGGCCGGGGGCGCCGCCAGCAATGCCGCCAGCCCCGGCAGGTCGGCCGCGACATACCAGATGGCGGCGGCCACGATCAGGATCTTGATGAGGGTACGGGCGAATTCCAGCAGGCCCTCCGGCCCCAGGATCCGGGTCAGGCCCGCAAGCGGCGAGATCTTGGCGAGGCTCGGCGCCACCCCACTGACCGAGAGCGCACCGCGCGTCTGGGCCAGTGTCGCGGCGATGGCCCCCGCCGCGGCCGCCGCCGCGACCGGCCAGGCCAGGGCGAGAAACAGGCCGAGCCATTCCCGCGCCACGGACCCCAGCGCCAGCTCATGCGTGCGGCCGAAGGTCCCGCGCATGGTCGCCGCCACCTGCGTGATCTGCCCCGGCAGCAGCAATGCCGTGACGAGGGTGGAGGCGAGCAGCGTGGCAAAGCCCACCGCCTCGCGCGAGAGGGCGACATTGCCCTGCTGCGCCGCCTGGTCGATCCGCCTCTGGGTAGCGGGCTCGGTCTTTTCGGCGCTGCTGTCGTCTTCCTCCTCGGCCATGGCTCAGCCGCCCGGAAGGCGCTGGAAGCCCAGCGTCATCCCACCCTGCCAGAAGCCCAGCATGGTCGGCAGCAGAAGAAGAAGCAGCAGAAAGCCGCCCAGGATCTGCACCGGGGCCGCCACCACGAAGACCTGCGCCTGGGGCGCCAGCCGCGCGATGAGGCCGAGGCCGGCATTGAGGAAGATCGTCGCCAGAACGAAGGGTGCGGCCAGCTGCATGGCCAGTGCCAGGCTATCCGCCGATTTGCGTGCGATGGCCTCAGCCGCCGCGCCAAGCGGCAGGCCGTGGCCCGCAGGCAGCACCGCGTAGCTCTCCACCAGGGCGCGCAGTGGCAGCTCGTAGAGCCCCGTGGCGAGCATGAGAGCGGCGGTCGCGAGCGAGAACATCCGCGCCAGCGCCGTGGCGCCCGCACCCAGCACCATATCCCCCTGCAAGGGCGAGGCGAGGCCGATCAGCAGCGCCACCACCTGCCCCGCCTGCGCGAGAGCGAGCGCCAGGATGCGCGCCAGCAGCCCGATCCAGAGCCCGATGCCGATCTCGGCGAGCACGAGGAAGGCGAGGCCCGACACGTCGCCGGGCATGGCGGGCAGGCCGGGGGCCAGCACCGGCAGCAGGAGCATGACGAGGCCGATCGCCAGCGTCAGCCGCAGCGTCGCGGGCACCTCCGCCTCGCCCAGGCCCGGCAACAGCATCACGGCCGCACCGAGGCGACACAGCAGGAGCACGGCGTGGAAGGCGAGGCCAGGCAGCGCCTCGAGCAACGCGGCATCGGCGAGTGCCAGCGGCGGCGTCACGGCAGCCCGCCCAGCGCGATGACCTGGTCGAAAAGGCGGTTGGCCCAAGCCTGCATCAGGCCGGTCATGTAGGGGCCGGAAATCAGCAGCAGCCCGCCGATGGCCACAAGCTTGGGCAGGAAGGCGAGCGTCGCTTCCTGGATCTGCGTCAGCGCCTGCAACAGCGAGACGACGAGGCCGATGGCCAGCACGACCAGCAAGGGCGGGCCCGCCAGCTGCAGGCTGACCCAGAGCGCCTCGCGCATCGCCATGGCGACGGGTTGTTCGAGCATGCGGCCCCGCCTCCTGCGGGTGCGCGCCGCGCCAGCGGAGGACCGCTAGATCGGCATGCGCATCACGTCCTGATAGGCGCTGATCACGCGGTCCCGCACCGCGGTCGCGGTCTGCAAGGCGATCTCCGCGCGCGAGACGGCAAGGACGACGTCGGTGACGCTGCCCTGCCCGGTCAGCGCCTGGTTCGAGGCCGTGTCGGCGCCATGGCCGACATCGATGGCGCGCTGGGCGGCGCGGCTCAGCGCCTCGCCGAAGCCGGCACCCTGGCTGAGCGCCTCCGCCCCGCCCATGGCGGCGCGATAGGCGGCAGCCGCGCCGCCAATGGCGAGGCTGGGCGTGGCCATGGCCGGGGCGGCAAGAAGGGGGGCGACCATCAGCGCGCCCCTTACCGCAACGTCTCGATGGCGCGCATCAGCATGCCGCGCGTCGTCTCGAGGACGGCGAGGTTGGCCGAGTAGCCGCGATTGGCTTCACGCATGTCCATGTTCTCCACCAGGCTGTCCACATTGGGGGTCTTCACATAGCCGCGCGCATCGGCGGCGGGGTGGCCGGGCTCGAAGCGCTCGGGGAAGTCGCGCTGGTCGCGGCCGATCTGCGAGACGCGCAGCGTCTCCGCACCGAGGTTGCGGTCGAGCCGGCTCGCGAAGCTGACGGTCTTGCGGCGATAGGGATCCGCACCTGGCGACTGGCCGGTGCTGTCGCGATTGGCGATGTTCTCGGCCACCACGCGCAGCCGCGTGGATTGCGCCGCCATGCCGGCCGCCGAGATGGAAAGGGCACGATCGAGATCCATCAGAATTCTCCTGGTTGGTGTCTCAAGGTTCAGCGGCCCAGCGCCATGCGGAACAGGCCGATGTATTTGCGGTGCAGCCCCATCGCGAGGGCGTGCGCCTGGTCGGTCTCAGCGATGCGGACCGCCTGCTCGTCGAGCGAGACGGCATTGCCGTTGGGCGTGCGCTCGGCCACGCGCCGCTCCTGCGCGGCGATGGCGGCGGCACCCGTGGGACGGATGTGCCGCCCATCGGTCGCGACCATCGTCGCGGCCGCGCGGTTGCGGGCAAGCAGGGCGTGGAAGGGCACGGCATCGCTCGGCCGGAAGCCCGGCGTGTCCGCATTGGCGACATTATGCGCGAGCAGCCGCTGCCGTGCATCGAGCCAGGCGAGGCGGCGCTCCGCGAGCGAGACAGGGCTGTTGCCGATCACATCCATGGCGCGGTTGAACACCCCCCGCGGTTAAGGAAGCGTGAAGCGCGGCGCTGAGGAAATCTTAACCTTCCGCGCCCATCCTGCCCCCATGCCGAAGCCCGGGACCGACGCCGCGACACCGCAACCGAACCTGGAGGTCGAGGCCACGATGGCCGCGATCGAGAGCCTGCAGGGCACCCTCGCCATGGCACGCGCTTTGGTTCTGGCCGGACGCCGCGTGGATCTGGTCGGGCTGGACCGTGAGGCGGCGCGCCTCTGCGCCGCCGTCGCCTGCATGCCGGGCGATTCCGGCGACGCGCTGCTCCCCGGCCTGCTTGGCCTCGCGCGCGAGGTCGAAGCGCTGTCCCTCTGCCTCCAGGAACCCTGAGCACAGATTACCGCCCCCGGGCGCCGGCAGGAGGCCGCGCATGACATCGGACCTGATCATCCAAGCCCTGGCCGCGCTGGCCGCGGTTCTGCTGCTGGCCTGGGGGGCGGCGCGGCTTGCGCGCGGGCGCGGCCTCGTCGCCACGCTGCCGGGGCGCCTCGCCATCCGCTCGGTCTGCGCGCTGGATGCGCGGCGCCGCCTTGTCCTCATCGCCTGCGACGGGCGGGAGGCGTTGCTGCTGACCAGCCCCACGGGCGACACCTTCCTGGGCTGGGTGCCGCCCGCGCAATGAGGCTCCTTGCCATCGTCGCGGCGCTGCTGCTGCTGCCCGCCGTCCCTGCCATCGCGCAATCCGTCTCGCTCGACCTCGGTGGCAGCCAGCCCGGCGCCACGGCGCGGCTCGTCCAGCTGACCGCGCTGATCGGCCTGCTTTCGCTTGCCCCCTCCATCCTGGTGATGGCAACGGCCTTCACGCGCATCGTCATCGTCCTGGCGCTGCTGCGCACCGCGATCGGCGCGCAGGGCGTGCCGCCCAACCCGGTGCTGATCGGCCTGGCCCTCTTCCTCTCCTTCTTCGTCATGCAGCCGGTGCTGGAGCAGGCCTGGACCCAGGGCATCGTGCCGATGAACGAGGGGCGGCTCACGGAAATGGAGGGCCTCTCCGCCATGGCCGAGCCCTTCCGCAAGTTCATGGCGGCCAATGTGCGCGAAAGCGACCTCAACCTCTTCAACCAGCTGGCGCGCCTGCCCGCGACCGCGCCCGAGGCCGCGCCCTGGCGCACGCTGATGCCGGCCTTCCTGGTCACGGAACTCAAGCGCGCCTTCGAAATCGGCTTCCTGCTGTTCCTGCCCTTCCTCGTGATCGACATGGTGGTGGCCTCCATCCTCATGTCGCTCGGCATGATGATGCTGCCGCCCTCGGTGGTGGCATTGCCCTTCAAGCTGATCTTCTTCGTGCTGGTGGATGGGTGGGCGCTGCTCTCCTCCAGCCTCGTGCAGGGCTTCGTACTGCCTTGAGCAATCGTCATGCGCTGCCGCTTGCGGCGCATGAAGCGCATGACTACGTTCGAATGAATCAAATTGATCCAAGGTTGAGGAGAAAAACCGGTGAAGATCCTGGGCATGGCGTTGTCGTCGCTGTTGGTGGCTTCCGTGGCGGTCGCGCAGACCCCCGCACCCCCGCTGACCGAGCAAAATCTGGAGCGCGGCCTCGTCAATCTCGGCCTGATGGCCGGCCACGCCTTCCAATGCATGCCCGAGGCAGAGCGGCCCGCCGCCCAGGCCGCGCTGCTCGCCTTCAACAGCATCCTGATCGCCCAGATGGGCTCCAACGCCGCCTTCCGCTGGGCGACTTCCTTCGGCGCCGGCTCCTCGCACGAGGTGGACCGCGCCTTCTGCGAACGCAGCCTCGCCGATTGGCGGCGGCATGTGCAGGAACACCGGCTCGACCGCTGAACCCATGGCCCGGAGAAACCCGATGCGCACCATTCCCCTCGCGGCCGGCGCCCTTGCGCTGGGCCTGATGTCACTCCCCGCTGATGCAGGGCCGAAGCACGGGCTGCATGTGCAGGCCACCGGCCCGCTGCCCGGGCTCGAGCTCGTCTATTGGCGCGCGGGGGGCGTGACCCCCGGCGGCACGGCCTGGCATGCAGGTGGGGCCGGCGGTGCTGCCTGGGGTGGCGCCTATCGCTATGGCGGTGGCTATCATGGCTATGTCGGCGGCTATCACCCCTATCCGGCCACAGCCTGGCGCGCCCCCGTGGTGGTCGCGCCCTATTACGCGCATCCGGTCGGCGGCTTCGCGGCCGGTGCGCTGGTGGGTGCTGCGGCGGGGGCTGCGGTCGGCACCGCGGCGGCGAGCGTCGCCACCTATGGCCAGCCCACCACCGTGGTGAACAACTACTACTGAGCCCCGCTCAAACGCCGCGCGCCCTCATTCCCCGGGCCGCGGCCAGGCGCGCTGCACCATGCCGAACAGGAAAGCGCCCGAGAGGGTGAACATCATGATCCCGTTCAGCGCCTCCAGCGCGCCCAGCACCTCCCAATGGGGCGGCAGGGTGATGCCGGTATGGCCAAAGGAGGTCAGCGCGTTCAGCGAATAGACCATGGCGCGGCGCGTATCCGGCAGCGCGCCGAGCCAGAGATAGGCCACGGCCCAGACCACGGCCTGGATCACATGCAGGATGGTGGTCAGCGTGACCGTCACCCCCATGATGGTGGCAAAGCGCAGCAGGTTGCGAGGCGCACGCGCCGGCTCCGACTGGTAGAAATCGCCCAGGAGCAGCCGGATCAGCCCCAGGCCGATCACGTGGATCACCACCGTGAGCGCGATCAGCGGCACGCCCCAGACCCAGGCATGCTCAAAGAAGCCGAGTTCGTCCCAGCTCATCCGCCCCGGGCCCGCCGCGCACGGCTGGGCGCAGAAGGCGGAATGCCACCCGCCGCCCCCGCGATGGCGAGGATGCGCGGATGCTGGCGCACCAGCTGCTCGCCATATTGCACCAGCGCGTCCACATCGGCGGTCGGGATGGTCAAGCCGGTCGGGATCGCTTCCAGCCGCGCCCGCCAGGTGGGATCGTCGATGCCCGAGAGCGCCACATGCACGAACTCGCCCTGCACATCGCCGCAGGGGCGGCCGGCGATGACCGGCGCCTGGGCGCAGCGCACCTCCCGGAAGGCGGCGGCCAGGTGCTGCACCATTTCCCCGGCGAGACCCAGAGTCTCGAAGTTGTAGGCGTCGATCTGCGTGCCGGAGACGGCGTTCAGCACCTGGCCGATGCCCGTCACCACCCGCTGGCGGCCGAGCGACCGGTCGGGTGCGGCCTCGCCATCCACGCTCAGGATCAGGATGCGGCGGGTGCGCAGCGCGACTTGGCGGAAGATCGGGCTGTTCTGCGTCGTGACGGTGATGGAATCCAGCAGGCCGCGCAAAGCGAGATTGTCGGCGATGCCGCCATCCATCAGGTGGATCCAGCTTGTCTGCTCGGGGTCGGCGTAGCGGTCCGCCTCGCGCGCCAGGGCCGCGCGGCGCGAGGCGACGGAGATCGGCTCGGCCCAGGCATGCGGCGGCGTGCCGGGCGGGCGGCGCCCACCGCATTGCGCCGCGTGGTTCTGCAGCGTGATCGGGCTGAACAGGATGGGAAAGCCATTGCTCGCCGCCACCGCGCGGGCAATGGGGAAGCTGTTGAGGTCGGAGCAGATCAGCCCGAAGGTCCCGGCCGTGAAGGGGAAGGTCGTCTCGTTCACCACGTCGGTGGCGTTGATCGAGACCATGGGCGCGCCCTGCCGCCGGAGGTCGGCGAAGGTGGCGCCGTGGAACATCAGCCGGTCATAGACGCGGGCCATGTAGTCATTGGTGCCGACCAGCGGGTTCACCAGCCAGTCCCAGTTCCAGGGCAGCAGGTAGGTGCCGAAGATGTAGCTGTTGATGTCCTGCGTGAGGAAATCCTGGCGGAAGGTCTCGAAATGCCGCGCGCGGTGAAGGCCGTAATGCGCGGCCGGGAAGCTGCCGCCCGAGACGCCGGAGAGATAATCCACATCCTCCAGCAGGCTCCAACCTGCCTCGCCGGCCGGGCGGACGGGGATGGCGCGCAGGCCGCGCAGCGCCCCATGGCCAAAGGCCGAGGAACGCTTGCCGCCGCCCGAGAAGGTGACGAAGACCAGCAGGTCGCTCCGCGCCGCAGGCCCCTCACCCGCCGCCTCGCCGGCCAGGATGCCGGCCAGGCCGTAATTGGCGGCGTAGTCCGGCTCGCCCGCCGCATTCATCGGCAGCGGCTGGTTCATCGGCACGGTGAAGCTCTGGCAGCCGGCCAGCAGGCCGAGCCCCAGCAGCAGCCCGGCGAGCCGGCGGCGCATCACCGGCCCAGCCGCGCGACCATTCCGCCCTGCGCCACGGTCAGCACCTCGCCTTCGCGCGGGGGCTCCATGACGATCAGCACGAGGTTCTCATTGCCGAGGCGCAGGCCGCCGGTGAGTTCCGTCATGCCGCCCGTGCCGTCGGTGACGATGTTGTAGGTGCCCGGAAAGCTGCGCTCGCCCTGCGGCAGGCCATAGACCTGGCCGCGCAGATCCACCCGCGCGCCCCCGCCCTGCGCCGAAAGGCCGGTGACGGTCACCGGCAGGTTCTGGCCATTGGTGGCCAGCATGCCGCTGGCCGAGGGCTGGCCGCGGCGCAATGTCAGGCGGAGATTGCCGTCCACCGGCGTGCCGGGCGAGAGTGTGAAGGCCGAGGCGGGCGCCCCCACCGCTTCGTCGGGCAGCGGCGCATCGGGCGGGCCGCCCGCGCAGGCCGAGAGCGCGAGCGCGGCGAACAGCCCGGGCAGGGCGCGGCGGAGGGTCATGCGGGCATTCCTCGAGAATTCTTGCCGCCGCATCCTGCGGGCCGCGAGGGCCCGTGTAAACGCCCTCACCCCCGCTCGTTCAGCGGGATCTCCACATCCAGCAGCGGTGCGTGCTGCTGCGCGCCATAGACATCCGTATCGCCGAAGCTGCCGGCGGGCACCAGGCGCGGCAGGCTCGCCTTGAAGGCGGCGGCGGCGTCATAGGCCGTGAAGAGCACATCCTCCTCCGCGACCCCGTAGAGCTTCGCAAAAAGCGCCGCATTCAGCACGCCCGTCGCCTTCACGCGCCGATACAGCGCGTGGTCCTCGAAGAGGACGTCGATGGTGACCACGAAGGGCCCGGCATTCTTGCTCTTGCAGACCTGCGCGATGTCACGGATGCGGGCCATGGTCAGACGCTTTCATATTCGATGGGGAAGATCGCGCAGGGATCCTCCAGGGCCAGCGTGTGGAAGACGCTGAAGCG
This sequence comes from Acetobacteraceae bacterium, assembly GCA_027488195.1. Taxonomy (GTDB): domain Bacteria; phylum Pseudomonadota; class Alphaproteobacteria; order Acetobacterales; family Acetobacteraceae; genus Roseococcus. The sequence goes on along the minus strand of JAIYCD010000059.1, from coordinate 3,083 downwards.
ATAGAGCGGGCCCAATTCGATATCCGAGGGCGAGAAGGGAAAGGCCATGTTCCCCTCCTTGCAGAGCCGCCCCGGGAAATCGGCATGGAGGAGCGAGGTGCGCGCCATGGCCAGCACGGCATTGGCCACATCCTGCGTGGCCGCCACCACCTCGATGATGAAGCCGAGTTCGTGGCCGGTGACGGCGGGTGTCGGCTCCCAGCCAGCCATCACGCCATCCTTGCCATAGACGCGGACGGACATGCGGTACTCGGATGGCGGCACCCCGAAGGAGGCGGCCTTGGCCGCAACCTTGGCGCGATGCGTGGCCAGGTAATCGTCGATCTGGCCGATCAGCACCGGGTCGCGCGTGCCGCAGATGGTGATGGCGCGGTAGCCGTCCCGCTCCACGCCCTCCAGCTTCACCGTGTATTGCGCGGCCGGCACCCATCGCATGCCACTCACCTTCACGGCGCGGTCACTCACCGGGTCGAAGGAGACGTCGGAGGTGTCGAGCATGCCGCCGGGCTCGGTGTGATGGATCGGGCTCGCATTTTCATGCAGGGCGAAATTGGCGACGGAGAGCGGCGTGCAGCGGCGGATCGGGTTGGGCGGCTCGCAGACCAGATGGTCGTCGCGCAGCGTCACCAGCAGGCAATCGGGCTCCTTCGGCACGGCGGGCTCGGCGCCGCATTCCAGCATTTTTCCCGCGTACCAGGCCACGGCCGGCGGAATGCCGGCGCGCAGCGCCACCGCCGCCCATTGCGCGGGGTCGCTGCTGCGGCCGCAGAGGATGACCTGCGCGCCGCCATCCAGCGCGCGGGCGATCGGCTCGGGGCCCATCATGGCGACGATCCGCTCGGCGCGGTCGATGGTCGCGGCATCGAGCGGCGGCAGCTTGGCCAGCGCCTTCACGCGGCTTGCCGTCACCGCCTCGCGCAGCATGGCGCGGTCGGGCTCGGCATGGATCAGGGCCATGCGGAAGGAGAGGCGTTCCTCCCGCGCGATCTCGCGCACCAGGGCCGCCGTGTCCTGCAGATGCGGCTCGCCCCCGGCACCCCCGGCCGTGCCGATGATGCAGGGAATTTTCGCGGCCATGGCGGCCAGCAGCATGAGCTTCAGGTCGCGCTTCACCGAAAGCCGCGAGGTGAAGGAGGTGCCGGCCCCCAGGTAATGCGGCCCCGGATCGGTGCTGCCGCCATCGGCGCCGATGGCGTGCGGCTCCCGCGCCATCCCGATCTTCAGCGATTCCTCGGCATAGCCATAGCCGAGGATGCCGCTGGTCGAGAGCATCCGGATCTCGGTCATGGCGTACGCCGGATCAGGCCATCGCGCGTCGCCTGCTCCCATTTCGCGTCATCGGCGCGCATCAGCGCTGCGAGCTGCTCGAGATCCATCGGCGCCGCCTCATTGCCGAGTGTCGCATAGCGCGCGCGCATGGCCGGCGTCGCGATGATCTCGGTGATCGCCGTATTGAGCTGCGTCGCGATGGCGTTGGGCAGCCGCGCCGGGGCCAGGATCGCAAACCAGCCGACGAAATCCGTGCCGGCCACGCCGGCCTCGGTGAGCGTGGGCACATCAGGCAGGTAGGGCGAGCGCTGCGGCGAAGTGACGCCGATCACGCGCACATGGCCGGAGGCGACCAGCGCCGCCGCCGTCGCCGGGCTGCCCCAGGCGACCGGCAGGTGCCCGGCGGTGAGGTCGGCCAGATAGGCGCCGCTGCCGCGGTAGGGCACCTCGTTCAGCTCGATTCCAGCGCGCAGCGCGAATTGCCGCGCGGCGAAGGAGGATTGCGCATCCGAAGTGCCCTGCGGGATGCCGCCCGACTGCGCGCGTGCGGCCCGGATGAGGCCCGCGATGTCCTGGAAGGGCGCGCGGGCGCTCGCCATCATCACCATGGGATAGCGCGCGGTGAGCGAGAGCAGGGTGAAGTCCGTCACGGGGTCATAGGGCAGCGGCCCCAGCTGCCGCGCCATGATGTGCGTGCTGGTCTGCGCGCCCAGCGTATAGCCATCGGGCGCGCTGCGGGCCACGGCCTCGGTGCCCACGATGCCATTGGCGCCGGGCCGGTTCTCCACCACGAAGCTGCGCCCGAAGCGGGCGGTGAGCTGCTCCGCGATGGCGCGCGTGGTCACATCCGTACCGCCGCCGGCCGCATAGGGCACGATGATCCGCACGGTGCGCGAGGGCCAGACATCCTGTGCCTGGGCGATGGTGGGGATGGCCAGCGCGACCCCGAGGGCGGCGCGGCGGGTGATCTTGCTCATGTCGTCTCTCCCTGTTGCTTATCTGCGCCAATCGCGCGCATTGGGGCGGTCGAGGCCCAGGTTTTCTCGCAGCGTCGGGCCCGCATAATCCTTGTGGTAGAGGCCGCGCCGCTGGAGTTCGGGCACCACGAAGCGGGTGAAATCCTCGAAGGCGCCGGGCGTGTGGGTGGCGGCCAGCACGAAGCCGTCACAGGCGCGCGTCGTGAACCATTCCTCCATCTGGTCCGCAACATCGCGGGGCGTGCCGACGAAGTTCGGGAATTCCTTGATCGTCCCGCGGCCCGAGAAATGCACGAAGTCCCGCACGGTCGGGTTGGGCTTGCCGCTCAGCATCACCACGCGGTCCTTGAAGCCGGTCCAGGACATTTTCCGGAGCTCGTCATCGGTGAACTCGCTGTCCAGATCCTTGCTGGCGAAGTCGAAATTCGTGACCTCGGAGAGCAGGACTAGGCCATCCACGGGCTTGGACAGCTCCAGGATGGCCTCACGCTTCGCTTCCGCGATGGCGCGGGTTTCGCCCACGCAGACATAGCAGGCCGGCGCCACGAAGACCTTCTCCGGGTCGCGCCCGGCTTCGGCCACGGCGGCCTTGAGGTCGGCATACTGCTTCCGGCCGGCTTCGATGTTCGGGTAGACCACGAAGATCAACTCGCCCCAGCGGCCGGCAAAGCGCCGGCCGCGGCCGGATTGCCCGGCCTGGATCAGCACCGGATGGCCCTGTGGCGAGCGCGGCACGGAGAGCGGGCCCTTGGAGCGGAAATACTTCCCCTCGTAATTCAGCGCATGGACGCGCGCGCCATCGGCGAAGCGGCCGCTCGCCTTGTCGGCGATGATGGC
>JAIYCD010000196.1 GCA_027488195.1 Acetobacteraceae bacterium | reverse complement strand
GCCGCCGCACTCCCGCCGGAGGAACCGCCCGCGATCCGCGTCCGGTCATGCGGGTTGTGGCAGGGGCCGAAATGCGCGTTCTCGGTGGTGAAGCCATAGGCGTATTCATCCATGTTCAGCGCGCCGAGCATGACGGCCCCCGCCGCCTGCATCCGCCGCACCAGGAAGGCGTCGCGCGGGGCAGGGCGAGAGTCGCGCTCGATCTTGGCGCCGGCCAGGGTGGTGATGCCCTCCAGGTCGAAGAGGTTCTTCACCGCGACGGGCACGCCGGCCATGGGGCCGGGGTCCTGGCCGGCCGCCACCTTCGCATCCACCGCCGCCGCCTCGGCCCGGGCGCGGGCGGCGGTCACCTCGGTGAAGGCGTTGAAATCGGCGTTGCGGGCGGCGATGTCGGCGAGGCGCTCCTCCACCACATCGGCGGCGCGGCGGGTTCCGGCGCGGATCTGCGCCGCGAGTTGGGCGCCGCTCATGGGGTCTTCCTCGGCACATAGACCGGCGCGGCCTCATCGGCGGGTGAGAGCTTCATCTGCTCGATCAGCCCGGCCATGCGCTTGGCCAGGGCCAGATTCATGGTGATGCCGGGCAGATGGGCCGGGTTGAGCGGCAGGCCGATCGCGGCGGCCGCCTGCTTCGCATAGGCTTCGGGGTCAAAATCGGGCATGGGATGGTCCCTCCAGGGTTTAACTGACCCAAGCCGCCCCGGGGCGCCAGTGGGTTGCCGGCTGTTCATTTCGGCCCGCCCGCCCGGCTTGCGCTCCCGCAAGGCAGACCTGCCCCGCGCTTGGGCATGTCAAGATTGACCCCGCTGCCCGCCCCTGCCATCCCCCTCGCCATGACCGCCGATCCGCAATTCCAAAACATCCGCGTCTGGCCCTTCGAGGAGGCGGCCAAACTCGCGCAACGCCTGGAAGCCACGGGGAAAACCGAGGCGCTGTTCGAGACCGGCTATGGCCCCTCCGGCCTGCCGCATATCGGCACCTTCGGCGAGGTCGCGCGCACCTCCTGGGTGCGGCGGGCCTTCGAGAAGCTGACCGGCATGCCCTCCAAGCTCATCGCCTTCAGCGATGACATGGATGGGCTGCGCAAGGTGCCGGACAATATCCCGAACAAGGAGCTGCTGGTCCCGCATCTGGGCAAGCCGCTGACCCGCATCCCCGATCCCTTCGGCACGCATCCGAGCTTCGGGCAGCACAACAATGCGCGGCTGCGCAGCTTCCTGGACGAGTTCGGCTTTGAATATGAATTCGCCTCCAGCACGGATTACTACGCCTCCGGCCGCTTCGACGCGGCGCTGCTGCGCATGCTGGCGCTGCATGAGGAGGTGCGGGAGGTGATCCTGCCCACGCTGGGCCCGGATCGCCGCGCCACCTATTCCCCTTTCCTCCCGATCCACCCGAAGACGGGCATCGTCATGCAGGTGCCGGTGGAGGCCACCAACCTCGATTCCGGCACCATCCTCTGGACCGACCCCGAGACGGGCGAGCGCTTCGAGACGCCGGTCACCGGCGGCCATTGCAAGGCGCAGTGGAAGGCCGACTGGGCGCTGCGCTGGCACGCGCTCGGCGTCGATTACGAGATGTCCGGCAAGGATCTGATCGACAGCGTGAAGCTCTCCAGCCGCATCTGCCGCGTGCTGGGCAGCGAGCCGCCGGTCTCCTTCACCTATGAGCTGTTCAACGACGCCCAGGGCCAGAAGATCAGCAAGAGCAAGGGCAATGGCCTGACCATCGAGCAATGGCTTCAATACGGCCCGCCCGAGAGTCTCGCATATTTCATGTTCGCCTCCCCCGGCTCGGCCAAGCGCCTCTACAAGGAGGTGATCCCGCGCGCGGTGGATGAGTGGCTCTCGCAGCTCACGAAGCTGCGCGTGCAGAACGACCCGGCCAACCCCGCCTGGCACATCCATGACGGAAAGGTGCCGAATTTCGCGCCGCCGCCCATCTCCTACGCCACGCTGCTCAACCTCGCCGGCATCGCGAACACCGACGACCCCGAGCGGCTCTGGGCCTATATCCGCAAGTATCACCCGGGCCTGACGCCCGAGGGCGAGCCCGTGCTGGACCGCCTGGTCCGCAATGCCTGCGCCTATTGGCGCGACTTCATCGCCCCCGAGCGCAAGTTCCGCGCGGCGACACCCGAGGAGGCCCTGGCGATGCGGGCGCTGATCGCCATCCTGCTCGAACGCGCCCCCGAATTCGCGGCCCTGCCCGCGGGTGCCGAGCGCGAGACGGCGATGCAGAACGCCGTCTATGACGCGGGCCGCCGCCCGCCCTTCGCCGTGCCCAACAAGGACGGCTCCATGGGGGTCGGCCGCGCCTGGTTCAGCGCCCTCTACGAGGTGCTGCTGGGCAAGAGCGAGGGGCCGCGCTTCGGCGGCACCGTCGCCGTGATGGGCGTGCCGGAAACCGTGGCGCTCATCGAGAATGCGCTGGCCCGGGAGAATGCGCCGGCGTGAAGGCCGCCCTGCCTCTTCTCAAGCGGCATGGCGCCACCGTCTTCGGCCTGCTGCTGCTGGTCGGCGCGATCTGGGTGGTGCATCGCGAGTTCCGCAACCTCTCGGTCGCGGATGTCGAGCGCGCGATGCAGGCCATCCCGGTCTGGGCGCTGTGGTGGGGGGCGGGGCTCACCGTCCTCGCCTATCTCGTGCTTGCCATCTACGACTGGCTGGGCGCGCGCTATGCGGGCCGGCCCTCCAGCTGGGGGCGCGCGCTTCTTGCTTCCTTCTGCGGCTATTCGCTGGCGCACAACCTCGGCTTCGCCGCCGTCTCGGGCGCGGCCGTGCGCTTCCGGCTCTATTCGGCCTGGGGCTACACGCCGCTCGAGATCGGCAAGGTGGTGGGCTTCACCTCGCTCACCTTCGGCCTGGGCGGCATGGCGCTGGGCGGCATGGTGCTGCTCATCGAGCCCGAGGTGCTGCCCTGGGCGGGCGAGCATCTGCCGCGCTGGCTGCTCCAGCTCTGCGCCCTGCCGCTCTTCGGCGTGGTCATCGCCTATGTCCTGCTCAGCCGCTTCCGCCGCAGCATCCGCGTCTTCGGGCATGACGTGGAACTGCCCGGCGTGCGGATGGCGGTGGCCCAAAGCCTGCTGGCCACCGTGGATGTCGCCATCACCGCCGCCATCTTCTACGTGCTGCTGCCCCCGGCCGAGGGGCTCACCTTCCTGCGCTTCATCGGCATCTACCTGGCGGCCTATGCGCTCGGCATCACCGCCTCGGTCCCCGGCGGCCTCGGCGTCTTCGACGGCGCCATCATCATCGGCCTCGCCCCCTATATGGGCGCGGCCGAGGTGGTGGGCGCGCTGCTGGTCTTCCGCCTCTACTACTACATCGTGCCGCTCTTCATCGCGGGCGCGCTCTTCGCCGGCTTCGAGATCGGCCAGCGGCGGGATTCGCTGAAGGCGCTGAGCCGCGGCGCCATGCCGCTGGAGGTGCCGATCCTGGCCGGCCTCGTGGCGCTGGGCGGCGCGCTGCTGGTCTTCCTGGGCTCGCTGCCCGTCTCGGCCATGGTGCTGAAGGAATGGGCCGGGTATGAGGCGGCGCTCGCCTCGCAATTCGCCGCCTCCATCGTGGGCTCGCTGCTGCTCATCATGGCCTTCGGCCTGGCGCGGCGGCTGCGCCTCGCCTGGGGGATGGCGCTCTTCCTGCTGGTGAATGGCGCGCTGATCGCCTGGCTGCGCGAGGAATCCTGGTGGACCTGGGGCCTCTTCCTGCTGGTCGCCGCCCTGCTGACGACCATGCGCGCCGCCTTCTACCGCGAGAGCCGGCTGCGGCGGGAGCCGCTGTCGAATGAGATGCTGCTGCCGCTCGCCGCCGTCGCCATTTGCGGCCTCGCGCTCGCCACGCTCGCCAATGCCAGCCGCCTGCAGAGCGAGACCTGGATGGAGCTGGTGCTCTTCGCCGGCGCACCGGTGCAGTTGCGCTTCACCATCGGCATCATGGTGCTGCTGCTGCTGGTGGGCATGGTGCGCCTGTTGCGCCCGGCGCAGATCCGCCCCGACCCGCTCGACGAGAGCAACCGCACGCGCCTGGAATCGCTCGGCGCCTGCCCACCGATGCGCGCCGAGGGCGTACTCTGGGGCGAGGCCGGGCGCGCGGGCTTCGCCTTCACCCGCTGCGAGGATGTGTGGATCGCCCATGGCGACCCGGTGGGGGACCCGCGGGACGCCGTCTCGGCCATCTGGCGTTTCCGCGATTTCTGCGAGCGGCAGGGCGGGCGCCCCGCCTTTACCGGCGTCGGCCCCGATTTCCTGCGCTACTACGCCGATATCGGCCTGCAGGCCCTGCCCGAGCCCGATGCGCCCGGCCGCTTCATCGCCTGCGATGCCGAGCATGACGCGGCGCGGCTGCTGCGGGCCGCGAACGGGGCCTAAACCATCCGGATCAGCGTTCCGTCCTTCCGGATCGCCTGGTGGAAGATCACGGCGCCCACATGCGCCGCCAGCAGGCCGACAATGGCCCAGCCCAGCGTCTGGTGCAGCCAGAGCAGCACCTTGGCGCCCCACTCCCAGGCCGGCATGAATTTCGGCAGGTCGATCAAGCCGAGATAGGCCGTGGCGCCCTGCATCGGGAAGCCGAAGGCGTTGGTGGCGAAGAAGCCCAGCAGCGGCTGCAGGATCAGCGCGCCATAAAGCGCGTGATGCACGGCGGTGGCGGCCAGCCGCATCGGCGCGGGCAGCCCGGCTTCGACCGGCACCGGGTGCCGGATGCGATACCAGAGCCGCAGCGACGCCACGATGAGCAGGGTCAGCCCCGCGCTCTCATGGATCGCGTAGAAGCCCATCTTGCTCGCATCCTTGATGTGGCCGATCACGAAGCCGGTCGGCAGCGCGATCAGGATCAGCGCCACCGTGATCCAGTGGAACCACTTCGCCATCGGGGAATAGCCCATGCTCGCCTCCAATCAGGGACATGCCATCCTGTCATGGAGATGATCGCCGCGCACGCGGATTGGTCGGTGGCGCCGGGCAAGCGCTGGGCGGCGGTGGCGCGGCGCGGCGCGCAGGGCTGGCGGCTGGAGGCGCCCCGCCCGGTGGGCGACCCCGCCGGCTTCGCCGCCGCCCTGCTGGCCGAGGGGCCGGCCGTGGCGCTGGGACTGGACCTGCCGCTCGGCCTGCCGCGCGCCTATGCGGCGCAGCGCCCCGAAGCCGGCTTCCTGCCCTTCCTGCGCGCCCGCGCCGGCGACGCCCGCTTCTTCGCGGTGAACGAGACGCTGGCGACCATCGGCCTCGACGCGCCCTTCTACCCGCGGCGCGGCGTGAAGGGCATGACGCGCGCCTCGCACGCCACAGCCCTCGGCCTGCCCGGGCCGGATGACCTGCATCGCTGGTGCGACCGCGCGACGGCGAGCCGCCCGGCCGGCGCGCCGCCCTTCTGGACGCTGGGCGCCAACCAGTCGGGCAAGGCCGCCATCTCTGCCTGGCGGGACTGGCTGGCGCCCGCGCTGGCCGCCGGCGCGCCCCTCTGCCTCTGGCCCTTCGAGGGCGGGTTGCACGCGCTGCTGCGCCCCGGCCGGATCGCGCTCGCCGAGGTCTATCCGGCGGAAGCGCTGCGCCAGCTGGGCCTGCGCCTTGCGGGCAGCAAGCGGGACCAGGTGGCGCGCCTCGCTTTGGCCGGGCCGCTGCTGGCTGTGCTGGACCGGCTGCGCGTGACGCCTTCCCCCGCCGCGCTCACGGTGATCCGGGATGGCTTCGGCGCGGATGCGGCGGGCGAGGACCGGCTGGACTGCACCCTTGGCCTCCTGGCGATGGTCGCGGTGCTGGACGGGCTGCAGCCCGATGCGGTGCCGGAGGATGACATGGTGCGGCGCTGGGAGGGCTGGGTGCTGGGCCAGGCGGACTGGCCGAAAGGGATACCCCCACTCAGCAGATGAGCCGCACGCCCCCGCCGACCCGGTTGGAATCGGCGCGGACCCGGCCATTCGCCATGCGGATGGTCAGGCTGCCCTGGGGCGCGATCTGGAAGGTCGTGGTGCGCAGCTGCGGGTGGGGCATGGCGCCCGTCATCCGGAATTCGATCCGGAAGGGCACCGTCCGATTGGTGTTGTTGCTCACCTGCACCGCATAGTCATAGGTGCCCGCCGCGCCATCCAGCGCGAAGGCGGAGACCACTCTGAGCAGGCCCCGTTCGAGGCAGGTGCCGGATTGCGCCAGGGCAGGCCCGGCCAGAAGAAACATGCCCGCGGCGAAAACCCAACGGACCATCCGGGAAAACGCCTCCAAAAACCTTATTCCTCAACAACGCTACACGAAGCTTGACCCAGGCGGAATTCCCCCGCCCTTGGCCCCCCTCACATCTTCGCTGGCAATTTGGAACGCTTGCGCCTATGTGTGCGCCGCACAGTCGTTCCCTGTGCCAGCAACCCAAGCAATTGATTGCCACGCCGCCCGGCCCGCCCACGGTCCCGGGCCTCACACATGCCCGGAAGTCCCGATCCATGCCCATGCGTAACCTCGCCATCATCGCGCACGTCGACCACGGCAAGACCACCCTGGTGGACCAGCTGCTGAAGCAGGCCGGCACCTTCCGGGAAAACCAGCAGGTCGCCGAGCGCGCCATGGACCGCAACGACCTGGAGCGCGAGCGCGGCATCACCATCCTCGCCAAGTGCACCGCCGTCGAGTGGAAGGGCGTCAAGCTCAACATCGTGGACACCCCCGGCCACGCCGATTTCGGCGGCGAGGTGGAGCGCATCCTCTCGATGGTCGATGGCTGCGTGCTGCTGGTGGACGCCGCCGAGGGCGTGCTGCCGCAGACCAAGTTCGTGCTGAGCAAGGCGCTGGCCCGCGGCATCCGCCCCATCGTGCTGGTGAACAAGGTGGACCGCCAGGACGCCCGCCCGCATGAGGTGCATGACGAGATCTTCGACCTCTTCGCCAATCTCGGCGCCAATGACGAGCAGCTGGACTTCCCCATGCTCTTCGCCTCGGGCCGCCAGGGCTGGGCCGATGAGAGCATGGACGGCCCGCGCCAGAACCTGGACGCGATGTTCGACCTGATCGTCCGCCACGTCCCGGCGCCCTCCGTGCTGCCGGACGCGCCGTTTGCGATGAACGCCTCGATCCTGGAATACGACAACTTCCTGGGCCGCATCCTCACCGGCCGCATCGAGCAGGGCGTGGCCCGCGTGAACATGCCGGTGAAGGTGCTGCGCGCCGACGGCACGACGGTGGAGACCGGCCGCCTGACCAAGCTGCTGACCTTCCGCGGCCTGGATCGCATCCCCGTGGACGAGGCTGTGGCGGGCGACATCATCGCCATCGCCGGCCTCTCGGACAGCACCATCCCCGACACCATCTGCGCGCCCGAGCAGCCCATCCCGCTGCCCGCCGTGCCGGTGGACCCGCCCACCCTCGCCATGACCTTCCGCGTCAATGACGGCCCGCTCGGCGGCCGCGAGGGCAAGAAGGTGACGTCGCGCCAGATCCGTGACCGCCTGGAGCGCGAGACGGAGGGCAATGTCGCCATCCGCGTCACCGTCTCCACCGAGACCGACGCCTTCGAAGTGGCCGGCCGTGGCGAGCTTCAGCTCGGCGTGCTGATCGAGACGATGCGCCGCGAGGGCTTCGAGCTCACCATCGGCCGCCCGCGCGTGCTGATGCGCGAGAACCCGGAGACCGGCGCGAAGGAAGAGCCCTTCGAGGAAGTGCTGGTGGATGTGGATGACGCCTATACCGGCGTCGTCGTCGAGAAGCTCTCGATCCGCAAGGCGCAGATGCAGGACATGCGCCCCTCGGGCGGCGGCAAGACGCGCCTGACCTTCATCATGCCCTCGCGCGGGCTGATCGGCTACCACTCGGAGTTCCTGACGGATACGCGCGGCACCGGCATCATGAACCGCCTGTTCCATGGCTACCTGCCCTGGGCCGGCGTGATGGAAGGCCGGCGCAACGGCAGCCTCATCTCCAATGTGGATGGCGAGACGACGCAGTATGCGCTCTTCGCCCTGCAGGAGCGTGGCACGCTCTTCGTGGACCCGGGTGCGAAGGTCTATGTCGGGCTCATCATCGGCGAGAATTCGCGCGGCGATGACCTCGAGGTGAACCCGGTCAAGGAGAAGAAGCTGACCAACATCCGCGCCGCCGGCAAGGATGATGCGCTGCTGCTGATCCCGCCGCGCAAGCTCAGCCTCGAGCAGGCGATCGCCTATATCGAGGATGACGAGCTGGTGGAGGTGACCCCCTCCGTCGTGCGCCTGCGCAAGCGGCACCTGGACCCGAATGAGCGCAAGCGCGCGAGCCGCCGGGCCGAAGGCCTGCCGGTCAAGGGCGAGGCGGCCTGATCCCGAAAGACCCCTCCGAAAGGAGGGGTTTTTTTTGCCCCGCTACCAGCGCGAAGTGATCGAAACCTCGATCTCGGTCGAGGACGCGAATCCGCGGCTGTCCTCGCGCCGCAGCCCGACGATCGCGCGCTCCATGGTCCAGCTCTGGAGGGTGCCGCGGTCATTGCTCGCCACGCCCGAGGCCTGGGCCTGGGGCAGGCAGCGGGTGATCTCGGTTTGCAGCGTTCGCATGTGGCTGTCCGCCAGGGTGAAGGCGCGCGGCGAATCATCGCGCAGCATCACGGCGTAGTAGACGGCGCGCGGCGGACCACCCTGGAAGGGCGGCGCCACAGCGCGGCGCTCAGCGACCGAGCCGTGCAGGTAGCGGTTGCCTGCGGGGAGTTCGACGAAATCCTGCGCGGCGGCCTGCACGATCTGGCGCAGGCCCTGGCAGAAGGCGTCCTGCGCCTGGGCCAGGCCAAGGGTGGGCAGCGGGGCCAGAAGGGCGGCGGCGAGAAACAGGCGGCGCATGGAATTTCCTCGAAGATAAAGAGACTCCATGAAACGCCATCGGCCGGGGAAATCCAATCCCTGGCCGGGGAGCGGCGGCCCGTGCCGCGAAGCACGCCCTCCCCGGATCAGCGACCCCACGACGAATCCGGCGGCGGAGCCGCCGCCCGGCGCTTGAGGGCGTTAAAACAACAAGCCTTTTTTCAAAAGCCCATGCACGCCCTTCTCGCCGTTCACCGTCTGCGTCACGTGGAAATCCACGGCCAGCGAGCAGAACTGATAGGCATCGGCCGGGCTCAGATTGGTGCGGCTGGTGATGAAGCCGATCATCTCCCGCAGCGCCTTCTTCATCGCCTCGTCCAGGTCTTCATGCATGCCCATGGTGATGTAGTGCGTGGCGGTCTCGGCGCGCGGATAGGCCAGGTTCGCGCCCTTCATCAGCGTCAGGCGGAAATGGCCGGTGAGGCACATCTCCAGCGCGTTGATGCAGACCTCGCCATCGCCCTGCACGCCATGGCCGTCACCGGCCGAGAAATTGCCGCCCGGCACATGCACGGGCAGGAAGAGCGTGGCCCCCTCGCCGATCTCCTTGTTGTCGAGGTTGCCGCCATGGGCGCGCGGCTCCTTCGTGGAAATCGGGCCCCACTCCGGCGGGGGCGCCACGCCCATCACGCCGAAGAAGGGGCTGAGCGGCAAAGTGATGCCGCCGCCGATCGGCACCAGGCCGGTGCGCTTCTCGTGATCCACCGGGATGTGCAGCATGCGCCGATAGGGGAAATCCTCCGGCAGGGTGCCGCCCAGCGGGCGGAAGCCGCAGAAGCCCCATTCGGCGCCGAGCTCGATCTTCTCGATGTCCACGCGCAGCACGTCGCCGGGCATGGCGCCCTTCACGGCAACGGGCCCGGTCAGGATGTGCGGCCCCAGGCGCGGCGGGTTGCTCGCATGGATGGCGGCCAGCGCCGGCGGGATGTTGAGGCCCAGCGCCTCGGCCTCGGCCACCACATCCGGCGCGCCGGACACGCATTGCAGGATGACGAGATCCCCGCTCTCGACCTCCATGATGGGCTTGAAGCTGCCATCGAAGGTGCCCCAGCGGATGGTCTCGGGCGTGGCGGGAATGCGGTGGGTGGTGGGCATGGCGAGCTCCTGACTGAGAGCGCGATGTTGCGGAACCGCTGGGCGCGGTCAACCGGGTCGCCCGCCCTCCGCCGCCATCCCGATGCGAAACTGCCCGCGGAACGGTCAGATCGCGCCGCGTTCGCGACGCGACGGCGCCGGCCAAGGAACCCTTAACCGAAACCGGGTGAACTTCGCGACAGCATCTTAGAACTTGGACCCGACGACATATGCAACACCTGAAGATCACGCCCCTTCTGCTCGGGCTCCTCGCACTGATCGGTGTGATCAGCATCGGCTCCATGACGTATGGGGCGGTTTCGCTGAACCGGTCCGGGAGCTCGCTCCAGGCGCTGAAACGGGACACGATCACATCGCTCGTGCATCTGAAGGCCTTGTCCGACGCCTATGCCGTCAGCGTCGTGGATGCCTCCCACAAGGTCCGCAACGGGGATTTCAACTGGGCGGAGGGCGGCGCGGCGCTCCAGCAGGCGCGGGAGGCGATCGGCGTCGCCTGGGGCGCGCTCCAGGCCATGCCGCTATCGGAAGCGGCGGTACCGCTCATGGAGGAAGCGCGGCGCCGCAAGGCGCCGGCCGATGGCCTGTTCCAGGACCTGGTCACCATCCTCCGCGCGCAGGATCGCGCCGCGCTGGATGTGGCCGTCATCCAGCGCCTCTATCCGGTCATCGACCCGCTCACCGAATCCATCGGCGCCATCCTGGATGCGCAGATCGTGGCGGCGGATCGCCTGGTCGCCTTGGCCGCGGGTGAGGCCTCGCTCGCGGCCAACACGCAATCCGTCCTCGCGGCGCTGGCCATGCTGCTGCTGGCCGGCGCGGCCGCCTGCGTGCTGCTGCGCGTCACCCGGCCCATCCGGCGCTTGACGGCGGCCACGCAGACCCTTGCCCGCAACGACCTGGCTGTGAGCATCCCCTATGGCAAGCGGAGCGATGAAGTGGGCGAATTGGCGCGCGCCGTCATCATCTTCCAGACGGGCCTGCGTGAAGCGGAAGCCCAGCGCGGGGCCGTCGCCGAAGCCCGCGCCAGCGCCGACAGGTCGCGCGGCGCGGCCCTTCGGGCCATGGCTGACGAGGTGGAGACCGAAACGGGCCGCGCCATGCGGCTGATCGAAGAGCGGATGGCACAGATGACGCAGAACGCTGGGGCCATGGCAGCTGGCACCCATGGAATCGCGACCGACAGCGCCTCCGTCGCCGAAGCCGCCCTGGATGCGCAGCGCAACGTGCAGGCCGTCGCCGCCGCCACCGAGGAACTGGGCGCCTCCATCCGCGAGATCACGCACCAGGTCAGCGGCGCCAGTGTCGCCACGCGCCGCGCCTCCGAAAAGGGCCACCAGAGCCGCGAGAGGATCGCGGCCCTCGCGCAGGAGGTGGATCGCATCGGCGGCGTTGCGAAGGCGATCGCCGAGATCGCCGCCCAGACCAATCTCCTGGCGCTGAACGCGACCATCGAGGCGGCGCGCGCCGGGGATGCTGGCAAAGGCTTCGCGGTGGTGGCCGGCGAGGTGAAGCAGCTGGCCTCCCAGACCGCGAAGGCGACCGAGGAAATCGCCCGCCAGGTGCATGAAATCGCGGTGGCGACGGATGGCGCCGTCGGGGTCGTGCGCGAGATGGTGGACGCGGTGCGCGATGTGGATGAAGCGGCCACCGCCATCGCCGCGGCCATGGAGGAACAGGCGGCGGCGACGCAGGAGATCTCGCGCGCCGTCTCGGGAACGGCCGCGGCCGCGCATGCCGTCTCCGAACGCATCGCCGCTGT
>JAIYCD010000081.1 GCA_027488195.1 Acetobacteraceae bacterium | reverse complement strand
TAGGCGACCTCGGCATGCAGCTGCGCGGTGGACTTGTCCTCGGCCTTGCGCGTCGGGTGCTCGAAAGCGCCCACGATATAGGCGGGGTTCTTCATGGGGCTCGGTGCCCTTTCCTGGCGATCATCGCATCCTCCCGGGATGTATGGGCCGCGGCGGTCTCGCGCGGCGTGCAGAGCCTCGCCGCCACGCCGCCATTCGTCAACCTGGGGCCGTCAACCTGGGCTCACCCCAGATTGAGGCGCCGGGCGAGATCGCGATACAGGGCGATCTGCGCCTCCACCATCGCACGCATGGCAGGTCCATCGAGGAAGCGGGGCACGCTGCCGGTGCGGCGCGTCGCGGCGAGCCATTCGGGAGCCCCTGCCGTGGCGCGGGCCACGCGGCTCCAGAATTCCAGCACCGGCTCGGGCAGGTTCGCGGGGGCCGCCAGCGCATTCCAGCCGGCGAGCTGGGTGAGGGCCGGCAGCCCGGCCTCGGCCGCGGTGGGGACGTTCGGCAGGCTGGCCAGCCGCGCATCGCCGCTGACCACGAGGGCGCGGACCTGGCCCTGCTGGATGGCGCCCAGCATGTCGCCCAGATTGTTGCCCACGAATTGCGCATGGCCGCCCAGCAGCGCCGTCAGCGCCTCGCCACCGCCGCGGAAGGGCAGGGCCTGGGCCGCGTCGATCGGCAGACCGGCACTCGCCAGCATGTGCCGGATGCCGAGGTCGAGGATGGTGGCGGGCCCGCTGGTCGCGAAATTCAGTGTGCCGGGGGCGGCGCGGATGGCGTCGAGCAGGGCGGGCAAGCTGGCCCAGGGCGCATCGGCCCGGACGCAGACCACGAAGGGGTTCTCGTCCAGCAGCGCGAGCCAGGTGAAATCATCCACCGCATAGGGTGTGCGCGGGTCCGTCGCGGGCAGGATGGCCGAGGAACCCACGCGGGCCAGCAGCAGCGTATGCCCATCGGGCCGCGCACGGGCCACATATTGCGTGCCGATGGAGCCCGAGGCGCCGGTGCGGTTCTCGACGATGATGGGCTGGGCGGGCTGGCCCATCTGGCGGGGCGCATGTGCGGCGAAGAGCCGGGCCGCGAGGTCGGCGGCGCCGCCGGCCGAGAAGGGCGCCACCAGCGTCACCGGGCGGTCCAGCACCTGGGCGATGGCCGGCGCGAGCGGCGCCGCGAGGCTTCCGACAATGGCGGTTCGGCGTGTGATCATGGGGCTTTCCGCCTCCCTTTTCCCGGCTGGCGCGGATGGCAGCATGCCCTGGATCGAACGGGAAGGGTTGCCCTTCCGCTTCACGCCATGCTACCGCGTGTTGCATGTCAACCAAGACTGGCCTGCCCAAGGGGGCGAGCGCATGCTCAGCACCCCGGCACCCACCACTGGTTCGCGCGCCGCAATGCCTTGTGCAGCGTCGATCCTCCCTCCGGGGAAGCCTTCGTGGCCTCGCTCTCAGCGCCCTTGCGGCCTGGGTCGTGGGCGCGTTGAGCTGGAGCCTGCCCGCCACGGCCAAGGCGGACGAAGCCCGCAGCGGCGCCGCGAGCCGCCCTTCCGCGCCTGCGCGCCCTGCGACGAGCGCTCCCGGACCGGCTGCGCGTCCTGCCGCGACATCCTCCGCGCGTCCTGCCGCGACATCCTCCGCGCGTCCTGCCGCGTCATCCTCCGCGCGTCCTGCCGCGACATCCCCCGCGCGTCCTGCCGCGACATCCCCCGCGCGTCCTGCCGCGCACCGGCCGACCACCAGCCGCACCGCGCAGCGCGCCCGCCCGCCCGCCGGCATGACCCGCATGCGCGATGCGCCCCAGGAACTCATTCCCGTCCTCGCCGCCGACATGCGGGGCGGCGCGGCCCAGCTTTCGCCGCGCGCCGCCTGCCTCCAGGCCACCCAGCGTGCCGAGCAGGTGCACGGGCTGCCTCCAGGCCTGCTGACGGCCGTGGCGCTGGCCGAAAGCGGCCTGCACGCCTACGCGCTCTCGATCGGCGGCCGCGCCCATTTCCCGGCCACCGAGGAAGCCGCGCGCGAACTGGTGAACAACGCCCATCCGCGCCGCAGCATCATGGCCGGCTGCGTGCAGGTGAATGCCCGCGTGCATGCCCGCAACTCGCATTGGCCGCTGAATCCGGACGCCTCGGCCGATTGGGCGGGCGGCATGATGGCCCGCTGGGCACGCGAGACGGGCAGCTGGTCCACGGCACTCCGCCGCTGGCACGGCGGCAGCTCCGCCTCCACCCAGCGCCTGGTCTGCCGCGTGAAGGCCAAGATGGAAATCACGAGCCCCGGCAGCGACATCTTCGAAGATTGGAGCTGCGCCACCGGCCTTGCCGACCGCACCCGCCGCAATGGCGAGGTGCACCTCGCCACCGCCCAGCGGCAGACGCAGTAGAAGGCTACTCCTTCACCGCGCCGGTCAGGCTGCTGACATAATAATCCACAAAGAACGAGTAGAAGATCGCGACCGGCAGCGAGCCGAGCAGCGAGCCCGCCATCAGCGCGCCCCACTGATAGACGTCACCCGTCACAAGCTCCGTCAGGATCGCGACGGGTACGGTCTTGTTCTCGCTGCTCTGGATGAAGGCGAGCGCGTAGATGAACTCGTTCCAGCTCAGCGTGAAGGAGAAGATGCCGGCGCTGATCAGCCCCGGCACCGCCAGCGGCAGCGTGATCTGGCGCAGGATCTGCAGCCGCGTCGCGCCATCGATCAAGGCGCATTCCTCCAGCTCATAGGGGATGGATTTGAAATACCCGATGAGCAGCCAAGTGCAGAAGGGCACGAGGAAGGTCGGATAGACCAGGATCAGCGCCATCGGGCTGTCGAAGAGGCCCAGCTGCACCACCATCGTCGCCAGCGGGATGAACAGGATCGAGGGCGGCACCAGGTAAGCCAGGTAGATCGCGAGCCCGACATACTGGCTGCCCTTGAAGCGCAGCCGCTGGATCGCATAGGCGGCCAGCGTGCTGGCAAACAACGACAGGAAGGTGGCCCCCACCGAGACCATCATCGTCGTCCACAACCAGGCCGGATAGGACGTCTCGAACAACAGCTTGCGGATGTGCTGAAGCGTGGGCGACGTGATCCAGAACGGGTTGTGCGTCGCGAAGTCATAGAGCTCCGCATCGGGTTTGAAGGCCGTTACCGTCATCCAATAGAACGGGAAGAGCAGGATCAGCAGGAAGCAACTCAGCGGGATCCACAACATCACCATCCGGCGCGCGCGGCTGTCCCACTGCATCGTCTCCGGCGCGGCTGTCGAAGCATTGCTCATGGCGAAGGCCCTGTCTGAAGATGCGGCACGGGTTGGGGGCGCGTTGCGAGGGGCGCTGCCCCTCGCGCTCCCCGCCAAAGGCCGGGGGCCTTTGGAAACCGATCATGGGATTTTGGGAGAGGGACCAAAGCGGGCGCTGGGCCCGAAGCTCCATCCGGCCCCTCTCCCAAAATCCCATCAAATGGGTTCCGAGGGCCTCGGCCCTCGGCGGGGTGCAGGGGCAGCGCCCCTGCGTCGCCCCCAAACAAGCGCCGCCTCTCAGTCATTGCCTTCGCCTTGCTGCCACTTGCGGCGGGCGAGGGCGAAGTAGCTGAACAGGGTTGCGAAGACGAGGAAGGGGATCATCGAGACGGCGATGGCAGCCCCTTCGCCCAGTTGTCCGCCCGGGATGCCGCGCTGGAAGGCCAGCGTGGCGAGGAGGTGGGTGGAGTTCACCGGGCCCCCGCGGGTGATGGCGTAGACGAGCTGGAAATCGGTGAAGGTGAAGATGATCGAGAAGGTCATCACGATGGCGAGGATGGGCATCAGCATCGGGAAGGTGATGTGGCGGAAGCGCTGCCAGGCGGAGGCGCCGTCCAGCAGCGCCGCCTCGTAGAGCGAGGGCGAGATGGTCTGCAGCCCGGCCAGCAGGGAGATGGCGACGAAGGGGATGCCGCGCCAGATATTGGCGACGATCAGCGACCAACGCGCCGGCCATTCGCTGCCGAGGAAGTTGATGTTCGTTTCGCGCCAGCCCAGCACATCCACGAAGACGTAGCTGATGATGGAGAATTGTGGATCGTAGATCCACCAGAAGGCGATGGCGGAGAGCACGGTCGGCACGATCCATGGCAGCAGGATGATGGCGCGGATCAGCGACTTGAAGGGCATGTGCTGGTTGAGCAGCAGCGCGAGCCAGAGGCCCAGCGCGAATTTCCCGATGGTGGCGACGCCCGTGTAGAAGACGCTGAAGAAGACGGCGTTCCAGAAGATCGGGTCGGTGAAGAGATACTCGAAGTTCTCGAGCCCCACGAAGACACCGCGCCGGCCGATGGTGGTGTCGGTGAAGGCCATGTAGATGCCGAGGCCGAGCGGATAGGTCAGGAAGACGCCCAGCAGCCCGAAGGCCGGCAGCAGGCAGGCGATGATGAGCACCGCCTTGTTGTCGAAGAAGCGCGAGAGCGCTGTCTGCGGCGGGCGGGTCCTGGACCAGTGCAGGCTGGTGGTCGCGTCCATCAAGGCAACTCCCGGGGCATCAGGGCCCGCGCGGCGACGTGCCGCGCGGGCGTCTCGCGTCTGATCGGGTCACGAAGTGACCCGTGAATCAGCCGCGCAGCAAAGCGGCTCAGCGCCGGCGGAAGAAGCGCGCGGCGCGGCGCTCGGCCTCGCGCGCGGCCGCTTCCGGCGTCGCCTGGCCCGAGGCGACCGAGGCGCACATCTGCACCATCACGTAGTCCGCGTTCGCCGCCGCCGAGCCCTCGGTGATCGGGCCCTTGAAGCCGTTCCAGAAGTCCGTATCCATGGTGTTCTTGAAGATCGCGACCTTCGGATCGCCCGCCCAGGTGGCGGAGGCATCGAAGGCGTTCAGCGGCTGCGCCCAATAGCCGATATTGGCCTGCAGCCAGGGGTCATACTGCGGCGCTTCCATCATGAAGGCGAGGAAGGCCTTGGCCGCATTCGGGAAGCGCGTGTGGCGGAACACCATGGCATTGAGCGTGAGCCCGGCATTGGGCGGCGAGGATGCAAGGCCCTTCGGCGTCAGGCTGTGCTCGGTGTCAGCCGCGATGGGCGCCGTCGCCGGGTCGTTCTTCATCGAGAAGTAAAGTGAGACGCCGTTCTGCGTGAGGAAGCACTCATTCGAGGCGAAGGCGCGGTTGTTGCTGATGTCGCCCCAGGCGAGCGTGCCGGGGATGAAGCTCGGATAGAGTTCGCGCAGGTAGTTCAGGGCCGCGATGGTCTCGCGCGAATTGATGCCGGGCGTGCCATCCTCATTCACCAGGTGCCCGCCGAAGGACCAGACGAGCCAGCTGGCGAAGGCATTGCCGTCGCCCACCGCATTGCCGAGCGCGAAGCCGGCCGGCTTGTTGGCGCGGCGCAGCGCCTGGCAGAGCCGCAGGATGCCCGCATGGTCTTCCGGCACACTCTGGAAGCCCACCTCGTTCAGCGCGGATTTCCGCCAGACCCAGGGGCCGCCCGAGGCGCCGAAGGGCAGGCCGATCCAGTTGTTGGTGTTGTGCCGGCGGCCATAGCGCAGCGCCAGCTTCTTCCAGCCGCCATATTTCGCGCCGAGATATTCCGCGATGTCGGTGAGTTCGATCAGCTTGTCCTGGAAGACGTGCGGCGCCTCGTTGAAGCCGATGATGACGTCGGGCCCCGCGCCGGTATTGGCGGTGACGCCGGTCTGCTGGGTGATGTCCTCCCAGGCCACGAAATCCACGCGGACCTGCACGCCGGTGGCGGCCGTGAAGCGCGCGGCATTGGCGCGGAACACATCCTCATCGGGCTGCACGAAGCGCACGGGGCGCAGCACGCGCAGTGTCGCGCCATTCTCGATCGGCAGGCGCGGCGGCGCGACATTGGCCGCCGCGATGTTGCTGGAATTCTGGGCAAGCGCCTCACCGGCGATGAGCCCGGCGCCGAGGCCGCCGACGAGGCGGCGGGTGATGCTGAAGGTCATGGTCGTTTCTCTCCCTGTGCTGTGTTGGACGGCCGGTTACATCCGGTCGCCGGTTTTCTTGTCGAAGAGGTGGGCCTGCGCCGCGCTGGGCAGGATGGGCAGCCGATCGCCCGGCTTGGCCGAAATGCGCTCGCGGAAGACGCCGTTCAGCTTCGTCTCGCCCATGCGGAGCATGACCAGCGTCTCGCTGCCCATGGGTTCGACCACGACGACCTCGGCCGGCATGCCGTCACCCGCGAGCCTGAAATGCTCAGGGCGAATGCCATAGACGGCCGGGCCATCGGGGAAGTTGCCCGGCGGCAGGGGCCAGCTCACGCCATCGGGCGTGAGGAAGGCGCCATGCTCGATGCGGCCCTCCAGCAGGTTCATGGCCGGGCTGCCGATGAAGCCGGCCACGAACAGGTTCGCCGGCCGGTCATAGAGTTCCAGCGGCGGGCCCGCCTGGCGGATATGGCCCAGCTCCATCACCACGATCTTGTCCGCCATGGTCATGGCCTCGATCTGGTCATGCGTGACATAGACGGTGGTCACGCGCAGCCGCTGGTGCAGCTCGCGGATCTCGGAGCGCATCTGCACGCGCAGCTTGGCATCGAGGTTGGAGAGCGGCTCGTCGAACAGGAACACCTGCGGGTCGCGCACGATGGCGCGGCCCATGGCGACACGCTGCCGCTGCCCGCCCGAGAGCTGCCGCGGATAGCGGTCCAGCAGCGCCTCCAGGCCCAGGATCTTCGCCGCGCGCCCGACCTCGGCCGCCATGACCTCCTTCGAGGCGCGGGCGAGCTTCATCGAGAAGGCCATGTTCTGAAAGACGGTCATGTGCGGGTAGAGCGCGTAGTTCTGGAACACCATCGCGATGTCCCGGTCCTTCGGCGGCACGTTGTTCACGACGCGCCCGCCGATGGAGATCTCGCCGCCCGAGATGTTCTCAAGCCCCGCCAGCATGCGCAGCAATGTGGACTTGCCGCAGCCGGAGGGGCCGACGAGGACGACGAATTCGCCATCCTCGATATCCACGGAGACGCCATGGAGGACCGAGGTGGTGCCGAAGGATTTGGTGACGTTGTGGATGCCGACGGTTGCCATCTACCGGTCCGATCGCTGCGAAGCTGCGTGAATCGGCCCGGCAGCCACGCTGATGGCTCGCTGGTCGGACGCGAGGGGGATGTGGCGCATGTTCGAGCGAGCCATCAGAACCTCGACACCTGGGTTTCCTTGGAGGTGATGAACTCCAGCAGGGCAGGGGTGCCGTTCTTCGTCTGCGCGATGCCGCGCTGGATGGCGGGCACGATCTGGTCCGGCGTCAGCACGCGCTCGCCATAGCCGCCGAAGGCGCGGGCCATCTCGGCGTAGTTTCCGCTGATGTCGGTGGTCCGGTATTTCTCGGTGCTGAGGGCCATGATCTTCAGCTCGATCGCCATGGAAAAATTGTTCAGCAGGATGGAGAGGATGGGGATGCGCTCGCGCACCGCCGTCTCGAAATCCATCCCCGTGAAGCCGATGGCCGCATCGCCCCAGACATTGATGCAGAGCTTGTCGGGGGCCGCGAGCTTCGCACCCATGGCGAGGCCGAGGCCATAGCCCAGCTGCGTCGTCTTGCCCCAGCCGAGATAGGAGAGCGGCGTCCGGCTGATCCAGAAGGGCGAGAGCTGGTCCCGTGGCGAGCCCGCATCATGGGTGATGATGGTCTGGTCCGGATCCACCGTGCGCCAGAGGTCGCGCAGCACGCGATAGGGGTTGAGCGGCGCGTCGTTGCTGTCCCGCTTCTCGGCCCATTTGGCGAGCCACGGCGTGCGCAGCGCCTCGATCGCGGCCTGGACGGGCGCATGCGGGCGCGCGGCCATCCCGCGCAGTTCGTCGATCAGCGCCTGCAACACCAGCTGCGCATCACCCAGCAGGCCGATGTCGCAGCGGATGTCCTTGTCGAGGTGGTCGGGGTCCAGCGTCGCGTGGATGTATTTCGGGCCAACAGGCATCTTGATGCCGAAATTGGTCTCGGTGAAGGAACAGCCGACGCCGAAGACCACATCCGCATCATCGAGGAATTTTCGCACGGGATGCGGCATGGCGAGCCCGCCCGAACCCAGCGCCAGCGCGTGATCCTCCGGGAAGGACGACTTGCCGCCGAGGCTCGTCGTCACCGGGGCGGCCAACATTTCGGCCAGCTCGCGCAGCTGCGGCCAGGCCTGGGCCCAATGGATGCCGGTGCCGGCATAGATTACGGGCCGCTTGGCGTTGCGCAGCATTTCCGCCGCGCGCTTCACATCGGCCGGATCGGGCGCGGAGCGGACGGTGAGAACCGGCGTGTAGCTCCAGTTCTCCGGCATTTCCTCCTGGAACATGTCGGTCGGGATCTCGACCAGCACGGGGCCGCCGCGGCCATTGCGCAGGCGGGCGAAGGCGCGGCGCATGATGTTGGGCACCTCGGCGGCGCTCATGATCGCCTCGGTGGATTTGGTGATGCCCTTCATCTGCACGGTGCTGTTGTAGTTGGGCGGCACATGCGCGATGCGGCGGGGATAGCCCATGGGCAGGACCAGCACCGGGACAGACTCGCCAAAGCACTGCGCCACGCCGCCATAGGCGTTCTCCGCACCTGGTCCATGCTGCATGCAGAAGGCGCCGAGCTTGCGGGCCGACGTCACCCGGCTGATGGCATCGGCCATATGCAGGCCGATGCGCTCCTGCCGGACCATGACAGGCCTGATGTCGATCGCCGCGCAATGCTCGATCATGTGGTTCACCGGATAGCCGGTGAGCACCTCGATCCCTTCGCGCTTCATGATCTCCGCGATTGCGTCGCCGACTTTCATGCCGCCCTCAACTCCCTCGAATTATTTCTTGGCGGGAAGGCTAGCCCCCGCTTCGCATGGGCCGCAAGCGTGGCAGTCTATGCTGCCCTGCAACAGAGAGATCCGCCGATGTCCGATCCGCTGCCCCCATCCGATTTCGCGACCCTGATGGCACAGGCGGGCATCAGCCTCCCGGCCGCCGAAGTCGAGGATCTGCGCCACGCCCATGCCAAGCTCGCGGGCATGCTGGAAGCGTTGCGCAAGCCGGCGCCCAAGCTGGTGGCCGAGCCCGCCTTCACCTTCTCGACGGAGAAGTGAGCATGATCCCGACCATCGCCGAAGCCTCTGCCCTCATCGCCGCGAAGAAGCTCTCACCCGTCGAGCTGATGCGTGAATGCGAGTCCCGCATCGCGGCGCAGAACGGCGCCCTGCACGCCTTCATCCTGGAGTCGCCCGAGCGCGCCCTGGCCGACGCCCAGGCCGCCGAGGCCCGGCAGATGGCCGGCACGCTCAAGGGCAAGCTGGATGGCATCCCCATCGGCCACAAGGACATCTATTCGACGGCCGGCATCCGCACGACCTGCCATTCGGCCCAGCTGCTCGACAACGTGCCGACCGAGGACGCCGTCACCGTCGCCAAGTGGCGTGACGCGGGCGTGGTGCTGATGGGCAAGCTCGCCACCCATGAATTCGCCTTTGGCGGGCCTTCCTTCGACCTCCCCTGGCCGCCCGCGCGCAACCCCTGGGATACCGAGTGCTTCACCTCTGGCTCCTCCTCCGGCACGGGGGCCGCGGTCGCCGCCGGCCTGATCCTGGGCGGCACGGGCTCGGATACCGGCGGCTCCATCCGCGGCCCGGCGGCGCTTTGCGGCATTGCCGGCATCAAGCCCACCTACGGCCTCTGCTCGCGCACCGGCATCTATCCGCTGGCGCAGACGCTGGACCATGCGGGCCCCATGGCCTGGACCAGCGAGGATTGCGCCATCCTCCTCGAAGCCATGGCCGGCCATGACGCGACCGACCCCGGCAGCGCCGACCGCCCGGCGCCGCGCTTCGACATGAACCAGGAATGGCGCGGCCGCCGCGTCGGCCTGATCCGCCACATGCATGAGGTGGACAACCCCGTCAGCGCGGCCACGCTGAAGGGCATCGAGGAAACGGCGGAGATCCTGCGCAAGCTGGGTGCCACCGTGGTGGATGTGACGCTGCCCTCGCTCCAGGAATTCAACGCGGCCGGTTGGGTCACGCTCTCGGGCGAGGCCTGGGCGGTGCATGAGGCATGGATGCGGACCCAGCCGCTGAAATATGGCGAGTTTCTGCGCGGCCGCCTGGCGCTGGGCGGCCTTCTCTCGGCGGGCGACTACATCCAGGCGCAGCGCCAGCGGCGCGACCTCATCGCCCGCAGCCTCGCCGCCACCGCCGATGTGGACCTGCTGCTGACCGCGGCGGCGCCCGGCGAGGCGCCGAAGATCCGCGACGTGTCCAAGTGGATGAGCCTGGAGAAGCCCAACTTCACCATCGCCTTCAACCTGCTGGGCTGGCCGGCGCTGACCATCTGCACGGGCTTCGGCGAGGGCGGGTTGCCGGTGGCCGCGCAGATCATCGGCAAGCCCTGGCAGGATGGGCTGGTGCTGGCGGCGGGGCATGCGGTGGAGAAGGAAAACGGGGCGCGCGCCAAGCGGCCCTGAGCCGGCAGGCGAGGAACGCCCGGCGCCGCCGGGTGTTTACGTTTCGCTCATCGCTCCTTGCTAAAGGGCCCCCGGTAATGATCCGGGGCTCGATCTTTGATGCGTGCGCTCTCCATCGGCAGGCTCACCCTGACGCTTGCATCCGTGCTGGCTGCCGTCGCGGTCACGCTCAGCGCCCTCGTCGTGTCCGAGCGCCTGTCCAGTTGGCGCGAAGCCAAGCGCCAGGGTGCGCTCACCGTGGCCATCGCGAATATGGGCGCCGGGCTGATCGAGCTCTCGCTGGAACGCTCCCTGGTTCAGGTCACGCTCAACCTGCCGCAACCGCTTTCGCCCACGCATCGCGCGATGATCCAGACGCAGCGCGACAAGGCCGGCCAACGCTTCAACGATGCGCTGGCCGATTTCGACAAGCTGGGCGATCCCCAGACCCGGCAGCTCGCGGCCTATCTGCGCGATCGGCTCCGGCAGCTCGAAGCGCTGCGCGGCCAGGCGGATGGCGCCTTGTCGCGCGTCCGGGCGCAGCGCGATGGCGAGGTCGTCCTGCGCTGGGCGGCCGAGGTGCCGGCCCTGATCTCCGCCATCGAAGCCCGCCGCAGCAGTGCGCGCGCCCTGGAGGACCTCGTGCCGGTGCGGGTCGGGCTGCATGAGGCTGTGCAGCAGCTGGCCTGGGCGGTCCGCGAATATGGCGGGCGTGACCGCACGCTGCTCGCCCTCGCGCTCGCCCTTGATGAGCCGCTCTCGGATGCGGCGCTCGCCCGGATGTCCGCCCTCGACGCCACGGTGACCCGCCGCATTGAGGCGCTCCAGGCGCTGGGCGAGCGTGCGGGCCTCTCGGCCGAGCTTCGTGCCAGCCTCGCGCAGCTCATCTCGGATTATGCGGGCGGCTATGCCGGCCTGCGGCGGTCTGTCGTGGAGAGTTCCATGCAGGGCCGCCCCTATCCGATCGGCTTCGATGCCTTTTTCGCCGAATCCAGCCGTGTCCTCGACCTCGCGACCTCGCTCTCGGTGGCCGCCGGCGAGGCGAACCGCGCCTTCTGGATCGATGCCGGCAGCCGCAAGGCGCGCGAGGCCGGGCTCGCCCTGCTGGCGGCGGCGATCGGCCTGCTCAGCGCCGCCAGCCTCGCCTGGTTCGTGCGCCGTCGCGTCTCGGGCCCGGCCGGCGTCCTGGCCGCGGCGGTCGAGCGCATCGCGGCCGGCGCCTTGCAGGAGCCGGTGCGGATCGGGCCTTCCGCGACCGAGCTGGAACGCATCGCCGGCGCCGTGGAGGTGCTGCGCCATGGCCTGGCCGCCGCGCGTGATCAGGATCTGCGCGCCGCCACGGAGCGGGCGAAGCGAGAGCGCCAGACCCTCGCGATGGAGCATCATATCCAGGAATTCGGCGCTTCCATTTCCGGCGTCATGGCGGCACTCGGCCGCTCGGCCGATGCGATGCGCAGCTCGGCCGAGCGCATGTCGCGCTCGACCGAGGCGACGGAGGCAAGCGCCGAGACGACCGCCGCCAACACCGAGGTGAGCGTCAATGCGCTGAGCGGCGTCGTCGTGGCGACCGAGCACCTGACGACCAGCATCGGGGAGATCACCCGGCAGGTGGCCGATTCGGCGCTTGCCGCGCGCGATGCGGTCATCCAGGCGGAGGCGACGACCGGGACCGTGCTCTCCCTTCAGCAATCCGCGACACGGATCGGCGACGTCGTCGGCCTGATCGACAGCATCGCCGGCCAGACCAACCTCCTGGCGCTGAACGCAACGATCGAGGCCGCGCGCGCGGGCGAGGCGGGGAAAGGGTTTGCCGTCGTGGCTGGCGAGGTGAAGGCCCTCGCCGCGCAATCCGCCCATGCGACGAAGCAGATCGCCGAGCAGGTCAACATGATCCAGCAGGCAACGGAACAGGCCGTCCTCTCGGTGGCCAGCATGGCCAAGGCGATCGAGCGCATGGGGCTGATCGGCGACACCATCTCGGTCTCGGTCAACGAGCAGGGCACCGCCACGCGGGAGATCGCGGAGAGCGTCGGGGGCGTCACGCGCCAGGCGGAGTTGGCCACGCATGCCATGCGGGAGGTGATTTCGGTCGCCCAGACCGCGCGCGGTTTCAGCGGCGATGTGCTGAGCGGCGCCAGCGAGGTGGCGGAGTCGTCGAGCGGGCTGCGCCTCGAGGTGGACAGCTTCCTCGAGGCCATGCGGCGCAGCGCGGAAGACCGGCGGCGCTACGAGCGGGTTGCGGCGGACGGCGCCCCCGTCACCCTGCACCACGCAGGCCAGGCGAGCCGCGCCGAGCTGAACGACATCTCCCATGGCGGGGCGGCGCTGCGGGCCTCGCTCGTGCTGGATGTCGGCACACGGATCGAATTGGAGCTGCCCGCACCCGCGGGCCGGATCACGGCGCGGGTCGCCCGCTGCGCCGAGGGGCAGCTGGCGGTCGCCTTCTTCCACCCGGCGCAAGGCACGCCAGGGCTCGAAACCTTCCTGGAGGGGCTGTCGCGCCAGGCGGAACTCCGCCAGGCCGCTTGATCCTGCCGCATCGCGATGCGCCGCGCCGTGCCGCCTCCCACCATGCCCGCCACCCGCCCTGCGATTTGACTTCACCGAAGCTGGAGGGGATCGTCTGACCGGGCGCGTGCATGACGCATGAGGGCCAGGAATCTTCGGCCGGGAGGCGAACATGGTGGATCGAGCCTACGACCTGATCGTCATCGGCCACGGCATCGTGGGCCTGGCGCACGCCCTGGCCGCGGCGCGCGCCGGGCATCGCGTGGCCGTGCTCGACCGTGACGCGCAGCCCAATGGCGCCTCCATCCGCAATTTCGGCTTCGTCACCGTGACCGGCCAGGGCTGGCCCCACACCTGGCGCCGCGCCCGCCGCGCGCGGGAGGTCTGGGCCGGTGTCGCGGAGGAGGCCGGCATCCCCGTCCTGCAACGCGGCCTGCTGATGGCCGCGCGCCGTCCCGAGGCGCTGGCCGTGATCGAGGAATTCGCATCGGGCCCGATGGGCGAGGGCTGCCGCATCCTCCGCCCCGGTGAAATCCCGGCGCCGCTCGCGCCCGGTCTGCTGGGCGCGCTGCATTCGCCGCATGAACTGCGCGTGGAAAGCCGCGAGGCGCTGCCCCGCCTGCGCGCCTGGCTGGCCGAGCGGCATGGCGTCGCCATCTTCCCGCAATGCGCGGCCCTCGCGGTCGAGACCGGGGCGGTCCATACGCCGATGGGCCGCTTCACCGCGCCGCATATCGTGGTCTGCCCGGGCACTGACCTGACCTCGCTCTTCCCCGAGGCCTTTGCCGCGCGGGGCACCACGCTCTGCAAGCTGCATATGCTGCGCCTCGCCGATCCCGGCTGGCGGTTGCCGGCGCCGGTGATGAGCGACCTCGGCCTGCATCGCTATCGCGGCTATCACGCGGCACCCTCGCTCCCCGCCCTTCGCGCGCGGCTGGAGGCGGAGCAGAAGCCGCAGCTGGAGAACGGCGTGCACCTCATCGTCGTGCAATCGGCCGATGGCAGCCTCGTCGTCGGCGACAGCCACCATTACGCGGCCACCCCCGATCCCTTCCAGCCGGAAGCCGTGGATGCGCTGATCCTGGAGGAATTCCAGGCCGTGCTGGGCGCCCCGCCGCCGGTGACGGAACGCTGGATCGGCGTCTATCCCTCCGGGCCCGAGGATGCCTTCTTCGAGGCGCCCATGCCCGGCGTCCGGCTGGTGTCCGTCACCTCCGGCACCGGCGCCTCCACCGCCTTCGGCCTGGCCGAGGAGGTTTTGACCGACCTGATGCAAATGGAGTTCCCCGCATGAGCCAAACCATGATCCGGGCCGTCATCCTCGACTGGGCGGGCACCGTGCTCGATCATGGCAGCCGCGCCCCCATGGCCGCCTTCGTGAAGGCCTTCGCCGAATTCGGCGTGGCCATCAGCATCGAGGATGCGCGCGGCCCCATGGGCATGGCCAAGCGGGACCATATCCGCCTGGTGGGCGCCGCCGTGAACGAGGCCTGGCGCGCGAGGCACGGCCATGACTTCAACGAGGCCGACATGGAGGCGATCTTCGCCGTCTTCGAGCCGCTGAACGTCGCCGCCGTGAAGACGCCCGAGCATTCGACGCTCATCGCCGGCGCGCGCGAGGCATTGGATTGGTGCAGGGCACGCGGCATCCGCATCGGCTCCACCACCGGCTACACGCGCCCCATCATGGAGGAGCTTGCGCCGCTCGCCGCCGCGCAGGGGTTCACGCCGGAGGTGATGGTCTGTGCGGGGGATCTCGCCGCTGGCCGGCCCGCACCTTTGCAGATGTGGTACGCCATGGCGAAGATGGGCATCTGGCCGGCCCGCAGCGTCGTCAAATGCGACGACACGCCACCCGGCATCGGCGAGGCGCTGAATGCGGGATGCTGGGCCGTGGGCTTCGCGCTCTCCGGCAACATCGCGGGCCTCTCCGAGCCGGAGATGGCGGTGGCGAGCGAAGCGGAGAAGGCTGACATGCGCGCCCGGGCCACGGCGGAATTGCTGGCGGCGGGCGCCCATGTCGTCGTGGATTCCATCGCCGATCTGCCGCGCGCGATCGAGGAGATCGAGGCGCGGATGGCGCAGGGTGAAACGCCCTAACCGGCGATGCGCGCCTGGTTCCGCCCGCCTTCCTTCGCCGCGTAAAGCGCCTGGTCGGCTGCCTGGAAGCCGCGCTCCAGCGCCAGCGCGTCCGAGCTTTCAATGGCGGCGATCCCGGCCGAGAGCGTCAGCATCCGCTCCGGCGCGCCGGGGTGCGGCACGGCCTCCGTAATCGCCTCGCGCATGCGGTTGACCAGCGGCAGCGCCTCCTCTGGCGTGAGGTCGGGCAGCAGCATGGCGAATTCCTCGCCGCCCACGCGGCCCAGCGCATCCTCGCGCCGGATCGCGCCTTTGGCGGCCGTGGCGACACCCTTGAGCAGCAGGTCGCCCGCGCCATGGCCCCAGCCGTCATTCACCGCCTTGAAGTGGTCGATGTCGAGCATCACGGCGCAGCTGGGCCGGCCCTGCCGCGCCGCGCGGGAGAGCGCGGCCTCGGCCAGGCGCGCGAAGCCCATGCGGTTGGGCAGGCCGGTCAGCGGGTCATGTTCGGCCGCCTCGGCCAGTTCGGCCTCCAGCCGGTCCCGCGCGCCGAAGGTATGGGCCATGCGCAGAAAAAACAGCGGGACCAGGAAATCCACCGCGAGCCAGACCCAGTTGATCATCTCGACACGCAGGCCCGCCTTGCGGATGCCCGCATCCAGACCCGAGCTCAGATGCAGCAGGCCCACCAGCACCATCAGCGCGGCGCCCGCGATGCCGCGGAAGCGGCGGTCGGGGTGGCTCGTGTAGCCCATGCCCATCCGCCAGCCGATCAGGGCGGCGTAGAAGCAGAGGCCGGCGAGGAGGACGCGCGCGCCGAGGAAGAACTCATTATCCAGGTTCATTCGGCGCGGATGTTCCCGGCGCGGATCACCTCGCCCCAGGCGGCGACCTCGGCCTGGAGGAACTCACGGAACTGTTGGGGTGAGAGATCCACCACCACGCCGCCCTGGCTCACGATGCGCTCGCGCTCGCGCGCACTCTGCGCGAAGCGGCGGCCCTCGGCGTTCAGGCGCTGGATGATGGCGGGCGGCGTGCCGGCGGGGGCGACCAGGCCCGACCAGGTCTGCGTCGCATAGCCCGTGGCGCCCTGCTCGGCCATGGTCGGCAGGTCCGGCCATGAGGGATGGCGCGCGGGCGTCGTGATGGCCAGCGCCTTCAGCCGCCCGCCCCGGATATGCGGGCCGGAGGAGGATGAGCTGTCGAACAGCACGTCGCAATGGCCCGCAATGGTATCGAGCAGCGCAGGGCCGGAGCCGCGATGCGGGATATGCGTCATCTCCACATTCAACGCGCGCGCGAAGAGCTCGCCCGAGAGATGCGAGGGCGAGGCGACGCCGATCGAGCAGTAGTTGATCTGCCCGCGCCGCGTGCCGGCCCAGGCCACGAATTCCTGCATGGTGTTGGGCGGCCGGTTGGTCGGCACCACCATCATCAGCGGCGTGACGGAGGGCAGCAGCACATGCTCGAAGCTCCGGATCGGGTCATACCCGGCCTGGAGCATCTGCGGCAGGATGGAGAGCGGGCCGCTCGCCGTCATCGAGATGGTATAGCCATCGGGCGCGGCGCGCGCCGCCAGCTCCGTGCCCAGCATGCCCGAGGCGCCGGAGCGGCTTTCGATGATGAAGGGCTGGCCGAACACCTCCTGGTAATGCGCCGCCACCAGCCGGGCCACCGCCTCGGTGCCGCCGCCGGGCGGGAAGGGGACGATGACGCGCACCGGCCGCTCGGGCCAGGCCTGGGCGAGGGCGATGCCGGGCAAGAGAAGGGCGGCAAGGATGAAGCGGAACATGGACGGGCCTCGATCGTGAAGCCGGAGCCTCGCATTCGCCGCGCCCGGCTTGCAAGGCCGGAGGGAGGGCTTAAGCCTGGGTCACGATGAACATCCTCTCGATCCAGTCCTGGGTGGCCTATGGCCATGTCGGCAATGCCTCCGCCATCTTTCCCCTGCAGCGCCTGGGTGCGGAGGTCTGGGCCGTCAACACGGTGCAGTTCAGCAACCACACCGGCTATGGCGCCTGGCGCGGCCAGGTCTTCGGCGCGGAGCTGATCCGCGACTGCGTGCAGGGCATCGCCGAGCGCGGCGCGCTGCCTGGCTGTGATGCCGTGCTGACCGGCTACATGGGCGATGCCGCGATCGGCGAGGCGATCCTTGATGCCGTGGCCCAGGTGAAAGCTGCCAATTCCGCGGCGATGTGGTGCTGCGACCCGGTGCTGGGCGATGACGGGCGCGGCATCTATGTGCGCCCGGGCATCCCGGAATTCTTCCGCGACCGGGCCATACCCATGGCCGACATCGCGACACCCAACCGCTTCGAACTGGAATGGCTGACCGGCCTGAAGGTGACCGACCTCGCCTCGGCCGAGGCCGCCGTCACGCGCCTGCAGGCCATGGGCCCGCGCTGCGTGCTGCTGACGAGCCTCGACCTGCCCGACATGGCCCCGGGCACCATTGGCATGCTGGCGGCCGAGGGCGGGCGCTTCTGGCGGGTGACGACGCCGCTGCTGCCGATCAGCGTGAATGGGGCGGGCGATGCCATCGCGGCCCTCTTCCTGCTGCACCGGCTGCGCACGGGCGATGCGGGGCAGGCGCTCTCCGCCGCCGCCTCCTCCGTCTTCGGCGTGCTGCGCCGCACGGCCGAGGCAGGTTCGCGCGAGCTGCTGACGGTGGCGGCGCAGGAGGAATTCGTGGCCCCCTCGCGCCGGTTCGAGGCCGTTCGCTGCTGAGGGGCGATCCGGGGCCTGGAGCGCCCCGGCCGCTGGCGTGATTCAGATCACCGCGACGCCGACCAGCGCCAGCAGCGTGATGAAGAGCGTGCTGGCCACGCCCAGCAGCAGCGGCGCCGCACCCCGCGCGTGCAGCGCGCGCAGATCGGTCTGCAGGCCGAGTGCGGCGACCGAAGCCGCCAGCATGATCGGCACCACGAAGCGCGAGGCATCCACCACCATCTTCGGCACCAGGCCCGTGCTGCCGATCACCACCAGCGCCAGGAAGCCGAAGGCGAACCAGGGGACGGGCGCCTTGGCGTGGCTGGCCTCGGCCAGGTGGCTGCGCGCCACCCACCATCCCAGCGCCACCACGACAGGTGCGAGCAGGAAGACGCGGGCGAGCTTCATGACGGTGCCGGTTTGCGCCGCCTCCGGCCCGCCGGCGGCGGCCGCACCCACCGCCTGCACCACCTCATGGATCGCGGCCCCGGCCCAGAGGCCATAGGTGTTGGCCGACATGCCCATGAGGTCACCCAGATAAGGGAAGGTGATCAGCGCGACGGTGCCGCAGAGCGTGATGACGGCGAGCGCATAGGTCACGTCCTCATCCTTGCCCCGTGCCACCTGGTTGGCAGCGACGATGGCCGATGCGCCGCAGATCGCGGTGCCGGTGCCGATGAGCAGGGAGAGCTTCGGGTCCACGCCCATCACGCGGCCGAGCCAGATGGTGAAAGGCAGCGTCAGCCCCACCACCAGGAAGGCCAGCACGAGTGCGCCAAGGCCGAGCGAGGCGAGCATGCCCAGCGTCACCTGGAAGCCCAGCAGCACGATGGCCGCGCGCAGCACCGGCCGCACCGCATAGCTGATGCCGGGCTTGAGTGCCCCTGGCCGCCCGATCACGGCGCCGAGCCCCACGCCCAGCACCAGCGCCACCACCACGGGGTTGAGTGCCGCGATGCCGGTCATGTTGCGGATGATGATGGCGATGGCCGCGATCAGCAGGCAAAGGCCAAGCCCGGGGGCCAGGCTGCGCATCCGGTCCGGGAAGGATTGGGCGGCGCTGGGCGCGCTGGTCGGGGCTGCCATGAGGAGTCGCGTGGAACCTGATCGTTACGAGGCGACCGTCCACCCGCGGGGCGGCAGCGTCAACCCGGGCCGCTACTCCGCGGCGAGCGGCATGGGTTGGCGGAGCCCGAAAGCCTCGGCCAGCAAGGTCACGCTGCGCGCGCGGGCGCCGGCATCGTGGCAGGGGGTAAGGATGGCCACTTCCTGCACGCCGAGCTCGGCCGTCAGTGCCGCCAGCCGGTCCCGAACCTGCGCGCCCGTGCCGATGATGGCGCCCTCCCGCATGCGGGCGATTCGCACACGCTCCGCCTCGGAATAGGGGTGGTTCGCGGCCTCATCGGCGGTGGGGAAGGGGGGGAAGCTGCCGCGGTCGCGGTGGAGGCGCCAGAGGGCGCGGGGCGCGAAGAGGCGCTCCGCCTCCTCCACCGTATCGGCCGCCAGCGCATAGACGGCGATGGCCGCGTGCGCGGGCTGGCCGCGCATGTCGCGATACCCCTCGCGATACATGTGCAGCGCCTCGGCCGCACCGCGCCCGTCGGTGATGAAGTGGGCGTAGCAATAGGGCAGGCCGAAGAAGGCCGCGACCTGCGCGCCATAATCGCTGGAGCCGAGCACCCAGACTTCGGGTGCCGTCGCCACCTCGGGGCTGGCGCGGACCTCGCGGAAGGGGTGGTTCTCGGGCAGGCCGTCGCCAAGCCAGCCCAGCAGGTCCCGGAGCTGGGCGGGAAAGTGGTCGGCCGCACTCGCGGCATTGGGGTTCAGCGCATAGGCGGTGCGCCCATCGCTGCCGGGCGCGCGGCCGAGGCCCAAATCAATGCGCCCCGGCGCGATGGCTTCCAGCGCGCGGAACTGCTCCGCCACCTTCAGCGCGGAGTAGTGCGGCAGCATCACGCCGGCGCTGCCCACCCGAATCCGCCGGGTGGTGGCGGCGATGGCGCTGATCAGGATTTCGGGCGCGCTGCCCGCATGGCTCTGGCTGTTGTGGTGCTCGGCCAGCCAGTAGCGGGCATAGCCGAGGCGATCGGCCAGCTGCGCGATGGCCAGGCTTTCCTGGATCGCCTCCGCTGGGCCGCGGCCGGAGACAATGGTGGATTGATCGAGGATGGAGAGCGCTGGCAAGGTCATGGTTGGAGCTTACCGGCAGCAGGGGATGCCATGGAAGAGATGTTCCTGCGGCGGGCCTTCGCGCTCGCCTGCCAGGGTGTGGCTGAGGGGGGCGGGCCCTTCGGCGCGGTGGTGGCGAAGGATGGCGTCATCATCGGCGAGGGGCGCAACAATGTCGTCCCCGGGCGCGACCCGACGCAGCATGCCGAGGTGGTGGCGATCCGCGCCGCCTGTGCGGCACTCGGCACGCATGACCTGAGCGGGGCGGTGCTCTACACGAGCTGCGAGCCCTGCCCGATGTGCCTTTCCGCCACCTGGTGGGCGCGGATCGGCGAGATCGTCTATGGCAATGACCGGGTGGATGCGGCGGCGATCGGGTTTGATGACGCGGCGATCTACGAGGAAGTGGCGCGCCCCTTGGAGGCGCGGGCCCTGCCGATCCGGCGGCTGCTGGCGGCGGAGGCGCTGGAGGCGTTTCGGCTATGGGAGGCGAAGCCGGACAAGGTGCGGTATTAATGGGGTCTGGGGCCCCGGCCCCAGCCGCCGGAGGCCCTTTTTTCTTACTCCGTCCCGAAGCAGCGATCCCC
>JAIYCD010000091.1 GCA_027488195.1 Acetobacteraceae bacterium | reverse complement strand
TGGAGGCGCTGGGCCCCTGGTTCGCCGCGCGCACGCGGCGCGAGATCACGCAGGCCGTGCAGGCCCTGCGCATCCCGACGGGGCCCGTGCTCTGGCCGGTCGAGCTGCTGGATGATGCCCAGTTCCACGCGCGTGATTTCCTTCGCGCGGACGGGATGCCGGCCCTGCCGCTGGCCTGGGACGGAGCGAGGCTGGATCCTGCGCAGGAACCGGCACCGCCCGCCCCGCCAGCACGCGAGACGTCCGGCCGCCCGCTGGCAGGACTGCGCGTGGTCGATCTGGGCTGGATCACGGCGGGCGCCGCCACCTCCACCCTTCTGCTCGACCTCGGCGCCGATGTCGTGAAGGTCGAGGGGCCCGGCGCGCCGGACCCCTTCCGCATCTGGGAGGGTGCCAAGCCCGGGACGGATTGGTGGAACCACTGCCCCTTCTTCAACTTCACCAATCGCGGCAAGCGCTCCCTCTCCCTTGACCTGAAGGACCCGCGCGGGCGGGAGGTGCTGCTGCGCCTGCTCGAAGGGGCCGATGTGCTGGTGGAGAATTTTCGCCGTGGCGTGATGGCCTCACTCGGGCTCGACGCCGCCATGCTGCGGCAGCGCTTTCCGCGCCTGGTCATCACCAGCATCTCCAGCCAGGGCGAGACGGGGCCGGATCGCGCCATGGTCTCCTATGGCTCCACGCTGGAGGCGAGTTCAGGCCTTGCCGCCCTCACCGGCGCGGGGGATGCGCCGGTCATCACCGGGCGCGATGTGAATTATCCAGACCAGGTGGTGTGCCTCTTTGCCGCCGGTGCCGTGGTTGCGGCGCTGGAGGAGCGGCGGCGCAGCGGCCATGGCGCGCATCTCGATCTCTCGCAGCGGGAGCTCACCGCCTTCCTGCTGGGCGAGGAGCTGCTCGCCGCCGCCGCCGGCACGCCTTCGCCACGGCGCGGCAATCATGATCCGGCCGAGACCGGGGAGCGGCTGGAGAGCGACGGCCAGGGTGGGTGGAACGTCGTCTCGCCGCGCGAGGGAGCCGCCGGCCGGCTGCGCGTGCGCGACGGCGCCGACCTCGCGGCCGCCGAGGATTTCGCGCGCGGCACGGCGGTGCTGCGCTGCCCGGATGGAAGCCCCGCCAAGGGCATTCCCTTCCGCTTCTCGCGGCACAAACTGGCCGTCGAGGATGGCTGCCATCCGCTGGGAGCCGACAACCGGGCGGTGCTGCGGGAGATCGGCCTCACGGAAGACGAGATGACCGAGCTGGAGCGGGAGGCCGTGCTGGCCACCCGCCCGCGTCATGGGGCGGCGTGACGGCCGGGCCTGAAGCTTGCCCTCGACGATGACAACAAGAGGGGGCGCCCAATGCCCTCCACAGACAAGGGATGAAGCAGGATGGGTACGACAGGATGGCGGCTCCCGGTCTCGCGCCGCAAGGGCTTCGGCCTCGCGCTCGGAACGCTGCTGGCGGCCCCCCGGCTGGCCCGGGCGCAGGCCTTCCCGACGCGGCCGATCCGCATGGTCGTGCCGTATCCGCCGGGTGGCGGCACGGATAATCTGGGGCGCCTCGTGGCGCGCGCACTGGGCGACAAGCTGGGCCAGCCCGTGGTCGTCGAGAATCGCGGCGGGGCCGGCGGCAACATCGGCGCCGCCCTCGTGGCGACCTCGCCCCCGGATAGCTATACGCTGCTGTTCACGGGCAATGGCATCGCGATCAGCGATCTGCTCTTCCGCAATCCCGGCTTCGACTGGAAGCGTGACTTCGTGCATGTCACGCGCATTGCCTCCACGCCGATGCTCCTGGTCGTGCAGCCCTCCCTTCCCGTCCAGAACCTGGCGGAGTTCCTCGCCTATGCCCGCGCCCGCCCGGGCGCCTTGAACCACGGCACGCCCGGCGCCGGCACCTCGCAGCACCTGGCGGCGGCGCTGTTCGACGACATGGCGGGCACGCGCATCGTGCATGTGCCCTATCGCGGCACCGGCCCCTCCGTCGCGGGGCTACTGACGGGCGAGGTGCAGGTCATGTACGCCTCCGTCAGCGCCGTCGAGACGCTGATCCGCGACGGCCGCATCCGGGCCCTGGCCAATACCGCCGGCCGCCGCGCCCGCGCCTGGCCCGAACTCCCTTCCATCGCCGAGGCGCTGCCGGGCTACGCGGCCGAGCTCTGGTACACGCTGGCCGCGCCCGCCCGAACACCGGATGCGGCCATCACCGCCATCGAGACCGCCGCGCGCGACATCATGGCGGACCCGGCCTTCCTCTCCCTGATCATGGAGCGCGGCTTCGATCCGGAATTCCTGGACCGCGCGCAGTTGGGACCGGCGCTGGATGCCGATGCCATGCGCTGGGGGCCGGCACTTCGGCGCGCCGGCATAACGGCGGAGTGACACCTTGGCCCTGATGATCCTGCTGAACCGGATCCAGTTCGCGCATGGCGCGATCGCGGAGGCCGCCGGTGAATTGGCGCTGGCCGGGATCACCCGCCCGCTCGTCATCACCGATGCGGGCGTGGTCGCGGCCGGGCTGTGGGATCGCCTACGCGCGGCACTTCCGCCCGCCTTGCCGATCGCCGTCTTCGCCGAGGTTCCACCCAATCCGACCGAAGCGGCGGTGCGCGCGGCGGTGGCCGCCTATCACGCGCATGGCGCCGATGGCGTGCTGGCCTTGGGGGGCGGCTCGCCGATGGATCTGGCCAAGGCCGTGGCCCTGCTGGCGACGCATGGCGGCGCGTCGCTGGCGCCGTATTCGGTGGTCGAGGGCGGGTTGGCGCGGATCAGCGCGCGCGCGGCCCCCATCGTCGCGGTCCCCACGACCTCGGGCACCGGCAGCGAAGTGTCGCGCGGCGCGCTGATCGTGATGGAAGATGGCCGCAAGCTCTCCGTCGGAAGTCCCCACCTGATCCCGCGCGCGGCCATCTGCGACCCGGATTTGACCCTCGGCCTGCCGGGGCGCCTGACCGCGGGGACCGGCATGGACGCATTGGCGCATGGCGTGGAGACGCTGTGCTCCCCGCGTGAGAACCCGATCGCCGATGCCATCGCGCGGGATGGGCTGCAACGCGCCTGGACGCACCTACCAGATGCGGTGGCCGATGGCAGTGACCGCGCGGCGCGGCACCAGATGATGCTCGCTTCGGTCGAAGCGGCGCTCGCCTTCCAGAAGGGGCTAGGCGCGGTGCATGCGCTCTCGCATCCGCTGGGAGGTCTGGCCGTGTCACCACATCATGGCACGCTGAACGCGCTGCTGCTGCCACATGTGCTGCGGTTCAACGCGCCGGCGATCGCGGCGGTGCTGCCGGTGCTGGGGGCGGCCATGGGCCTCGCGGATCATCGCGCCGAGGCCATCGCCGATGCCATCGCCGCCATGTCCGAGCGGATCGGCCTGCCCGCGCGACTTTCGGCGCTGGGCGTCACGCCGGCCGACCTCGCACCACTTGCCGCAGCCGCCATGCGCGATCACCATCATCTGACAAATCCGCGCCGCACCAGCGAGGCCGAGTATCTCGGCCTGCTGCAAGCGGCGTTCTGAGGGGGAAGCATGGCCACCGAACCGCGAACGATGTTCGACAAGATCTGGACGCGGCATCGCGTGCTGGAGCGCGAGGACGGGCAGACCCTCCTCTATGTGGACCGCCACCTTGTGCATGACGGCTCGGCCCCCGCCTTCGAGATGCTGCGCGCGCGCGGCATCTCCCCCCGCGCGCCGGAGCGCATCTTCGCCACCCCCGACCACTACGTGCCAACCGACACGCGAGACGTGGAAGCGATCGCCAATGCCGAGCATCGCGGGATGGTCGAGGCGCTGGAGCGGAACGCGGCGGAAAGCGGCTTCCGGCTGTTCGGGCTGAAGGATGGCGGGCAGGGCATCGTCCACGTCGTCGGGCCCGAGACGGGGCTGAGCCAGCCCGGCATGCTCATCGTCTGCGGCGACAGCCACACCTCCACGCATGGCGCGCTCGGCGCGCTCGCCTTCGGCATTGGTTCGACCGAGGTGGCGCATGTGCTGGGAACCCAGACGCTGTGGCAGCGCAAGCCCCGGACCATGCGCATCACGGTGACGGGCGCGCTCGGTTTCGGCGTCACGGCGAAGGATGTGATCCTGGCCATCATCGCAGAGATCGGCGCGGCGGGCGCGAGCGGCCATGCGATCGAATACGCGGGCAGCGCCATCACCGGCCTGTCCATGGAAGGCCGGCTGACGCTGTGCAACATGTCCATCGAGGCGGGCGGCCGCGCCGGCATGGTGGCGCCCGACGAGACGACCTTCGCCTATCTGAAGGGCCGCGAATATGCGCCGGCGGATTGGGAAATGGCCGTGGCCCGCTGGCGCGAATTGCCAAGCGATGCCGGCGCCGTCTTCGACCGCGAGGTGGTGCTGGATGGCAGCGCCATCGCGCCCATGGTGACCTGGGGCAACAGCCTGGAGGATGCGCTGCCCGTCACCGCCACCCTGCCCGATCCGGCGTTGGAGACGGATGCCGAGCGCGCGGCCACGATCCGCGCCAACTTCGCCTATATGGGCCTCTCGGCCGACATGGCGCTGACCGACATCCGCGTGGACCGCGTCTTCATCGGCTCCTGCACCAATGGCCGCATCGAGGATCTCCGCGCGGCGGCCGAAGTCGCGCGCGGCCGCTCCGTCGCACCCGGCGTCACCGCCTGGGTGGTGCCTGGTTCCGCCCCCGTGAAG
This sequence comes from Acetobacteraceae bacterium, assembly GCA_027488195.1. GTDB lineage: Bacteria > Pseudomonadota > Alphaproteobacteria > Acetobacterales > Acetobacteraceae > Roseococcus. The sequence continues at coordinate 18,414 of JAIYCD010000091.1, read as the reverse complement.
CGCCAGGCGGAGAGCGAAGGGCTGGACCGCATCTTCACCGAGGCCGGCTTCGACTGGCGCGAAGCGGGCTGCTCCATGTGCCTCGGCACCAATGGCGAGATCGCGGCCCCGGGGGAGCGCGTCGCCTCCACCTCCAACCGCAACTTCCGCGGGCGGCAGGGGCCGGGTGCCCGCACGCATCTGCTGGGGCCAGCCATGGCCGCAGCAGCGGCGGTCACCGGGCATCTGACGGATGTGCGCGAGATGATGGCAGGGCGCTGAGATCATGGAGCCCTTCCGCACCCTTCGCTCCGCCGCCGTGCCCTTCGCGCGCTCCAACATCGACACGGACCAGATCCTGCCCGCTCGCTTCCTCTCCCGCCCGCGGGACGACAATCACGGCGCCTATCTCTTCCGGGATTTGCGCCTCGATCCCGACGGCAACGAGGTTCCGGATTTCCCGCTCAACCAGGCGCATTGGCGCGATGCGCGCATCGTGCTCGGCGGCCGCAACTTCGCCTGCGGTTCCTCGCGCGAGAATGCGGTCTGGGCGTTGTACGACCATGGCGTGCGGGCCGTGATCGCGCCTTCCTTTGGCGACATCTTCGCCAACAACTCGGTGAAGAACGGCATGCTGTCCGTGACGCTGCCGGAGGAGATCGTCGCCTCGCTCATCGCGCAAAGCATGGCCGAGCCCGGCTGCGAGATCGCGATCGACCTGCCGGCGCAGACGATCACGGGTCCCGATGGTGCCGTGCATCGCTTCGAGATCGATCCCTTCGCCAAGAAGAGCCTCCTCGAAGGCCTCGATGAAATGGCCTTCACCCTGACCCATGCCGAGGAGATCGCCGCCTTCGAGCGGCGCCTCGGCCGTGACAATTTCTGATCGGAGCACGTCATGCATATCGCAGTACTGGGTGGGGACGGCATCGGGCCGGAAGTCACGGCGCAGGCGGTGAAGGCCTTGCGCGCCGTGGCCGCCAACGGCCCGCAATTCGAGATGACCGAGGCACGGATCGGCGATGCCGCCTTCGATGCGGAGGGCGACCCCCTGCCCGAAGCCACGGCGCAACTGGCCGAGCGCGCCGATGCCATCCTCTTCGGCGCGGCCGGCACCTTCGACAGCGACCTGCGCCCGCCCGAGCAGCGCGGCGGCCATGCGCTGCTGCGCCTGCGCAAACGCATGGACCTCTTCGCCAATTTCCGTCCGGTCTTCGCCATCCCCGAACTCGCCGGCGCCTCGACGCTGCGCCGGGATGTCCTCAAGGATGTCGACCTGGTCGTGCTGCGGGAACTGACGGGCGACATCTATTTCGGCCAGCCGCGCGGCATCCATGTCGAGAATGGCGAGCGCGTCGGCATCAACACCATGCGCTACACCGAAAGCGAGATCCGCCGCGTGGCCCATGCCGGCTTCCAGGCGGCGCGCGCGCGCAAGAAAAAGCTCTGCTCCGTGGACAAGGCCAATGTGCTGGAGACGATGGTGCTGTGGCGGGAGGTCGTGACCGAGGTCGGGCGCGAATACGCCGATGTGGAGCTCTCGCACCTCTACGTGGATGCCGCCGCCATGCTGCTGATCCGCAAGCCCGCCGATTTCGACGTGATCGTCACGGGCAACATCTTCGGCGACATCCTCTCCGATGCCGCCGCCATGCTGACGGGTTCGCTGGGCATGTTGCCCTCGGCCTCGATCAACGCCGATGGCAAGGGGCTCTATGAACCGGTGCATGGCTCGGCGCCCGACATCGCGGGCCAGGACATGGCCAATCCCCTGGCCTCCATCCTCTCGGCCGCGATGATGCTGCGCCAATCGCTGGGCCAGCCGGAGATGGCATCGCGGATCGAGCGCGCGGTGCGCCGCGTGCTGGCGGATGGCTATCGCACGGCGGACATCATGGAGGATGGCGCCCATCTGCTCGGAACCGAGGCGATGGGCGATGCCGTGGCCAAGGAAGTACTGCGCCTCGCCGCCTGACGACCAACAACGAAGAAAGGGACGAACATGAACCAGAGGATCCACCGCCGCGCACTGATCGCGGCAGCCTTGGCCACACCGTCCCTGGCGCTGGCCCAGGCGGATTGGCCCAACCGGCCGATCCGCTTCATCGTCGCCTTCGCGGCGGGCGGTGCCGCGGACACCGCCGCGCGCTCCATCGCCGCCGACATGCAGGAGGCCCTGGGGCAGAACATCGTCATCGAGAACCGCACGGGCGGGAATGCCGTGATCGCGGCCAGTGCCACGCTGCAATCGCCGCGCGACGGCTATACCTTCCTGGTGGATGCGGCGAACCAGCTGACCAACCCCATCCTCATGCGGGACTTGCCCTTCGACTACGCGCAATCCTTCGTGCCGGTGACGCAGATATCGTCCTTCCCGCAGGTCATCGCGGTGAAGCATGATTTCCCCGCCCAGAACCTGGCCGAGTTCATCGCGGTGGCGAAGGCGCGGCCCAACACGATCAGCGTCGGCACGCCGCCGGCAGCCGGCATGGCGCATCTGGCGCTCGCCGCCTTCGAGCAGAAGGCGGGCATCCGCATCGTCCACGCGCCCTATCGCGGCGGGGCGGATGCGGCACGTGACATCATGGCGGGCAGCATTGACGCCGTGCTCATCACCTCCTCCTCGATCCGTCCGCCCGTCCAGGCGGGGCGTGCGCGCATCCTGGCGGTGACAAGCCTGGAGCGGATTCCCTCCCTGCCGGACGTGCCCACCATCGCGGAATCCGGCTTTCCCGGATTTGACCTGAATGACTGGAACGGCCTTTTCGCCGGGACCGGCACGCCCCCCGCCGTGATCACGCGGCTGGCGGCGGTGGCGGCGGTCTCCGCCCGCGCACCGGCCGTGCGCGCGCGCATGGACCCGGCCGGCGCCATCATGGTCGGCAATGCGCCCGAGGCTTTCGCCAATTGGCTCACCATCCAGCGCGGCACGGCGGCCGAGGTGATCCGCGCTGCCGGCATTACGCTGGGCTAGGTCCTCGTCAACACGGGTTGATCAAGCTGCAGCCTCTGCCAGGAGGCAGCGCGCGCTCCCCGCTGTCTGGGAAGGGCGTTGCGCGCTGACGGAGGCCGGTCGGGCGCGCAGCAGTCCAAAGCCCGCGAGCATTTCACCGAGGTGGAAGGCGGCGGCAAAGCTGCGTCGGGCTTCCATGCTCCCTTGGACGCGTGAGACGCCCGGAAACGAGGACCAGCCGCCCGGGTCCTGAACTCGATCGCACCCGTTCCAGCCTCACGGATTGCCGCCGGTCCGCTGACCATGCCGACGAAATCATCCACCTCGGCGGCGTGGCGCAGCGTCTCGGGCCTCCTCCCAGCTGCGTTACCTCGCGGGGTCGGCATCCAGCACCGCCTGGATGGCGGCCGGATCACATTTGATCGTGACACCCGCGCGTTCCAGCTGGAGCTTCATCGGCACGCGGCTGTCCAGCTGTTCCCAACCCCGGTTCATCGCCTCGCTCATCTCCTCCAGCGTCAACTGGCAGAAGCGCATGGGCACACCAAGGTCGCGCCCCATGTTGACGGCGAGCGTCACATCCTTGTGGGCCAGCTTCAGCGCGAAGGACGGCGGATCATACTGCCCGATCAGGAACTGGTCGGCGACGCGATCAAAGGTGCGCCGGCGCCCGAACGCACCCTGGCGGACCGCCTTCCACAGGTCGAGCGGGTCCATCCCCGCCTTCACGCCCATGGAGAAAACCTCCGCCATCACCGTCTGGATCGCGTAGCCGGCCATGTTGTGCACCAGCTTCGCGACGGTGGCGCTGCCGATCGGCCCGATATAGGCGGCCTGGTCGCCAATGGCGTCGAGCACGGGCTTGCAGCGGTCGAACACGTCCTTGTCACCGCCCACCCAAATGGCGAGTTGGCCGGTCTCGGCCCCCTTCGGGCCGCCACTCACCGGCGCGTCGAAGCCAAAGGCGCCCTTCTCGGCCATGGCTTCGGCAGCACGCCGCATCAACGCCTGGGCGTTGGTGGAAAGATCGAAATAGGCTGCACCCGGCTTCACCCCGGCCAGAATTCCCTCCGGCCCGAAGACGACGGGCTCCACCTCCTTCGGGCCGGGCAGCGAGGTGAAGATCACCTCGCACTGCTCGGCCACGGCCTTGGGGCTCTCGGCCCAGATGGCGCCGGCGGCGATACGGTTGGCGCCCGCCTCGCGGCGGATGTCGTGGATCACCAGCGCATAGCCGGCCTTCTGGAGATTGGCGGCCATGAAGGCGCCCATCGTACCCAACCCGATAAATCCGATCTTCACGGTCTCAACCCTTCATCCTGTCAGCGGTGGCAAGGACATCAACGGCCCTACGGGAAGCGGGCGTGCGCAGTATGGTGCCGGCGAGGATCACGCGGCTATGCTCGTTCGGCAAAGCGTGGCGCAGCAAAGACGCCACCGTGCAGGGAGAAATGACCGATGCTGAATCGCCGCACCGTACTGGCTGCCCCGTTCATACTCGCCACCACATCCGCTCACGCCCAACCCGCCTGGCGCCCGGACCGGCCCATCCGCGTCATCGTCCCGCATGGAGCGGGCGGCGGCACGGATGTGGTGACGCGCGTCCTTGCCGAGGCAGTGGGCAACGCCCTCGGCCAGCCGCTCGTGATCGAGAACCGCACCGGCGGCGCGGCGGGGCTGATCGGCACCGATCTGGTCGCGAAATCGGCGCCGGACGGCTACACCATCCTGGTCAACAGCAGCGCGCATGCCATCGCGCCCGGGCTGGTCTCGCGCATGCCCTATGACGCCGTGGCGGATTTCGCGGGCATCGGCATCATCGGCTTCGCGCCGCATGTGCTCGTGGTCAATCCCAATGTACCCGCGCAGAACCTGCAGCAGCTGCTGGCCCTGCTGCGGGCCCAGCCGGGCCGCTACAACCTGGCCGCCGGCGGGATCGGCAGCTCGATCCACATGGCCGGCGAGATCCTGCGCGCCAGCGCCCAGGTGGATTTCCAGATCGTGCAGTATCGCGGGGGTGGACCCTCCATGCTCGCGGTGCTGGGCGGTGAGGCGCAGATGAGCACGCCCGACATTCCCGCCGCCTTCGCCGTGGTGCGCGCCGGCTCCGCGCGCCCGCTGGTGATCGCGGCCGCCGAGCGCAGCCCCGTGCTGCCCGATGTCCCCACCTCGGCCGAGGCGGGGCTGCCGGGCTTCATCGCCGAGATCTGGTTTCCCGTGCTGGCCCCCGCGCGTACCCCGCCCGCGATCGTCGCGGCGCTGAGCGCCGCCTTCCAGACCGCCATCCAGCAGAACCAGCGCCGGCTGACCGAGCTGGCCGTGCAGGTGCGCCCGAATTTCACCACCTCCGAACAGGTGATGGGGTTCATCCGCGCCGAGATGGAGCGCAGCGTGGCGCTGTTGCGCGCGGCGGGGGTGCAGCCGGAATAGCCGCCTCATTCGAGGCGGATGTTCAGCTCGCGGACCAGCACGGCCCAGCGTTCGCGATCGGCGGCGATGAAGGCGCGCATTTCCGGCGGCGTCGAGGTGACGGGGATGGCGGCCTGGGTGCGGAACACCTCCTGCACGGCGGGCGAGCGCAGCCCCTCGGCCGCCACCTGCGCGATCCGCTGGGCGGCTTCGGCCGGCATGCGGGCCGGGCCCAGCAGGCCAAACCAGTTGGCCGCATCCACGGGCGTGCCCAGCTCGGCCATGGTCGGCACCTGGGGCAGCAGCGGGATGCGCTCGCTGGCACCCACGCCGAGGATCTTGGAGCGTCCGTCGCGCGCCACCGCCTCGGCCGGGCCGGCATTGAGGAACATCACATCCACCTGTCCGCCCTGGATGGCAGTGGCGGCCGGCGCGGCGCCGGTGAAGGGCACATGCAGCAGGTCGATCTGCGCCTCCTTCATCAGCCGCGCCATCGCGAGGTGCGAGGTGCTGCCAATCCCCCAGGAAGCGAAGGTCAGCGCCCCGGGCCGCGCCCGCGCCATGGCCAGGAAGGCCTGCAGGCTGTCAGCACCCAGGTTCGGCCTTGTGATGAGCACGAAGGGCCCGCGGGCGAAAATCGTCACCGGCGTGAAGTCGGCCACCGCGTCATAGGCGAGGCGCGGATACACCAGCGGATTGATGGCATGGGTTTCGGCATTGGCCAGGATGAGCGTGTGGCCATCGGGGGCGGCGCGCGCCACGAGCTGCGTGCCCACCGCGCCATTGGCGCCGGCGCGGTTCTCGATCACGACCGGCTGGCCCAGCGGTCCCGCCATCGCCGGCGCCAGCGTGCGCATCACCACATCGGCGAGGCCCCCGGCATTCCAGGGAACGATGACGCGGATCGGCTGGTCCGGAAAGGCCGCGAGCGCCGGCGCGGCAAGCGGCAGGAGCGCCCCCGCGCCCAGCAGGGCACGGCGAGTGACGTGGTTCTTCATGGTTGTTCCTTCCCTTTTCGCACGCCTCGGCCATGCAACCGGGCGACTGATGTTATCGATCCCATCGAAGTCGATCCCCAAAGGCCGGTCCCTGTCAACGGCGCCTCATCTGCCGCATGATCGGTTGCATGCGCCGCAAGGGCGCCGACACAGGGAAAGAGGACCCAGGAATGATCCACGAACTCCGCATCTACCGCTGCGTCTCCGGGCGCCTGCCCAATCTGCTCAAGCGCTTTGAGACGATCACGCTCGGCCTCTGGGCGCGCCACGGCATCCGCCAGGCGGGCTTCTGGACTGTGGCAATCGGTGAATCCAACCAGGATCTCTACTACCTGCTCGAATGGGAATCGCTGGCCGAGCGTGAGCAGAAATGGAACGCCTTCGCGAGCGACCCGGAATGGCTGGCCAAGCGCGCCGAGACCGAGAAGGACGGCCCCATCGTGGCGAGCCTCTCCAACATGATCCTGACGCCCACCGCCTTCTCCGCGGTGAAATAGGTGCCAGGCCGCCGCGGGCGCTATTCCCGCGGCGGCACGTCCAGCCGCACCGCGATGCCTTCGAGATCGGCGCGCGGCGCGGGATAGCGTGCCATTACCAAGGGGTCGTGCCCTGGGATGATATGCGCCTCGCTCGTCGCCACTGCGCGCAGACGGTCGAACCCCTCCAGCATCTCACCGACATGGAAGGCCGTGCTGAAGGGCCGGCCCTGCTCCAGATTCGCGTAGAAATGCGTGACGTCGGAAGCGAGGACCACACATCCACGCGCCGTCTCCACGGAAACGAATTGCAGCCCCGCCGAATGCCCGCCGGTGGGGTGCAGCCTGATGCCCGGCCAGGGCTCGACCACGCCGTCATGGAAGGAGACGCGCCCCGCAAAGTTCATCCGCACGATGCCGACCACATCCTCCACCTCGAAGGAATGGGCGAGGTGGTGGTGCCGCATGTAGCGGCCCGTGGCGTATTGCATTTCCGGCTCGCGCAGATGGAAGCGCGCCTTCGGGAACAGGTGGAAACTGCCCACATGGTCGTAGTGGAGATGCGTGAGCACCACGTCCTCCACGGCGTCCGGATTCACACCCAGCAGGCGCAGCGATTCCACCGGGCAGCGCATCCATTCGCGCTTGCGCTTGGCCGCGACCTCCTGCGTGAAGCCGGTGTCGACCACGATGGCGCGGCCATCCCTCACGCAGACCCAGACGAAGTAGTCCATCGGCATCGGCCCGTCATGCGGGTCGCCGCCGATGAAATGCGCGGCGGCCGTGGCATCGCGCCGCGCATAGCGCAGCGCATGGACCTCCCATGTCATGAGTTGGCCTTCCCGCCGATCTGCACGCCGGCCCAGCCTTCGAGCACTTTGGCCACGGAGGTGAAGTCGCTCTCCGGGCCGAATTGGGCGCTGGTGACGGCCAGCATCTGGCGCACCGCGCTGCCCACCACCATCGGCACGCCCATCGCCTCCGCCTCATCCACGCAGAGCCGGACATCCTTGTGCGAGAGGCCGGTGGCGAAGCCGAAATCGAAGCCGCGCGGGATGATGGCGCGCGGGAACTTGTCCTGCGTCGCGCTGTTGCGTCCGGAAGAGGCGTTGATGACCTCGCACATCATCGCGGGATCGAGGCCGGCCTTCACGCCCATCGTGATCGCCTCCGACGAAACGACAAGTGCGGCCGCCGCCAGAAGGTTGTTGCACAGCTTCATCACCTGCGCCGCACCTGCGCCCTCGCCACAGAAGAAGGGCTTGCCCAGCACCTTGAGCATCGGCTCCAGCGCGTCGAAATCACCACGCGGCCCGGACACCATGACAGCGAGCGTGCCCGCAGCCGCACCTGAACGGCCACCGCTGACCGGTGCATCCAGAACGGCGCGGCCGGCTTCGGCGAAGGCCTTGGCCATCTCGACCGCGACGCGCGGCCCCGTCGTGGAGAAATCCACCAGCACGCGCGCACGCTGCCCCTCCAGCACGCCGCCCGGGCCGATTGCCACATCGCGCACGATGGCCGGCGTGGGCAGGCTGACCAGCACCACATCCGCGCGATCCGCAACCTCGCGCGGGCTGCCCGCCTCCTCCGCGCCCAAGGCCACAATCGCCGCCACAGCCTCGGGCACGCGGTCATGCACCACCAGACGATACCCCGCCGCCAACAGGCGCGTCGCCATGGGCCGACCCATCTGGCCCAATCCCACGAAGCCGATCACCTGATTCATCCGCGCTCTCCTCCCGATTTGCCGTAAATGATAGCGATACCAGCCACCACGCCAAGAGGCGCGTCAGGTGCTCGCGCGGTGAATGATCTCGAAGCGCAGATCCACCGCGACGACGCCGGCGCTGCGGCCCTCGATGCGGTCGAGCAGGACTTCCGCGCTGCGCCGTCCAATCTCCAGCCGCGGCAGCCGCAGGGTGGTGACGGGCGGGACCAGGTGGCCAAGCAGGTCGAAATTGTCGAAGGCGGCCAGCGCCACCTTCTGCGGCACCGCCCAGCCCCGCCGCGCGCATTCGAGCGACGCGCCCATGGCCAGCACATCGCCTGCGAAGAAGATGGCGTCGGCCGGCGCGTCATGGCCAACGAGGCGCACCAGCGCCTCGGCACCGGAGGCGAGGCCAGGCGGCATTTCCAGCACGAGGCCGGCATCGAAAGGCAAGCCTGCCTGCTCGACTGCGGCGCGATAGCCGCGCTGCCGGTCCCGGCTGCGGGCATTGTCGGCAGCGGGCAGGCTGACGAAGCCGATGCGGCGATAGCCGAGGCGCGCCAGATGCAGCGTCATCGCCTGCGCCGCATCCTCGTTGGAGTAGCTCACCACCATGTCCAGCGGCTCGGGCGTCAGCGTGCCGTTTTCCACGACCGGCACGCCGGAATGCTGGATCATCCGGATGGCGTCCGGCGTATGCGTCGTGTCATGCAGGATCAGGCCGGCGACGCGCTGTTCGAGGAAGGCGCGGATCGCGGCTTCCTCTGCCTCCAGGCTGTAGCCGCTGCTGGCGATCATGAGCTGGTGATCGTGCCGGCGCAGCACGTCGGAAATGCCCTGGATGGTCGCGGAGAACAGCGAATTGTCGATGCTCGGAACCACCAGGCCGATCACCTTGGTGCGGCTGGAAGAGAGGCTGCCCGCCAGCTTGTTGGCGACATACCCCACCTTGCGCACCGCTTCGGCCACCCGCGCGCGGACATCGGGCGAGACCTTCGCCGGGTCGGTCAATGCGCGCGAGACGGTCATAGTCGAAACCTGCGCCGCCCGCGCGACATCGCTCATGCGCACGCCACCGGCCCGCCGTTCTCCCGGATTGTGCACGCTCAATCCATGCGGATGCGCGCGTCACGCACCACCTGACCGATCTTCGCGACATCCTCCGCCATGAAGCGGCCGAACTCGGCGGGACTGCTGCCCACGACCTCGGCGCCCATTTCCAGCAGGCGCGCGCGCTCGGCGGGCTGGGAGATGATGCCCATCAGCGCGGCGTTGATGCGCTCCACCGCGTGCGGTGCCATCGCCGCCGGCCCAAGGCAGCCATACCACTCGTCGATGGCGAAGCCGGGCAGGCCCGATTCCGCGATGGTTGGGATATTGGGCAGATAGGCGGCGCGTTGGGCCGAGGTGACCGAGATGGCGCGCAATTGCCCGTCGCGCACATAGGGCAAGGTGGAGCTGGCATTGCCGAACATCAGCTGGATATGGCCGCTCATCAGATCGGCCAGGGCCGGGCCGCCCCCACGATAGGGCGCATGCACCATGTCCACGCCGGCAGCAAGCTTGAACATCTCGCCCGAGATATGCACGGCCGACCCGATGCCGGGTGAGCCGAAGGTCAGCGCGCCCGGCCGCGCGCGGGCCAGAGTGATCAGGTCACCGACGCTGTGCACTGGCAGGGAGGGATGCACCACAAGGATATTCGCCACCCGCGCCAGCAGCATGATGGGCGTCAGGTCGCGCAGGGGGTCATAGGGCTGGCGCGACAGCAGCGTGGCCGAGATCACCGTGCTCGTGACCAGGCCGAACACATGCCCATCGGCCGGCGCGCGTGCGAGTTCCGCGGCGCCGATCGCCCCCGAGGCGCCGCCGCGATTCTCGACGATCACCGGCTGTCCCAGCGCCGTGGTCAGCTGCGGCTGAAGCTGGCGGGCCAGGATATCGGTCGTGCCCCCCGGCGGCCAGGTGACGATGAGACGCACCGGCCGCGTGGGGAAGGTTTGCGCCCGCGCCGTGCCGATGACGGGCGCGGCAAGGCCGGTGGCGAGGAAGTGACGTCGCTTCATGAGGTTTCTTCCGTTATCCGGCCGACCATCCGCCATCCATGGGCAGGGCCGTTCCGGTGATGTCGCGCCCCGCCTCGCCGCAGAGGAAAGCGGCCATGGCGCCGATGGCGCTGGCCTCCACCGTGCGGCCGGAGGGGTTCTTGCCGTCGAGGAACTGCTCCGTGGCGGCTGCCAGGTCGAGGCCTTGCGCCGCCATCGCGGCATGGATCCGGCCCTCGATGTTGGGCGTGAGCGTGGTGCCGGCGCAGATCGCGTTGCAGGTGATGCCGCTGCGCGCCGTCTCCAGCGCCACGGCGCGGGTCAACCCGATCAGCGCCGTCTTGGTCGTGACATAGCCGGCGCGGTTGGTGCCACCCACCAGCCCATAGATCGAGGACATGTTGATGATGCGCCCCCAGCCACGGGCCCGCATGCCCGGCAGCGTCAGCCGGATCAGGTGGAAGGCGGCGGAGAGATTGACCGCGAGGTCGAGGTTCCAATCCGCCGGCGCCATGGCCTCGATGGGGCCGAAATGGCGGATGGCCGCGTTATTCACCAGCACATCGACCGCGCCAACGGCGTCGATCATGGCGGCGATGGCCGCCGGGTCCGCCAATTCAGCCACGTGATAGCGTGCGTGGATGGCATGCATCGCGGCCAAGCTGCCGAGTTCGGACGCCACCTCAACCGGATCGGCCAAGCCATGCAGGACGAGGTCGCAGCCCTCGGCGGCGAGCGCCCGCGCGACGGCGAGGCCGATGCCGCCAGTCGAACCCGTGACAAGCGCCACGCGCCCACGCAGGCGGCCCTGGGCGGGTTCATGCCCGGCTTCGGTCGGTGTGACTGGTAACATTTATGCAGGCTAAGCCGCGTCACTCCTGGCAGGCAACACCGCAAATGCCGGGTTTACGGCGATGACCGGTCCCGGTATCGCTATCACCCAAGGCGCCGCTGAGCGCGATCACCGAGGGAGCGTCCGCCATGATGAACACCCCCCGCCGGGCGCTGCTGCCGGATGTGCCGGCCCTCGCCACTGCCAGCATGCTGCGCGGCCAGCTCCGCCCACAATGGGCCAGCGCCGCGCGCGACGCTCTGTTGCAGCGCGCGCCATGAGCCGTTTCGCTGGCGAGGTCCTGGGCGAATTCGTCGCGGGGTCGCGATGGAGTGACATCACGCCCGCGCTGCGGCATGACGCGACGCGCTCCATCCTCAATCACCTCGGCTGCGCGCTGGGCGTGGCGCAGGATCCCGCCGTGACGATGGCGCTCTCGGTCATGCGCGAATTCTCCGGCGCGCCGGTCGCCACGGTGATCGGCCAGGGCGTGAAGCTCGACCCCATGGCGGCGAGCTTCGTCAATGCCATCGCCTCCAACCTGCTCGACTATGATGACACGCATCTCGCCACCGTGATCCACCCAACGGCGCCCGTGGCGCCCGCCCTCTTCGCGCTGGCGGAGCAGCGGGGCCTCCCGGGCGCGCAGGTGCTGCACGCCTTCCTGTTGGGGGGAGAGGTGGAGTGCCGCATCGGCAACGCCGTCTCGCCCGGGCATTACGCGCGCGGCTGGCACATCACCTCCACTTGCGGGCATTTTGGCGCGGCGGCTGGCTGCGCGAAGCTGCTGGGCCTGAATGCCGAGCAAACTTGGCACGCCATCGGCATCGCGGCGAGCCAGGCGGCGGGCATTGTGGAAAACCTGCCGACGGCAGCAAAGAATGTCGGCGTCGGCAATGCGGCACGCGGCGGCATCCTCGCCGCGCTGCTCGCGCAGAAGGGCTACAAGGCGGCGCCCGCCGCCATAGAGGGCCCGCTCGGTTTCGCACGGGCCACGGGCGACGCGCCGGAGCTGGCGGCCATCACCGAGGGGCTCGGCACGGATTGGGAGATCGCCCGCAACACCTACAAGCCCTATCCGGCCGGCATCGTCTTCCATGCCGTGATCGATGCCTGCCTCGCGCTGCGGCAGGAGATCGGTGCGCCAGAGCGGATCGCGAGCGTGAGCGTCGCGGGGGACGCACTGCTGCTGGCGCGTGGTGACCGCGTGGTGCGCAATGAGCGCGATGCACGGGTAAGCATCCATCACAGCGCGGCCCTGGGCTTCGTGCGGGGACGGGCGGGTGTCGCGGACTTCGAGATGCCTGCCGTCCTCGATCCGGCGCTCGCGGCCTTCCGCGCCAAGGTGGTGGCGAAGCTCGATGAGAGCCTTCCCCGCGGGGCCGCTACGGTGACGCTGCGCCTGGTGGATGGCAGCACCCTGGAGCGCACGGTCATCGCGCCAATCGGCAGCCTGGAGCACCCGATGAGCGATGCGGCGCTGGAAGCGAAGTTCCGCGACAATGCCGGCATCGGTGGCTTCGCGGATCGCGCGGACGCCGCCATCGCCGCGACCTGGGCGCTGGATTCGGCGCCGGACGTGATGCGGCTGATGACCGCCCTTCCATGAGCCTGATGGTATATCTCGACCGCGTGCGGGGCTTTGGCCAAGCTTCCAGGAGAGCGCCTGCTGGAGGGAATCACGCGCCCGCTCATCTTGACGGGCCTGGCGTGAATCACGGCGGGGCAGAATCAGAAGGAAGTCACGGCGAATGCGGCCCTGATCCGGCTGGACAACGCCCTGACGGCCACCTTTGACGCCAATGCGACGGCGGCGAATGTCACCGTCACCACAGCGCAGATGCAGCATGCGATGCTGATCCGTGCGGTCAATGCGACGACGGCCGGGCGGATGGTCACGCTGCCCGGCGTGGCGCGGGTGATCCTGCTGCATAACGACGCGGTCAACACCCAGAGCGTGGACTTCATCCGGGGGACCACCGCGCTGAGCCTCTCCGCGGCGGCGAGACTCGCGGTGCACGAAGCGGTCTGCGCCGAACGCTGGAAACAAGCCAACGACCGGCTCGGCAGGATCGAAATGCTGCTCGCCGCCATCGTGCTGCTGCTGCTCATCGGCGAGGGCAGCGTCATCGCAGTGCTGCGCAGGATGCTGGGCGGAAAGGCGTGCCCAGGCGTTCCGCAATGCCGGGCACGCCCCATCCCTCTCGGCCAGCCCTATGACGGCCAGCCTGGTGGGCACCAGCGGGTTCGCCGCCATCCCCACCACCGCCCTCGATCTGCCCCTCGTGCAGCGTCTCCGGCGGCCCCGCGCTTAATGGGTCCGGGTCAGTCAAGCACGATGTTGGCGCCACGGATCACGGCGCCCAACGTCTCGATCTCGCGGCGCGCGAGCGCGTCGAGTTCGGGGATGGTCATAGCCGCCGTCATCGCGCCGCCTTCTTCCGCACGGCGGCGGATACTAGGATCCATGGCGAGGCGCCGAAACTCGGTGTTCAGCCGCTCTAGGATTGGAGCCGGCACGCCGGTGGGCGCAAAGAAGGCGAACCAGGCATCCATGATGAACCCGGGCAGGCCGGCCTCGGCCGTCGTGGGAATGTCCGGCAGGCCCGCGCTACGGGTCGCGCTGGCCATGGCCAGCGCCTTCACCCGCCCCGCCTGCACGAGGGCGATAGCCGAAGAGGGCGTGGTGATGAAGATTTCCACCCGTCCGCCCGCGACATCCTGCAGGGCAGGAGCGGCGCCACGGTAAGGCACATGCACCATGGGGGCCCCGATCGCGCGCGAGAGCACCTCGCCCGCAATATGCTGGATCGAGCCATTGCCCGAGGAGGCGTAGTTCACCCGCCCCGGATTGGCACGCGCATAGGCAATGAACTCGGCCAAAGAGTTTGCCGGCAGGTTGGGTGCTGCCAGAATGACGTGCGGCGCCATGGTCGCCATCGCGACCGGCGTAAGGTCACGCACGGGGTCCCAGGTGATGCTGCGCATCATGGCCGGATTGCCGGCATGATAGCCCGAGTATTGCAACAGCAGCGTGTGGCCGTCGGGGGCGGCGCGTACCGCGGCCTGGATGCCTATATTGCCGTTGGCCCCCGGCCGGTTATCGATCACCACGGAAACGCCCAGGGCCTGCGAAAGGCCCTCAACGAAAAGTCGGGCCGCAAAATCGGAGCCACCACCGGGCGGATTCGGCACGATAATGGTGATGGCGCGGCTGGGCCAAGCCTGGGCTAGGCCATCGCGCGACAGCAGGGCGATAGCCGGAGCGGCAAGCAGGGCGCGGCGGGCGATGCGGGTCATGGTGGTTCCTCCGTTTCTTGGCGCAGAGTGTTGCGGCCGCGGCGCACCGGAGCAAGCGGGTACGAGCCCAGGCCGCGCGGTTCCCACGCCCCGCCGCTGGCGGAGATTACCCTTCGTGGAAGCACATCCCGGTTGGATAAGAGCCTCGCCTCCGGAATGGTCGCACTGCCCTCCGGCAACTCCGAGGCCGTCCAAAGCGATGCAGCGCAGTGGTTCGCTATGCAGGGGGCGATAAGGTCGCCAGGCAAGTGATCTGCCCAAGACATCGCCGGCGCTGTCGACGCGCTTCATCGAGTTGGATACACCGGCTTGGCCGAACAACACGCTGAGTGTGATGGCCCGGAACATCTCCGCAGCGACGTTCGGTCTGGCGGCGGCGCATCGCGCCGCACGTGTCTCGCGGGGCACGCAAGCATCGTCATCACATACGCAGGCATCCGCCAACGGGCCGCAGGTGAGGCCATGGCCCTGCATGAACCGATCGTCGCGGATTGCTCGAGTCCTGTGTTTCGCCATGGCGCGCAGGGCCAGGACCATACCGCGGTGGCACAACTCTCGGAGAAGCTGGCAGGCGAAGTCCTGGGCGGTGGCCACCGCCCCTGACCATCGGCGCGGGCCACGTGCCAACTCTTCACGATTCGCGGACAGAGCCTTTCCAGGTTTCACGGTTCTCATTGCCGTCCCGCCAGCGCAGCCTTGCCGGGCTTTCGCCTGGCAACGGCACTGAGAGCAATCCTCCGGGAGACACGTCACGAGCGGAACGCGGGGCTTTGGTCAACACAGCCTCGGATGGCGATGCAATCGTCCCGTGGCGCTCAGCACAGGAGAATAGGATGGACCTCACCCGTCGCAGTCTGGTCAACGCCGCCGCAGGCGCCGCGGTGGTCGTGCCCCTTGGCCGCAAGGCCCACGCCCAATCCGCCACGCCCTCCAACACGATCCGGATCGGCCTGCTGTCCGACCTGGCGGGGCCCTTTCGCGACATCAGCGGGCCCAACGGCGTCGCCTGCGTGCGTCAGGCGGTGCAGGATTTCGGGTCGCGTGGCTTCGCGGTGGAGGTGGTCACTGCCGATCACCAGAACCGCCCCGATGTGGCCAGCAACATCGCGCGCCAGTGGTTTGATCGCGATGGCGCGGACGCCATCGTGGAGGTGGTCTCCAGCGCGCCGGCGCTGGCCGTCAACGGCATCGCGCGGGAGAGGAACAAGGTCGTCATCCACAACACGGCGGCCGTGGCGGGTCTGACGGGCGCGCAATGCACGCCGAACACCGTCCACTGGTCGCATGACACCTGGATGCTGGCCCGTTCCGCCGGCGGCGCCATGGTGCAGGCCGGCTGTTATGCCGGGACCCTGCACGATCTGAAGGCCGTGGCCGATATGGGGGTGCCGGCCGAGGACGACGCCTTCGGCCAGGGACGCATGCGCGAGGATGGCCGCAAGCTCCATCCCTCCGATCTGTTCGAGGTGAAGAAGCCAGAGGAGTCGACCGGCCCCTGGGACTACTCCAAGCTCCTGCAGACGACGCCAGGCGATCAGGCGTTCCGTCCGTTGGCGGAGGGTGGTTGCGCCTTCGTGCGCGGCTGATCGGTTCCACCCGGTCCCGAGCGGCAATGCGGCGGTTGGAGCCAACCGCCCGTTGCTGCTGAGCAGAAGGCGACCCGACCCTCCACAACACTGGACCGCAGGAGATCGCCAATGGGCACGAACCCGCCCTCACATTGACAGCCGGGGCCGCGCGGCCTTGCCTATCATTGGCCCCGCGAGAGGGTGAGGAGGAAAAAGCCATGAAGAAGCGCCAGATCCTGCGCGCTGCGGCCGGCCTTGGGTTGCTGGCCGCCCCCGCCTATGCGCAGGCGCCTTTCCCCAGTTCCAGCATCCGCATGGTGGTGCCGTTCCCGCCAGGCGGAAACACGGATATTTTTGGGCGCCTGTTTGCCGAGCCCTTCGGGCGGGCGCTCGGCCAACCCGTTGTCGTCGACAATCGCGGCGGAGCGGGCGGTCTCATCGGCTCGGGCGAGGTGAATCGCGCCCGACCGGACGGGTACACGTTGATCTTTCAAAGCCCGACGGCCGGGATAACCGGCCCGCTCACACGTCGCGTGCCGCCCTTCGATCCCGTGACGGGGTTTTCGCACATCGCCATCCTCGGCATCACGCCGCTCGCCCTGGCGGTCAATCCACGGCTTGGCGTGAACAGCCTGGCCGAATTGATTGCGCTGATCCGCGCCCAGCCGGGCCGGCTCAGCTATGGCAGCTCGGGCATCGGCGGCGCCCCGCACCTCTCGACGGAGCTGCTGCGGATCCGGGTCGGCAACCTTGATGTGGTGCACGTGCCCTACCGAGGCTCGGGGCCGCTGACCCAGGATCTTCTCTCCGGCACGATCTCCTTCGCCGTGGACGCCTTCACGACGCTGCTGCCGCAGCACCGGGAGGGGAGGCTCCGGATCATCTCCGTCTTCGGCGAGCAGCGCGCGGCGGTGGTGCCCGAGGTGCCGACCGCGCGCGAGAGTGGCTTCGATGTCGTGACCCGCATCGCCAACTACCTGGCCGCCCCCCCCGGCACGCCGCCGGACCGGCTGGAGCGCCTGGCCGCTGCCGCTCGCGCTGCGATGTCCACGCCGGAGATTGCCCGCGCGCTGGAGGCCCTCGCCTTTGTGCCCGTGACGGACTCCACGCCCCAGAGCGCCACCCGCTTCATCGCGGAGGAGGCGGCGCTCTGGGGCCCCGTCATCCGCGCCGCCAACATCGAGATCGAGTAGGCTGGCATGTTCAAGCTGACGGACAAGGTGGTCTTCCTGACCGGCTGCGGCTCCGTCGGCCCCGGCTGGGGCAATGGCAAGTCCATCGCGGTGCTCTTCGCGCGCCAGGGGGCGCGCATCTTCGGCGTGGACATCAACGAGGCGGCGGCGCGCGAGACGCAGGCGATCATCCAGGACGAGGGCGGCACCTGTGAGATCGCGACGGGCGACGTCACGGATTCCGCCGAGGTGGCGCGGCTGGTCGAGGCCTGCATGGCGCGCTTCGGCCGCATCGACGTGCTGGTGAACAATGTCGGCAAGTCCGAACCCGCCATCCCCGGTGAGATGGACGAGGCGCTGTGGGACAGCCAGATCGCCGTCAACCTCAAGAGCGCTTTCCTTTGCTGCCATGCGGTGCTGCCGATCATGCAGAAGCAGGGCAAGGGAGCCGTGGTCAGCATCGCCTCGACGGCGGGCATTCGCTACACGGGCAAGCCCCAGGCGGCCTATTCGGCGGCCAAGGCGGGGCTGATCCATTTCAGCAAGACCACCGCCATTACCTATGCTCCGCGCGGCATCCGCATGAACTGCGTGTTGCCGGGCCTCATTTACACGCCGCTGGTGGCCAAGCTCGCCGAGCAATTCGCGGGCGGCGACCTGGAGGGGTTCGTGGCGAAGCGCAACGCCGCCGTTCCCATTGGCCAGATGGGCGAGGGATGGGACGTGGCCCATGCCGCGCTGTTCCTTGCTTCCGACGAGGCGAAATACGTGACCGCAACGGAACTCGTCGTGGATGGTGGGCTGACGGCTTCCACCCGTTGATTGCGGCACGCTGTCTTTTTCTCCCGGGTGACCGCAAGCGTCCACTGCCGGTTTCAGTGCGGTCGGCACTTACCCCGGTTCGAACCCCACTCGCCCGAAATCCGTGCTTCGAGAGCGAACACTTTAGGTGCGCATCTTGGCCGCCAGCA
>JAIYCD010000158.1 GCA_027488195.1 Acetobacteraceae bacterium | reverse complement strand
GGTCAGCCTGGCCACGGCCAAGGCCGCGGCCCAGGCGCATGGCCTGCCGCTCTATCGCTATGTGGGCGGCGCCTATGCGCGCACCCTGCCCGTGCCGATGATGAACATCATCAATGGCGGCCAGCACGCCGACAACCCGATCGACATCCAGGAATTCATGGTGATGCCGGTCGCCGCAGGCACCATCGCCGATGCGGTGCGCGTGGGCTCTGAGATTTTCGCGGCGCTGAAGAAGCAGCTGCATGCCGCCGGCCACAACACCAATGTCGGCGATGAGGGCGGCTTCGCGCCCAATATCGGCAGCGCGGACGAGGCGCTGGCTTTCATCGCCAAGGCCTGCGAGGCCGCCGGCCACCGTGTCGGCGAGGATGTGATGTTCGCCCTCGATTGCGCCGCGACCGAATTCTACAAGGACGGCGTCTACGACATGGAGGGCGAGGGCAAGAAGCTCGATGCCGCCGGCATGGTCGGCTATCTGGAAGGCCTCTGCGCCAAGTGGCCCATCATCTCCATCGAGGACGGCATGTCCGAGGATGACTGGGCTGGCTGGAAGCTGCTGACGGACCGCCTCGGCGCCAAGGTGCAGCTGGTGGGCGATGACCTCTTCGTCACCAACCCCGAGCGCCTCGCCATGGGCATCGAGCGCGCCACGGCCAATTCCATCCTGGTGAAGGTGAACCAGATCGGCACGCTGACCGAGACGCTGGAAGCGGTCGAGATGGCGCACCGCGCCAGCTACACGGCGGTGATGAGCCACCGCTCGGGCGAGAGCGAGGATTTCACCATCGCCGACCTCGCCGTCGCCACCAATTGCGGGCAGATCAAGACCGGCTCGCTCAGCCGTTCGGACCGGCTGGCCAAGTATAACCAGCTGATCCGGATCGAGCAGGATTTGGGGCCGGCTGCCCGTTACGCCGGCCGCACCATCCTGAAGCGCTGAAGAAAGGGCCTCCGGCGGCCGGGGCCGAGAGGCCCCGGACCCCGATCCCTGGCGCCGGGCTGCGCCAGGCCGTCTCAGCCTTCCAGGAGGAAGGGGCCGTAATGGGCCAGCACGCTGGCGAAGGCGGCTTCGCCATATTCCTCATCCATCGCATCCTTGAGGTCGGCCAGCGCCGCTTCACCCTGGAATTCCGGCAGCAGGGCCTCGCGCAGGAAGGCTTCGGGGCCGGCGAAGGCAGCGTCCACGTCCTCGGTCGCGTGGATCGCGAAGCTGCGATCCTCGGGGAAGACGATGTGGAAGCCGTAGCGATGCGCCTCGAAGAAGCTGGAGATGCGGCGCGCTTCGAGCGGGATACGCCAGACCGCCGTGGGGGGAGTGCTATCCTTGCCACTCACATAGGTTCCACACAGATGCGTGGTCCCACGGCGCTGAAGGGCTGCGACGAGGGGGACGAACATGTCTGACGGGCCGCTGTTGCGGATGTCCCAGTGCTGGAGCAGTTGCACGCGCCAGTCATGCTCGCCCAGCCACGCATTGCTCAATCTCGTGCCTGGCCTGCCGGAAGGGGTGCTATAAAATTCCAGCATTTCATACGCCTTGTCGCGCAGCGCCATCTGGGCGGCGCGGCCGGGGATATGGGCCATGCCGTCCATGAACTCTTCCAGGCAGGGGCCGGGGAGGTCGTCACTCTCGTCCTGAGTCATGAGCTTGCTCCTAATCATTCAGCCGGTAGCGGATTTTGTGGGTGGGCATCCATTCGAAAGTGCCGTCCGCTTGGCGGGTCCATTGCTGAACCTCAATTGTCGGATACGGCGTGTCCCTGCGCGTCGTGCTCGGCCGCACGGTGATCTGCCTGTTGTTGTCGAGGCGATAGATCCGGACATCGCTGTCTGGTCCGGCTCGCCGCATTTCGATCGGACGCAACTCGGTGATGTCGCGCTCCCGCAAACTTGGTCCGCCGTTGCGCCGCCATTGGAACTCGCCATTCCTCAACACGGGCTTCTCTGGGTCGGGCGTCGTCAGCCGGTCGCGCAGGAGCCTGTCAATCCGCTGGCCGACTTTATCTTCCGGCGCGGCGGGCGGCGGCATGGTTGGCCGCTGGTTGCGGCGGTCATCATTGTTCGGCCGGCGTCCTCGCCCACCCCGGCCATCAGCCGGGCCGCGCGTCAGGCGCTCCCAGAGGGATCTTCGCCAATTCGCGTATTGGATGGTCCCTGGTGGCAAGGCGCCCGCGCCGGACCCGGTGCCACCCGGCGGCGGGCTGCGCCAATGGCCGGCGACGGGCTTGCCCTCGCGCCGATAGGGCCGCACCCAGACGGCGCCGCGGGCCGCCCCGTCCTTCCGAGGCAGCGCGCCGAAACCGCCGCACACCCAGGCGGCGAAGGCATCGCGCTCCGGGTGGCCGCTTTGCCTATGGCGCGGCTCGCGCATGGCGTTTCGCAGATCGGCTTCGGTGATGCGGATGGGATTGGCCGTGGGATCTTCTTTCGCTTCCGATCACATTCCCATTATTTAGGAAAAGCAATAAAATCCTATATCCTGCATTTCTTCGTGCCAAAGAAGTGCTGGAAACCCTTGCGCGCGCGCCCGGATGGTGATTCTGTCAGATTCGAGCGTCGGGGGACGCGCTCTGGGGGCTGTGATGAATTTCGGGCGGTGGCTCATCCGCATGCTGAAGCTGTTGGCGCCGCCGGTGATCCTGGCGAGCATCGCAGCCTTCTTCGTCTGGCACGCCTCGCACGGGGATCGCGGCCTGATCGCGCGCGAGCAGCGCATCGTCGAAATCGCCCAGGCCAAGGCCGACCGGGACCGCGCGGTGGCCGAGCGCGAGGCGGCGGAGCGCCGCGTCAATGCCATGCGCGGCGACCGGCTGGACCGGGACCAGCTGGAGGAGCGGGCGCGCGCCATGCTGAATCTCACGACGCGGGAGGAGATCGTGATCCCCTATCCGGCCGGGCAGCGGCTTTTCTGATCCTTCAAGGGCTTCGCCCACTTGCTGCGTTGCGGCATGGGCCGAGACGTTAACCGTAATCCGGTTAATGCACCCAGCGCCTTGCAATGCCACAGTTTTTGAAGCCTTGCAGCGGCGGCGTGGGCGGCGTAATCAGCGATGATCACGCAGGGAGAGATCCATGGCCGCCAAAGCCCCACCCGCCAAGCGCCGCGCCAAGGGCGCGGCCGAGCAGCCCGCGATGGGGCGTGACGCGCTCCTCCAGGCCTATCGGGACATGCTACTGATCCGCCGTTTCGAGGAGAAGGCGGGCCAGCTTTACGGCATGGGCCTGATCGGCGGCTTCTGTCACCTCTATATCGGCCAGGAGGCCGTGGTGGTCGGTATGCAGATGGCTTCCCTTCCAGGCGATCAGGTGATTACGGGCTATCGCGATCACGGCCATATGCTGGCCTGTGGCATGGATCCAAAGGGTGTCATGGCGGAACTGACCGGACGCCGTGGCGGCCTTTCCAAGGGCAAGGGCGGCTCCATGCACATGTTCTCGAAAGAGAAGAATTTCTACGGTGGCCACGGTATCGTGGGCGCGCAGGTCAGCCTCGG
>JAIYCD010000138.1 GCA_027488195.1 Acetobacteraceae bacterium | reverse complement strand
CGCGCCGCATCGCGCGCCGTGCGGCAGAGCGGCCCCACATTGTCGGCCGAGAAGGAGAGCGGCATGACGCCCGTGCGCGGCACCCGCGTCTGGGTGGGCTTCAGGCCCGTCACCCCGCACATCGCCGCCGGCAGCCGGATCGAGCCGCCCGTGTCCGAGCCGAGTGCGGCCGTCACGATCCGCGCAGCCACCGCGGCGCCGGAACCGGAGGAGGAGCCGCCCGTGCAATGCGCCGCGTTCCAGGGGTTCATCGCATCGCCGAAATGGGCGTTGTGGCCGGTCGGGTTCTGGGCGAATTCGGCCATGTTCAGCGTGCCGCAATCGATGGCACCCGCCGCGTCCAGCCGGTTCAGTACGGTGGCCGTCACCGGCGGCACGAAGTCGCGGCGGATCTTGCTGCCGCAGGTGCTCACCTTGCCGGTGCGGTAGTACATGTCCTTGTGGAGCATGGGCACGCCGCCCAGCGGGCCGGGCGGCTGACCCGCCGCGCGCGCCTTGTCGGCCGCATGCGCCGCCAGCAGCGCATCCTCGCGGTCGAGGCGGATGAGGCTGTTCACCTTCGCCTCATGCTGGCCGAGGCGATGCAGCATGGCCTCGGCCAGGGCACGGGCCGTCACCTCGCCGCGGGCGAAGGCGTCGGCCGCTTCGGTCATCGAGAGCTCGGAGAGGGCGTCGGGGCTCATGCCTCGGGATCCCGGCAGTCGCGCAACGCCGCCTCGAAGCCGGCCGGCTCCTCCTCGAACGCCATCTCGCCGCGCAGCTTCGCGAGATCGGCGATGAGCGCCTCGAAATCGGCCAGGCCGTGGCGGGCGGCGGCGTTGGGCACGGCGACACCCTGCCAGCGCTGGATCGCGTCCATGGTTGGCAAGACAAGCTTCGGCTCGGCCATCATCACCCTCCTGAAAGGCCAGGGATACTGGCCCGCTTGCCAGCCCCCGCGCAAGGCGACACCCTCCCTCGCAAAGCGAGAGGAACGCGCCCATGAAGATCGTGGACATCAAGGCCTATCCCACCAGCTTCGCCCTGCCGCCGGGTGGGCCGCGGCTGGGCATCGGCCAGGCGGTGAAGCGCGACGCCGTGATGGTGAAGGTGACGACCGAGGACGGCATCGTGGGCTGGGGCGAATCCCACCATGGCCGCGCGCACACCGCCGTGGCCCGCCTGATCGAGACCACGCTGAAGTCGCTCATCATGGGCATGGATGCGAGCGACGTGGTGGGCATCTGGGCCAGGATCTACCAGTACCAGCTCGCCTCGCACGGGATGGGGGCCGGCACCTCGCTCGCCATGAGCGGCATTGACATGGCGCTGTGGGACATCCGCGGGAAGGCCTGCGGCTGGCCGCTCTACAAGCTGCTGGGCGGCCGCTCCAAGGCGGTGCCCGCCTATGCCGGCGGCGTGGCGCTGGGCTACCAGCCGCCGGCCGAGCTGATCGACGAGGCGGCGCCCCACATGGAGGCCGGCTACAAGGCGCTGAAGCTGCGCGTGGGCGACAATCCCCGCGCCGATATCGAGCGCATGCAGGCCATCCGCAATGCCTTCGGCGACGAGGTGGACATCCTGACCGACGCCAATATCGGCTACACGATCGAGGACGTCCGCCGCGTCATGCCCGCGATGGACGAGCTGAACATCGGCTGGCTGGAAGAGCCCTTCCCCGCGCATGACCACGCCAGCTACAAGCAGGCCGCGGGCTACGGCCGCACGCCGCTCGCCGCCGGCGAGAACCACTTCACGCGCTACGAATTCTCCCGCGTGCTGGAGGATGGCGTGATCCGCATCTGGCAGGGGGACCTCTCCAAGGCGGGCGGCATCACGGAATGCCTGCGCATCGCCGCCATGGGCTCGGCCTTCAAGATCCCGTTCCACCCGCATTCGTCGATGACGGGCATCAACCAGGCGGCCTCGATCCACCTGCTCTGCGCGATCGATAACCCAGGCTACTTCGAGGCCGATATCAGCCGGGCGAACAAGTTCCGGGATGAGCTGTGCAGCCTGCCGTGGCGGATCCACCCGGATGGGACGGTGCGGCCGAACGAGGCGCCGGGGATCGGGGTGGAGGTGAATGAGGAGTTTTTGAAGGCGCACCCGGCGATTGAGGGGCCGGGGTATGTTTGAGGGGTAGAGCAGTGAGGCCAATCAAGAATGCCGCGAACTGACCCAAAGCGGCCGGACGGCTACTGGTCGACAGGCGCATTGTCACGGACGCTCGTGGTCCGCAATTTCCATCCTGCCGGCTCCTCCGCAGCTCGCGCTGCCCGAGCATCACTGCGCGCCAAACAGCACCGATATCTCGCCGAAAAACGAGCACCAAGCCTATCAGCATCTGCCAAACGACGCTCCTGCTCTCTGAGGATCGCGTCGTCTTCACGGGCACGGGCAAGGTGCCGACTATCACGAGCCTGGTCGCGGACCTCAGAAACGCGTCTCGGAAGGGCCTGTCCGACGGCTCCGGGAGCCGTGGATATGGAGACAGCATGCCGTCTGCACATCTACAGGCGGAAATCCTCGCAGCGCGCGCCTGCCTGCGCCGCCTGTGCACAGAACTCTCTTCGCAGTTGCGGATGGCCGAGGTCCATCACCGCCCCGCTCTGCAAAACCCTGCAGCCCGCGGGGCGGGTCGGGTCGGTGCCGGCCTGGGCGGCGCTCATCACCGCCACCACCTGAAGCCGTCCATCGGCCGCCGCGACCACAACCGGGCCGCCGCTGTCGTAGCCGCAATTCAGGGAGCCATCATCTCGCCTCCAGGTGACGGCCGGTCGGCTGCCGACCCGGCTCCGCAACGCGTCGAACTGGATGCGCTGAACCCCCCAGTTCAAAGTACCGGTCGGCGCTACGACGCTCACGCCGTAGCCGCCACCGGCGACGAACACGCCGCCCGCGCCGTCCGCTGCCGGCGCCAGCGTCGCCGGGAGTACGGTGGTCACCACCTCCTCAAGCCGCAGCAGCACGAGATCCTGATCTGAGGCGTTGTCGGGCGGCAAGGCGAGCGCCACGATGGCTGCTACCCGCACCACTTGGCCGCCGAGAAGCCGCACCCGCAGCATCTCCGGCGCGAGCATCGGGCCGAGATCGACGAGGCCGCTCCGGTTCACGCAGTGCCGCGCGGTCAGCACCAGTACCTGCGACACCAACGCGCCGGAGCAGTGCAGAACGTCGCCGCCGCCAGTCATACGGCGAAGCTGGACGACCGCCCCCGCGCGCGAGCCGAAGGCGGTAACGTCGGGCGGGCAATTCCGGAAGTTCCGATCCATGGGGGGGCAGGGCGCGCGTGTCGGTGCGCCCGGCGCCCGGCGCGTCTGCCCGCTATCATCGGTGACGCCGTCCGGTTCCACCATGAGGATGCCCGGTCGCCTGCCGACCAACACCAAGGCTGCCGCCCGCAGCTGAGGCAGATCTTCCAATCGCTCGGCCGCGAAGGGCTGGCGCAGCAAGTCAGTCACGCCTGCGTAGAATTCCGGAGCGAGCGCCTGGCGCGCGGCTGTCTGTCCTGACCGGACTTGCCGGCGCAAGCTCAGATCGGCATGCAGTTCGGACAGGAGCAAGCGGTCGCGTAGGGCCAGTGCCGGGTCCGCGCGCAGCCGGAGTTGTTCGATCGCGGGCGCTAGATCCGGGTCCAATTGCGGCCTGCCGCGGAGCGCGCCCGCAAGTGCCTCTCGCGTTGCAGCCGTGCCGTCGCGCTGCTGGCCGGCTGCCCCGGCCGGGTCAACAAGGGCTGCGGCCAAGCAGAGCGCCGCCAGCCCCCACCGGCGCCTCATTCGGTCGCCGCGCCCGCGCCGCTTTCCGCCTGCAATCGGCGGAGGCGCTGCTGCTGCTCGATGAGGTCGCCCCGCGCCTTCACGTCCGCCAACGCGTTCTGCAGCTCTGTCGTCCCGGCCCGCGAGATTGGCCCCAGCGCATCCTGTGCGCGCTGCGTGGCGTCGAGCAGCATGCCGGATGCAGCGACGCCGCGCGCCACGCTGCCGAAGGACTGGCTCGTCAGACGCCCGTCCTCGCGGAAGGTAAGCTTCCAATCGAGGCTTTCGAAGCGACCAGCGGTGAAGGGTAGATTACGCGGCGCGCCGAACTGGCCGAATGCGAACTCCCGGGGAGACCCGACCGCTGTTTCTCCCACACCGGGCACGCTGCGGTACGCGCGCACGCGGATGAGCGCCGGGTCGCGCCAGTGGCTGCCCTGAAAGGCAAAGGTCGAGCGGTGCGCCGGGCGCAGCGTGGCGGTATCGACGTCCAGTGCGGCCATGACCGAGAGAGCATCGGCATCGGCGCTTAGGACCCAACCGCCGTTGCTGTTGCGGGTGAAGTTCCGTTCGAAGGCCGCATTGGTCAGCCAGCCGGCCCGCTGAACCGCTTCCGCCGGCAGCTGGGCCTTTACGCTGAGGCTACGGATGTCCACCGTGACGGCCTCGCCGTCGCCCATCACCACCCTCGGATCAAGCCGGGCGGTTGTCCTGACCACCAGCCGCGCCTGATTCCGCTCGATCGCGCGCTGAATGGCCGCCGCCACCTTTTCGTCTACCGCCGGATCGGCCAGCCGCGCCTGGAGCCGCCTGACCTCGGCGATCAGCGCACGTGCCGGTCCGCACGCTTCCGGTGGCGGGCGACTGACCAGGGTGCCCAGCCCGCCTCCTGTCGGAACCCCGGCGACCATCCGTGCGACGCGCCCGGCTGTCTGGAACACATTGGATGCGATCGCCGGCACGCGGTCCGCAGTGGCGCTGCCAACGCTTTGAACCACGCCGCTTGCATACACCTCGACCGCCACCTTTGAATCGACGAACCAGCCATTGAGGACGGAGAACGGGATGCTGACCCGCGCATCAGGGTCAGGCGCGTAAACTCCGTTCATCGTGACCGACGGCACTGTGTCGAGCGCCACCCGCCAGCGTTGCTCGGTCGTGTCCCACTCGGTCCTGCACCCCTGGAGTTCCCAACTCACCTCGAGCTGCACGCTCGTGCGCGGTAGCGAGTAGGTGATGGACGAACCCCCTTCCTCTGGGGGCTTCACGCCGGAGCATGCGGCAGCGAGCAAGCCGACCACTCCCAGGACAGCAAGAAGACGCATGCGCTTTCTCCATCACAGATAAATTATGGCGAGAAATTATTATGCAATTTACTCTTTCGGACCCAGGCCACGCTGTCCACACGCCGCATATTAATTTCGGTTAACAAAATCGTCGTGGCGACGGTGGCTTTACGGAAGCGAAGCAGTCCTCGCCTTCGGAATTTGGTGGTGGCCTTCCCAATCGCGGGTGAGGCGGCGGGAGCAGCAAGCACACGCAAAGGCGCGGCCAGTGCATGCCGAAGCGGACAGGTCGGTTCCCGCGATGGTCTGCCGTCGAGCGAGAACCCATGTCACTCCCGAGCTGGTTCCGCTGGCAAAGGCGGAGCAGACGCCTGCTCTCCCCGTCCCACCGCGGCTTTCCGCCTAGCCGGCCTGTTTCGGGTCATGGGAGGAATGTCTGGTTCCAGGAACTCGCAAATCACGCAATGGCGCGGGAGATGGGCGCTCGGCGGAAGACTATGTGAATGCGCTGAGACGACGATTGGCGCTTCGCGCCGTTGAGAAAGGGGTGAAGGGGGCGAGCCCCCTTGCGGGGTCCAGGGGCAGCGCCCCTGGAAGCTCACCCGCCAGCAAGCCCCGCCATTTCCCCCACCGTCACCGGCTTCGTCGGGAACCGCGTCCTCAGCGGCTCCAGCCCCTCCGGCGCCACACCCCGCGCCTCCGCCATGAGCGCGTGCACCGCTGGCCCGCAGACCCGGCCCTGGCACGCCCCCATCCCCGCGCGGAGGAACGCCTTGAGCTGGTTCGGCCCTTGCGCCCCCAGCGCCACCGCCGCGCGCACGCGCCCGGCCGTCACTTCCTCGCAGCGGCAGATCACCGTCTCATCCGCCACGCGCGCCATCGGCAAGGGCGGGTAGAGCGCATCCAGCAATCCACGCGGGCCGAGTTCGGCGCTGCGGCGGTGCACCAATGGCCCGGCCAACGCGTCGCGCTGCTCCACCGTCAGGCGCCCCAGCCAGCGCGCGGCTTCCAGCGCCGCGATCCGGCCTGAGAGGGCCGCCACCCGCGCGCCGCCGATGCCCCCGCCATCGCCCGCGACCAGCAGGCCAACGAGGCTCGTATTGCCCCATTCATCCAGCACCGGGCGGAAGCAGGCCTGGGCCTGGTCCCAGGCATGGGCACAGCCCGGGAGCGCGCGCGTCACCTGGGTGTTGGGCACCACGCCATCATGCAGCAGCAGCAGATCGGCCGGGTGTTCCACGCCATCAATGGAGACCCCCGTCAGCCGGTCCTGCCCCAGCGCCGCCAGCTCGCGCGCGCGGATCACGGGGATGCCGGCCTGGCGGATGCGCCACATCCAGCCTGCCCCCTTGGCCAGATAACCCGGCGCGCGCAGCGCCAGCGGCAGATGCGGCAGCGCCCGCCAGGGAAGGCCGGGCGGCGAGAGGTCAATGATGCCCGCGGGCCGCACGCCCTTGTCCAGCAATTGCGCGGCATAGAGCCAGATCAGCGGCCCCTGCCCCGCAAGCCAGACCTTGCCCTCCGGCAGCAGCCCGGCCGATTTCATCAGGATCTGCGCCGCCCCCGCGCCCATCACGCCCGGCAGCGTCCAGCCGGGGATGGGCATGGCGCGCTCGGTTGCACCGGGGCAAAGCAGCAGGATGGAGGCCAGCGCCTGCCGCGCCTCGCCCCCCTCGGACCAGGAGACGACGCCATCCTCCTGGATCGCCCAGAGCGTCGCGCCGTACCGGCATTCGGTGCCGGATGCGGCCCGGATGAGGGCCAGGCCCTCCGCCGCCTGGGCGGCGCCGGGGGCGCCGCGCTCCGGGCGGTAGAAGCCGCCCACGGCGCGATGCACCTGCCCGCCGGGGGCGCCATTTTCGTCCAGCAGCAGCGCCTCGATGCCCTGCGCGGCCGCCTCGGCGGCGGCGGCGAGGCCGGCCGGGCCAGCCCCCAGGATGAGAAGCGGAACCTCCCTCATCCGCTGGCCCCCGTATCGCGCGCGCCGAGCTGCGTGCGCGCGGCCAGGCCGGGGGTGACGGGGATGAGGCAGGCCTGCCGGTTGGCGACGCCCTCCACCTCCACCAGGCAGTCGAAGCAGGCGCCCATCAGGCAGAGCGGGCCGCGCGGGCTGCCCGAGACGGCGGTGTCCCGGAAATGCGCGATGCCAGAGGCGAGCAAGGCCGCGGCCAGGGATTCGCCCTCACGCGCGGGAATGGGCGCCCCGTTCCAGGTGATCTCGCAATCGGTGGGGCCGCTGCGCCGGAACATCCGCTACCAGCGCCGCGCGGGGCCGCAATCCAGGTGCACGAAGCCGTCGCGCCGGTAGAGGCCGACACCGCCGGTCTGCATGTCGGCCGCGACGCGCGCGATGCCGAGCGAGTTGCGCCCCGGCAGGCGGGAATCGCAGGCCATGCCCGACATGTGCAGCGAGGCGCGGCTGACGCGGCGGGAGGAGCGCGCGCGGGCCGCATTGGTCTCGGGCGCGCGATAGCCGCTGATGACTTCCCAGGTGTCGTTGGAATCCAGCGCCCGCTGCACTGTCACCAGCACGTCGAAGAGGCGCGGGTCCATTGGCGTCGCCTCGTCCATGCCGGGGTCGCGCAGCACCATGTCGAGGCGTTGCAGCGCCTCACGGTCATAGCGGCCATCGCGCCAATAGACGCCCTGGAAGCTCTCGCCGGTCTGGGCGCGGCGGATGGAGATGGCGCGCGTGCCAGCATTGCCCAGGCGCTGGGCCACCGCTTCCTCCGGCAGGGCTGCGAAGCCAAGGCCGAGGGCGGCGCCGAATAGCCCGCGGCGCGAGAGTCCGCCGCGCTCGGGGCATTCCAGGGAATCGCCGGCCGCGCAGGCCGGGCACGCATGCTCGAACAAGCGCATGGCTCAGCCCTGCGCCGCCGCCATCGGGATGCCCTGCGGGCGGGGACGCGCTTCCATGGCGCGCGCATAGGCCTCGTCCAGGCCATAGATATCCTGTCGGACTCGCAATTCGCTGCCCTCCACGGTGACGGTTGAATAGAACAGGCGGACCGGCGGCTGGCGCCGCAGCGGGATGGTCTGGGTGTTGCGCGCGGCCAGCACGCGATCCACCCGCTCACGGTCCCAACCGGGGGTGCCGTCCAGCGCGACCATCAGGAAATCCATCGGCCGCTCCAGCCGGATGCAGCCCGAGGACTGCGCGCGATCGGCCCGGCGGAAGTAATGCCGGTCGGGCGTGTCGTGCATGTAGATGTCGTCATTGTTCGGCATGTTGAACTTGATGCGGCCGAGCGCGTTCAGGTCGCCCGCATCCTGGCGAATGACGTAGGGGAAGCGGTCGGGGTTGATGGCGCGCCAATCCACTGTCGTGGGGTCGATCTCGACCACCTGGCCATCCACCCGGCCGAAGATGCGGAAGCCGCGCTGCTGCAAGGCCGTCGGGTCACGCCGGAGGCGGGGCAGCAGGTCCTCGCGCGCATTGCGCTGCGGCACCCCCCAGGAGGGGTTGAACTGCACCGAGGTCATGCGCGTCGTGATCATGGGCGTGGCGCGGGCGGGGCGGCCCACAACGACGGCCATCTCGATGATGGTGCGGCCATCCTCGGTCATGCGCAGGCGGTAATCCGGGATGTTCACATCCACCCGCCGCTCGTTGGACAGCGCGGGCTGGGCACGGCGCATGTCGATGGCGACGCGCAGCTGGTTGACATTCGCCTGGGGCGAGCGGGCCAGCGCCTGCTGCGTGGCCGTACCAATGCGCCCGTCCGGCTCTGTGCCGACGGCGGTCTGGAAGCGGCGCACGGCGGCCTGGAGGCGCTCATCATAGGTCGCACCGCTGCCCGGATTGGCGGCCAGCTGCGGGTCGGTCAGGATCAGGCGACTGCGCAGCGCGCTGACCCGCGCCTCGTCAAAGGCGCCAGGCTCCAGCGTGCGGCCGCCCACGGGGAAGCCGGGCCAGGGGTTGCCGGCCCGCGTGCGGGCCACGGCCAGCGCGGGCTTGAGCATCGCCATGTCGGGCGTGGCGTTGGAGGCGAGGTCGATCACCTCGGCGGGCTCGGCCGCCTCGGCGATGCGCTGCACCCAGAGGTTCAGCGTGGCCGGGTTCGGGTCCCGGCGGAGGTCCACGCGGCCTGGCAGGCTGACGATGCGGCCCTGGACGATGTCGGTGAGCGCGGCGGCGGCGGCGCGGGTGATGGCGGCCGGGTCTTCCTGATTGCCCGGGTTCAGCCCATACCAGCGCGGGTCGAGCCCATCCTCCTCCAGCCGCATCAGGCGGGCGGAGAGCCGCTGCATCGCCTCGGGCGAGGCGACCATGGTGCGGGCACCGCCCGTCTGCGCCCGGGCGGTGCCGGACGCAACGGTAAGCGCCGACAAGCCGGCCAGAAAATCTCTACGGTCCATCCGGCGGTCTCTACACGGAACGGGGCGTGATCGCAAAGCGAAGAGGGAGCGACCCGCTCGGGAAAACCACGGAGGGCGCCCGCCAGACGGTCAACCGGCCTCGGCAAAGCGGCGGGCCGAGAACCGCTCCATCCCCGGCTCCAGCGCGCCGCGCGCCACCATGGGCGCGAAGAGCCGCGCATGCGCCGCCGCAAGTGTCACGCCCGAATGGCAATTCGCGGTGAAAGCCCCTGGAAACGTTTCACTTTCATCGTAGATCGGCAACCCGTCGGGCGCCATGACCCTGAGCGCCGACCAGGCGCGGACGATGTTGAGCCGCGCGATCCAGGGAAAGGACCAGGCGGCGCGCTGGGCGATCATCGCCATCACATCCTGCGTCTGGTGAAGGTCGAACCCCACCTCCTCCTGGCTGTCGCCCAGCAGGAGCGTGCCGTCATCGGTCTGGCGAATCGAGGTTGTGGGCATGGGCAATACCTCCCGCGTGCGCTCGGTCACCAGCACCTGGCCGCGCTGCGGGCGGACCGGCGCGTTGAGGCCGAAAAGCGGCGCGAGCTTCGCATTGCCGAGGCCGGCGGCCAGCACGATGCGCGGGGCGGCGAAATCGCCGGCCGGCGTGCTGACCCTGAAATCGCCCGGCGCGGCGCTGGCGCTGGTCACGCCGGCCTCCGGGACGTAGCGGCCACCCGCCGCGGTGAAGGCGCGGTGGAGGGCGTGCAGCAGGTTCAGCGGGTTGGCATGGCCGTCATAGGGCGTCCAGGAGGCGCCGACCACGCGCTCGCCCAGGCCCGGCAGCATGTCCCGCACCTCCTTCGCGTCCAGCATGCGGTACTCATAGGCGTGGTTGCCGGCCTCGGCCTTCATGCGGGCCATGCGATTGGAGCGGTCCTCGAATTCCTGGTCGCTCAGGCAGAGATGCACGCCGCCCGGCTGACGCAACCCGCAATCCAGGCCGCTTTTCGCCGAAAGCTCTGAAGCAAGCCCGTCCCAGGCCTCGGCCGAGGCGCGGGTCCAGCGCTGGTAATGCGGCGCGCCGAGGCCCTTGGACTGCACCCAGACCAGGCCGAAATTCCCCCGGCTGGCCCGGAAGGCGAGATCGCCCTCGTCGAGCAGCACGGTCGAAAGCCCTTCGCGTTGCAAGCCCCAGGCGATGGCCGAACCCACCAACCCGCCGCCGACCACGATCGCATCCACCACCATGCCGCACGCCCTTTCGAGAGGCCCTGATGGAGCACGCAGCCGCGCCGCCCGGCAAGTCCCGATTGACGCAACGCGAGCGGCGCGGGAGGCTCGCACATGGCCCCGCTCGATCAACCGCCGCCCCGCAACTCCGACCTCGAGAGCGCGCTGCTCGAAGCGCGCGCGACCTATGCGGCCGCACGGCCCAAAAGCGCAGAACTGCACGAGGCCGCGCGCCGGGTGATGCCCGGCGGCAACACGCGCACCGTGCTCTTCTGGTCCCCCTTCCCGATCAGCATGGCCCGCGGCGAAGGGGCGCGCCTGTGGGACGCCGATGGCCATGCCTATACGGACATGCTGGGCGAATACACGGCCGGCCTGTTCGGCCATAGCGAGCGGCGCATCCTGGATGTGGCCCGCGCCGCCATGGACACCGGCATCAATCTCTCGGGCGCTGGCGCCAATGAGGTCCGCTTCGCCGAGCTGGTCTGCGCGCGCTTCCCCTCGATCGACCGCGTGCGTTTCACCAATTCGGGCACTGAGGCCAATATCATGGCCCTCTCCGCCGCCCGCGCCTTTACGGGCCGGGCCGAGATCATGGTGGCCAAGGGCGGCTACCATGGCGGCGTCATGACCTTCGCCTATGGCCAGAGCCCGGTGAACCTGCCGGTGCCGACGCGATTCCTGACCTATAACGACGTGGCGGGCAGCGTGGCAGCGATCCGCGAGGCCGGTGACAAGCTCGCCGCCGTGCTGGTCGAGCCGATGCTGGGCTCAGGCGGCTGCATTCCCGCCAGCCGCGAATTCCTGGCTGCCTTGCGGCAAGCCTGCACCGAAACCGGCGCCGTCCTCATCTTCGACGAGGTGATGACGAGCCGTCACAGCGAGGGCGGGCTGCAGCAGCGCCATGGCGTGATCCCGGACATGACGACGCTCGGCAAATACATCGCGGGGGGCATGAATGTCGGCGCCTTCGGCGGGCGCGCCGACATCATGGACGTCTTCGACGCCCATCGTCCCGGCGCGCTGCCGCATGCGGGCACTTTCAACAACAATGTCTGGTCCATGGCGGCGGGCTGCGTCACGTTGGGCGAGTTGTTCCGGGGCGCGGTGGTGGAGGCGCTCTATCAGCGGGGCCAAGTGCTGCGCGCCGAACTCAACGCCGCCTGCGCCGAGGCGGGTGTCGCCATGCAGTTCACCGGGGCGGGCAGCATGATGACCGCGCATTTCCGCAGCGGTGCGATCGAGACGCCCTATGCCGCCACCCCGGAGGAGGAGCAGCGCCGCGAATTATTCTTCCTGGATATGCTGGAGGCGGGCTTCTACCTCGCCCGAAGGGGCATGGTGGCGCTCAGCCTGCCACTGGCACCGACCGACATCGGCGGCTTCATCGCCGCCTTCCGCGAATTTCTGACCCTGCGCGGCCCGATGCTGGACCGCGCGGGCTGAACGCCTTCAGGCGATGACGTAGCCGATCGTCAGGATCACGCCGGTCAGCACGGCGAGCGCACGCAGCACGGCCCAGAGTTCGCCCTTGACCGGGCCTTCCTCCTCCTTCGCGCTGCTCATCACATTCACGGGCGGCCGGCGCGGCATCGCCACGACACCCGGAGCGTCCTGCTCTGTCACCATCTCAAATCCCCTTGTCCCACGGATGGATCCGTTCGACCGCTCGACGGCGATCGTTTCAGAACACCCGACCCGGCCGGGATATTATGCCCTAAAAACTTGCTGCAATAGCGACCAGCAGCTGAATCTTAGCTTTTCCATGGGTCCCTATGGTTGTATTTTTGCGACAAAACTCATATTTCGCAGGCTTCCCCAGGCGCAAGGCTCAGGATTTCGACGCCTTCCTCCACCGTCTCGCCCTCCGCGCAGCCCAGATGCGCCACGATGCCGTCACGCGGGGCCGTGATCTTGATCTCGGTCTTCATGGCTTCCAGCACCGCGAGGAGTTGACCCTTGGTCACCCCCTCGCCGACCGAGACCAGCAAGCGCACCACCCGGCCGGGGATGGGGGCCGAGAGCCGGCTCTCGCTGGCCGCACCCTCGCTGGCCGGCGCGTAGGGGTCGCGGCGGTGGAGGCGCCATCGGCCTCCATCCAGACGGATGCTGCACCCACCCTGCTCAAGAAAAAACCCAAAACTGCGCGAGACGGAGCCCTCGACCAACGCAAAATCCCCCGCCTGCACATTGATGCCGACGCGGCGCGGTGGCGCGCCCTCAATGGAGACCTCAAAGCCATCGGCCAGATGGCGCAGTGCGACACGGCGCGGCCGGATCCCGTCATCCCAGAGGCTCAGCACCTCGGCTGAACCTTGCAACCGCCACCCGGCTGCGCGCAGCCAGGGCGAGCCGAAGAAGGCCTGCTCGGACCAATCATGCGCCGCCTGTGCGGCTTCACCGGCTGCGGCGGCGATCAGAACGTCATCGGGTGCGGGTTCGGGCGGGGCCAGCAGCAGGCCTGCGTGTCGGGCAATGAAGCCCGTGTCCAACTCGGCCGCACGGAGCGCCGGGTGGTGCAGCAGGCGGCGCAGGAAGCGGGCGTTGTTGCCCACCCCCTCCACCACCAGCGCGTCCATCGCCTGGGCGAGGCGGATCAGCGCCGCGTCCCGATCTTCACCCCAGGCAATGACCTTGGCGAGCATGGGATCGTAGAAGGCGGTGACGGCATCGCCCTCCCGGAAGCCCGTATCCACGCGGGTATGCCCTTGGAAATGGATCGGCCGCAGACTGGTCAGCCGGCCCGTCGCGGGGCGGAAATCCTGCTCTGGTTCCTCCGCGTAGAGGCGTACTTCCACGGCATGGCCCCCCGGCGCAGGGGGCCACGCACCGGGCAGCGCCTCGCCGGCCGCCACGCGCAATTGCCATTCCACGAGATCAAGGCCGGTGATCATTTCCGTCACCGGATGCTCCACCTGGAGGCGGGTGTTCATCTCCAGGAAATAGGCGGCATCGCCCTCCACCACGAATTCCACCGTGCCGGCATTGGTGTAGCCGACCGCGCGGGCGGCATTCTCGGCCGCTTCGTGCAGGCTGGCGCGCAGCGCGTCCGACAGGTCGGGCGCCGGCGCCTCCTCCAGAACCTTCTGATGCCGGCGCTGCACCGAACAGTCGCGCGTGTGCAAATGGGTGACGCGGCCGTGGCTGTCGCCGAAGACCTGCACCTCCACATGGCGCGGGCGCTGGAGGTATTTTTCGATCAGCACGCGGTCATCGCCGAAGGCGGCCTTCGCCTCGCGCCGGGCGCCGGCCAATTCGGCGGCGAAATCCTCGGCCGCATAGACCGGGCGCATGCCCTTGCCGCCGCCGCCCGCACTCGCCTTGATGAGCACGGGGAAGCCGATGCGCGAGGCCTCGGCGGCGAGCGTCGCCTCATCCTGCGCTTCGCCGTGGTAGCCGGGCACGGTGGGCACGCCGGCCGCCACCATCAGGCGCTTGCTTTCGGCCTTGCTGC
Source organism: Acetobacteraceae bacterium (assembly GCA_027488195.1). GTDB lineage: Bacteria > Pseudomonadota > Alphaproteobacteria > Acetobacterales > Acetobacteraceae > Roseococcus. Next base: position 24,602 of record JAIYCD010000138.1, on the reverse strand, counting down.
CCATGGCGCGGATGGCCGATGCGGGCGGGCCGATGAAGGCGATGCCGGCGGCGGCGCAGGCCTCCGCGAAATCCGCATTCTCGGAGAGGAAGCCATAGCCGGGATGGACCGCCTGCGCACCGCTGCGCTGGGCCACCTCCAGGATCGCATCGCCGCGCAGATAGGATTGCGCGGCCGGCGCGGGGCCGATGGCATAGGCTTCATCGGCCTCGCGCACATGCAGCGCCTTGGCATCGGCCTCGCTGAAGACGGCGACGGTGGTGATGCCCATCCGACGCGCGGTGCGGATGATGCGGACGGCGATCTCGCCGCGATTGGCGATCAGGATCTTGGTGAACATCGCCATCACATCCGGAACAGGCCGAAGCGCGTGGGCCCGATGGGCGCATGCAGCGCCGCGTTGAAGGCGAGGCCCAGCACATCGCGCGTCATGGCAGGCGCGATGATGCCGTCATCCCAAAGCCGGGCCGTGGCGTAGGTGGGGTCCCCTTCCCGCTCGTATTTCTCGCGGATGGGCGCCTTGAAGGCTTCCTCCTCCTCGGCGCTCCAGGCCTTGCCGGCAGCTTCCAGATTGTCGCGCCGCAGCGTCGCCAGCACGCTGGCCGCCTGCTCGCCGCCCATCACGGAAATTCGCGCATTGGGCCAGGCGAAGAGGAAGCGCGGGCTGTAGGCGCGGCCGCACATGCCGTAATTGCCCGCGCCGAAGCTGCCGCCGATGATCACGGTGATCTTGGGCACGGAAGCGGTGGCGACGGCGGTGACGAGCTTCGCGCCATCCTTGGCGATGCCGCCCGTCTCGTATTTCCGCCCCACCATGAAGCCCGAGATGTTCTGCAGGAACAGCAGCGGAATGTTCCGCTGGCAGCAGAGCTCGATGAAATGCGCGCCCTTCTGTGCGCTCTCGCTGAAGAGAATGCCGTTATTCGCGATGATGCCGACCGGCATGCCCCAGATCCGCGCGAAGCCGGTGACGAGCGTGGTGCCATAGCGCGGCTTGAACTCGTCCAGCACGGAACCGTCCACGATGCGGGCGATCACCTCGCGCACATCATAGGGCTGGCGCACATCGGAGGGGATGATGCCGTTCAGTTCCTCCGGCGCATGGAGCGGCGGGGTTGGCGGGTGCGGCGGCGCGGGCGGCGCCTTGGCGTTGAGGTTGCCGACGATCCGGCGCACCAGGCCCAGCGCGTGCATGTCATCCACCGCCAGATGATCCGCCACGCCCGAAAGGCGGGTATGCACATCGCCGCCGCCCAGATCCTCGGCGCTCACCACCTCGCCCGTCGCGGCCTTCACCAAAGGCGGGCCGCCCAGGAAGATGGTGCCCTGGTTGCGCACGATCACGGCCTCGTCGCACATGGCGGGCACATAGGCGCCGCCCGCCGTGCAACTGCCCATGACGGAGGCGATCTGCGGGATGCCGGCCGCCGACATGTTCGCCTGGTTGAAGAAGATGCGGCCGAAATGCTCACGGTCCGGGAAGATCTCATCCTGGTTGGGCAGGTTCGCGCCGCCGCTATCCACCAGGTAAAGGCAAGGCAGGTTGTTCTGCGCGGCGATTTCCTGCGCGCGGAGATGCTTCTTCACCGTCAGCGGGTAGTAGCTGCCGCCCTTCACCGTCGCGTCATTGGCGACGATGACGCAGACGCGGCCCTGCACCGTGCCGATGCCGGTGATGAGGCCGGCGCCGGGCACCTCATCGCCATACATTCCATGGGCTGCCAGCGGCGAGAGTTCGAGGAAGGGCGCGCCGGGATCGAGCAGGCGCTCCACCCGCTGCCGTGGGAGGAGCTTGCCGCGGGCGGTGTGCTTGTCCCGCGCGGCTTGCGTGCCGCCTAGCGCGGCTTGCGCGGTGCGGGCGGCGAGCTGGTCCAGCAGCGCCTGCATGGCAGCGGCATTGGCGCGAAATTCCTCGCTGCGGGGGTTGATGCCGGTCACGCGGTTTCTCGGAACAATTCGCGGCCGATCAGCAGGCGCCGGATTTCGCTCGTCCCCGCGCCGATTTCATAGAGCTTCGCATCGCGCAGCAGCCGCCCCGTCGGATAGTCATTGATGTAGCCATTGCCGCCCAGGATCTGGATGGCATCCAGCGCCGCCTTCGTCGCTTCCTCCGCGGCAAACAGGATGGCGCCCGCCGCATCCTTGCGCGTGGTCTTCCCCGCATCGCAGGCGCGGGCCACCGCATAGACATAGGCGCGCGCGGCGTTGAAGCGCGTGTACATGTCGGCGACCTTGCCCTGGATGAACTGGAACTCGCCGATCGCCTGGCCGAACTGCTTGCGCTCATGGATGTAGGGCACCACCACATCCAGGCAGGCCTGCATGATGCCCAAGGGGCCTGCGGCCAGCACCGCGCGCTCGTAATCCAGGCCTGACATGAGCACGCGCACGCCGCCATTCACGGCGCCCAGCACATTCTCCGCCGGCACCTCGCAATCCTCGAAGACCAGCTCGCTGGTGGGGGAGCCGCGCATGCCGAGCTTGTCCAGCTTCTGCGCCGGGGTGAAACCCTTCATGCCCCTTTCCACGATGAAGGCGGTGATCCCCTTGGGTCCGGCCTCGGGGTCGGTCTTGGCATAGACGATCAGGGTCTCGGCATAATGCGCGTTGGTGATCCACATCTTCGTGCCGTTCAGCACATAGCGGTCGCCCCGCTTCTCGGCCCGCAGCTTCATGGAGACCACGTCCGAGCCGGCACCCGGTTCGCTCATCGCGAGCGCGCCCAGATGCTCGCCGCTGATGAGCTTGGGCAGATAGCGCGCCTTCTGCTCGGCCGTACCGTTGCGGGCCAGCTGGTTCACGCAGAGATTGGAATGCGCGCCATAGCTGAGGCCGACACTGGCCGAGGCGCGGCTCACCTCCTCGACGGCCACGCAATGGGCGAGATAGCCCATGCCCGCGCCGCCCTGCTCCTCGTCCACGGTGATCCCGTGCAGGCCGAGTGCGCCCATCTCGGGCCAGAGGTAGCGGGGAAATTCATCGGTCTTGTCGATCTCGGCGGCGATGGGCGCGATCCGGTCGGCCGCGAAGCCGCAGACCGAATCCCGCAGCGCATCAATCTCCTCGCCAAGGCCAAAATCCAGCGTCGGGATGCTCATGTTGGGCAGCATGTGACTCTCTCTGAGGCGAGCGCCCGTGGCGCCCGCGTGACGTGACGTCGCCGAAACCCCGGCGCGCCGCCCTGCACGGGCGGCCCGCCTTCACCCATGCCGCGCCCGGGCGGCCCGGGTTCCGGCTCAACATTCTGATCTCGTTCGCGTATCGGCGCCGCTTCCGGCAACTCCGCCTCCCGGATATTCTCCTCACCCGGAAGGCTAGGCGGGGCCGCCCCTTCACCGCAACGGCTTTACCTCCCGTCGCAATTCGACGGCGAGCGGCGGGTCATCCGTCGCCAGCACATCCACGCCGAGCGTCAAGGCGCGGCAGATGGTGTCGGCATGGTTGGCGCCCCAGACCGAGAGGCGCAGCCCGGCCCCACGCAGGGCATCCCGCAGCGCGTCGCTCGCCCCCTTCACATGCACGCCCACCTCGGAAGCGCCGAGTTCCTGGCATTGCCGGACGAGGTCCTGGGTCGCGGTGCCTTGCAGCGTCGGTCCGTTCACGAGCCAGACCACCTGCTCAAAGCCGCCCAAGGACGCGGCTTCGGCCACTGAGGGGCGCTCGAAGCTCATCATGATGGTGCGGGGGCGCAGGCCCATGCCGTCCAGCAGCCGGCCGCAACGGGCGACGAGGCCGGGATAGGGGCGCTTCTCCGGGTCGGCCTTCACTTCGAGGCGCAGGCGCTGCGCCGTGGGGCCGACAAGAGCCGCGACCTCCGAGAGATGGGGCAGGCATTCGCCGCCGGTCCCCTTCACCCTGAGCTGCTGCAACTCGCCCCAGGAGAGGGCGACGACAGGGCCCGCGCCATCCGTGGTACGGTCCAACGTCGCGTCATGGATGACGACGGGTTCGCCCTCCGCGCTGGCGTGGACGTCGAACTCGATCTGCTCGGCCGGCCAGGCCAAGGCCTTGCGGAAGGCGAGCATGCTGTTTTCAGGCCAAAGGAAGGCGCCCCCCCTGTGGCTCGCGATCTCTGTGCGGTCCATGGGCAAGCTCTTCCAAGCCTGCGGGAAAACGTCAAGCGGGGCTGACAGCCAAAAATGACAGCGCGCTGGACCTCAGCTCCAGAGACCGCCGGCGATGGCGTCGTTCATTTCAGAAATGAACTGGAGGTCGGCCGAATCGCTCTCGCACTCGCGCAGCACCGCATGGGCGAGCGAGGCGACCTGGGAGCGCAACGGCGCGGGCAATTGGTTGGCGGGGTCCATGACCAAAGAGAGCACCACATCCCACAGGCGTCGGTTATCGGCGCGGGCGCGAGCGATGGTCGTCTCGCTCTTCTCCGCCAGGGCTTCGCGGATGCTGCGGTTGGCGCGCACGAAGACCTCGGCCTCCATCTGCCGGGGCGTGCGGCGCTGGCGATAGGCGGCGGCGGCATCGGGGCGGGCTGCGGTGACGGCGTGCATAACAACCTCTGGTCAGGATGGAAAAGGTCGGGGCGGCGTTTTGCCGGCCCGCGTTGCGCTGGGGATCAGCGGAAGAGCGAGAGCAGGGCCTGCGGCGCCTGGTTCGCGATGGAGAGCGACTGCGTGCCGAGCTGCTGGCGGATCTGCAAGGCCTGCAGGCGGGCACTCTCCTTGGCGAGGTCCGCATCCACGAGCGAGCCGAGGCCGCTTTCCATGGAGTCCATTTTCTGGCGGTTGGTGCTCAGCGCGCCGTCGATGTCACGCGAATCGGCGCCGAACTTGGAGAGCGCGGTGTTCAGCGCCGTCTCGACCGTGGCGAAGGTCTTGATGTTGGAGGCCGCCGCGCCGCCGCCGAAATTCGCCTCATCGCCATAGGCGGCGATGGTGTCCTGCAGCGGGCCCGTGGCACTCGCATCGCCATTGCCGAGCATGACGCGCGCCTGCTCCGAGGTCATCGCCGTGCCGCCATTGAACTGGAAGGCCGTCGGGTTCTCGAAGGTGCCGGCGATGTCGCGGCCGCCCGTGGCAACGCGCGTGTCGAAGGTCAGCGTCGCGGCGTCCACGCCGGTGATGTTCAGCGTGTTGCCGCGCTCATTGCGGACCACGCCCGTATCCTCGGCGGCGCTCGATGCCGTCTTGTTGGAATCCTGCGAGCCCAGCAGGCTGCGGCCGTTGTAGCTGGCATCGCCGAGCGCCCGGTTCGTCTGGTTGACGAGGTTCTCGAAGTCCTTGGTGTAGGTCGTCCGGTCCGAATCGCTGAGCGTGTCGGAGGAGAGCTTGGTCAGCGTCTCGCGGATCTTGGTGAGGTTCTTGGACGCCTCGTTCAGCGCGCCCATCGTGGTCTCAAGCAGACCCTTGGTGGAGCCCAGCTGCTCATTCGCGGCACCGAGGCCCGCGATGTCGCCGCGGACGCGCTGGGCCACGGCATAGGCCGCGCCGTCATCCTTCGCGTCGGAGACGCGAAAGCCGGTGGAGATGCGCTTTTGCGTCGCCGCCATTTCTTCATTGGTGCGGTTGAGCGACTGAAGCGCCACCATCGCACCAATATTGGTCTGAACCGAATTCATCGTCATTGGGGCTTTTCCCTTTGCTCGAAAGGCGGACGGGGGATCCGTCCGCCTTGTCCAACATCTCAGGGAAAGCCCAAGAAAGCGTTAAACGGCCTCAGATATCCGCGTAGATATGCGTCTCGGCCTTGGCGCCGGGCTGCGTCACCGCCCCATGCCGGGCGGAGCCCACGGTCTGCGCATACTTCCATAGCACGCCCGAGTTGAAGTTGTGCGTGCGCGGCTTCCACTCGGCGCGGCGCGCGGCCAGCTCCTCATCGGAGAGCAGGACGTCGATCGTGCCTTCCTGCGCGTCGATGACGATCTTATCGCCATTCTTCAGCAGGCCGATGGGCCCACCCACCGCGGCTTCGGGGCCGACATGGCCGATGCAGAAGCCACGCGTGGCGCCCGAGAAGCGGCCATCGGTGATCAGCGCCACCTTGTCGCCCATGCCCTGGCCGTAGATGGCGGAGGTGGTGCTCAGCATCTCGCGCATGCCGGGGCCGCCCTTGGGGCCTTCATAGCGGATGACGATGACGTCGCCCGGCTTGTAGGCGCGGGCGTCCACGGCGGCGAAGGCGTCTTCCTCGCAATCGAAGCAGAGCGCCGTGCCCTCGAAGCGCAGCTTCTCCATCCCCGCGATCTTCACGATGCCGCCATCGGGGGCGAGGTTGCCGAAGAGGCTGACCACGCCGCCGATCTTGCTGATCGGGTTGGAGACGGGGCGCACCACATCCTGGTTGGTCGGGAAGACCACGTCCTTGTGGTTCTCGGCGAGCGTCTTGCCGGTGACGGTCATGCAGTCGCCATGCAGCAGCCCGCCATCCAGCAGCGCCTTGATGATGACGGGGATGCCGCCGATGTTGTGGACATCCAGCGCCACATACTTGCCGCCGGGCTTGAGGTCGGCGATGTGCGGCGTGTCGCGCATCAGCCGGGCCACTTCCTCGAGCGGGAAGTCGATGCCGCATTCATTGGCGATGGCGGGCAGGTGCAGCGCCGCGTTGGTGGAGCCGCCGGTGGCGCCCACGATGCGCGCCGCATTCTCGAGCGCCTTGCGCGTCACGATGTCACGCGGGCGGAGCTGCTTGCGGATCAGGTCCACAACCTGGAAGCCCGACTTGTAGGCGTATTCGTCGCGCTCGGTGTCCGGCGCCGGGGCGCCAGCCGAATAGGGTAGAGCGAGGCCGATGACTTCCGAGATGCAGGCCATGGTGTTGGCGGTGAACTGGCCGCCGCAGGCGCCCGCACCCGGGCAGGCATGCTCCTCCAGCTCCTTCAGCTCCTCGTCGGACATGTTGCCGGCAGCGTGCTGGCCGACCGCCTCGAAGACGTCGAGGACGGTCACGTCCTTGCCGCGGTGCTTGCCCGGCATGATGGAGCCGCCATAGAGAAAGACGCTGGGCACGTTCAGGCGTAGCATGACCATCATCATGCCCGGCAGCGTCTTGTCGCAGCCGGCGACACCGACCAGCGCGTCATAGCAATGGCCGCGCATGGTCAGCTCGACCGAATCGGCGATGACCTCGCGGCTGACCAGCGAGGACTTCATGCCCTGGTGGCCCATGGCGATGCCGTCGGTCACCGTGATGGTGGTGAATTCGCGCGGCGCGCCGCCGGCCGCGGCCACGCCACGCTTGGCGGCCTGCGCCTGGCGGGAGAGTGCGATGTTGCAGGGGGCCGCCTCATTCCAGCAGGAGGCGACGCCCACCAGCGGGCTCTCGATTTCCTCGCGCGTCATGCCCATCGCGAAGTAGTAGCTGCGATGCGGCGCGCGCTCGGGGCCGACCGTCACATGGCGGCTCGGCAGCTTGGTCTTGTCCCACTTGGTCATCTGCGTTTCCCTTGAGTCTAATTCGTCAGTCAGTTTGCGATGCGAGCGAGGGCCGCATCAAGCCGGGCGATTTCGGCGGTGAAGGTTTCAAGGCGCTCGCGGTTCTCCTCGATCACCTCTTCCTTCGCCTTGGCCATGAATTCGGCATTGCCGAATTTCTTCTCGATCTTGCCGATCTCGGCCGCCGCCACGCCGCGCGCCTTGATCAGCCGGGTGCGTTCCGCACCCAGATCAATCACGTCGGCCAGCGGCAGCATCAGGGTTGCTTCGCCGATCACGGCCTGCACCACGCCAGGCGGCGCGGCGCCGTCCAGCGTCTCGATCTCGGTCACCCGCGCCAGGCGCTGGATGGCGTCGATCCAGCGGCCCGCCCGCGCCATGGTCTCGGGTGATGCGCCCTGCACCAGAAGCTTGGTCTTGATGGAGGGCGGTACATTCACCTCGGCCCGCACGGCACGGACTTCGGAGATGAGGCGCACGATGCCATCAAGCTCCGCCCGCGCGGCCTCGGCGTCCCGCACCGGCGTGGCCTGCGGCCAGGGTGCCTTGATCAGGCTCGCCTCGCTGCCATAGCCGAGCTGCGTCCAGAGTTCTTCCGTCACGAAGGGCATGACGGGGTGCATGAGGCGCAGGATCACGCCCAGCACATGCTGGGCGGCGCCCTTCACCTCGTCCTTCTCAGACCCGTCCGGGCCGTTCAGGACCGGCTTGGCGAATTCCAGGAACCAGTCGCAGAAGCTGTTCCAGGTGAAGCGGTAGAGGGCGGCCGCGTAGTCATCGAAGCGGAAGGCGTCGAGTGCCGCGCCGGCTTCGGCGGCGGCGGTGTTGGCGCCATCCAGGATCCAGCGCGCCAACGGCGTCGTTGCCGTCGCCGGGTCCCAGCCGGGCTGGGCCGCGATGCCGTTCATCTCGCAGAAGCGGGCCGCGTTCCACAGCTTGGTGGCGAAGGCGCGATACCCCTCCATCCGCTGCTTCGAGAGCTTGATGTCCCGCCCCGGCGAAGCCAGCGCGCAGAGGGTGAAACGCACCGCATCCGCGCCATTCGCGTCGATCAGTTCGAGCGGGTCGAGGACATTGCCCTTCGACTTGCTCATCTTGGCGCCCTTCTCGTCCCGCACCAGGCCGTGGATCACCACATGCTTGAAGGGAACCTCGCCCATGAAATGGATGCCCATCATCATCATCCGGGCGACCCAGAAGAAGATGATGTCGAAGCCCGTCACCAGCACGTCGGTCGGGTAGTGCTTCTTGAGTTCGGCCGTGCTCTCGGGCCAGCCCAGGGTCGAGAAGGGCCAGAGCGCGCTGCTGAACCAGGTGTCCAGCACATCCTCGTCACGCGTCAGTTCCACGTCGCGGCCGAATTTTTCCCGCGCGGCGGCTTTCGCGGCGGCCTCGTCACGCTCGACGAAGAGGCTGCCTTCGGGCCCGTACCAGCAGGGGATGCGATGTCCCCACCAGAGCTGGCGCGAGATGCACCAGGGCTGGATGTCGCGCATCCAGGCGAAGAAGGTGTTCTCCCACTGCTTGGGCACGAATTCGGTCTTGCCGGTCTCCACCGCCTCGATGGCGGGCTTGGCCAGCGTCGCCGCGTCGCAATACCATTGCAGCGTCAGCCGCGGCTCGATCGGCACGCCCGACCGGTCGCCATGCGGGACCATGTTGGTGTGCGGCTCGGCCTTCACCAGCAAATCCAGGCGCTCCAACTCGGCCAGGATCGCCTTGCGCGCCACGAAACGCTCCTGCCCGGCCAGGCCGCGCACGAATTCGGGGTCGGCGATGCCGTCCACGGCGCGCAGATCGGCCGCGATCTCGTCGAGCCAAATGCGCGCCTCGGCATCCAGGACGGAGGGCATGGGCAAATCATGCCGGCGGCCCACGCCGTAATCGTTGAAGTCATGCGCGGGCGTGATCTTCACTGCCCCCGTGCCCTTCTCGGGGTCGGAATACTCATCGGCCACGATGGGGATGAGGCGGCCGGTCAGCGGCAGGATGACGCGCTTGCCGACGAGGGCCCCGAAGCGCGAATCCTCAGGGTGCACGGCCACCGCCGTATCGCCCAGCATCGTCTCGGGCCGCGTGGTCGCGACCTCGATGAAGCGGCCGGGCTGGCCTTCGACCGGATAGCGCAGCGTCCAGATATGGCCCTTCTGCTCGCGGCTCTCGACCTCGAGGTCGGAAATCGCGGTCTGGAACACCGGATCCCAGTTCACCAGCCGCGTGTCGCGGTAAATCAGGCCGTCCTGGTGCAGGCGCACGAAGACCTCGATCACGGCCTTGGACAGGCCCTCATCCATCGTGAAACGCTCGCGCGGCCAGTCGAGGCTGGCGCCCAGGCGGCGCAATTGCCGCGTGATGGTACCGCCGCTCTCGGCCTTCCAGTCCCAGATGCGCTTGAGGAAGGCCTCGCGCCCCATGCCCTTGCGGGTCTGGCCCTCGGTGCCGATCAGGCGCTCGACCACCATCTGGGTCGCGATGCCCGCATGGTCGGTGCCGGGCATCCAGAGCGCGTCGCGGCCCTGCATGCGCCGATACCGCACCAGCACATCCTGCAGCGTGTTGTTCAGCGCGTGGCCGATATGCAGGCTGCCCGTGACGTTGGGCGGCGGGATGACGATGGTGAAGGGCGCCGCGTTGCGCGCGGGGTCCGCGCTGAACGCGCCGGAGGCTTCGGAAGCGGCATAGAGCCGGGCTTCCAGGGAGGCGGGGTCGAAGGCCTTGTCGAGCATGCGCGACTGGTCCAACGCGCCGGGCGGCGCGTCAAGCCCTCGCGGCGCGGATCAGCCCCCCGGCCGGAAAGCCCCCGGCCGGAAAGCCCCGCATCGGAGACGGGCCGGCTTAGCTCTGGCGGGCCATGACGCGCTCGATCTCGGCGCGGACCAGACGCTCCACTGTCGCCGGCAAATGCGCGTCGAGCCAGGCCTTCAGCATGGGGCGGACTTCCTCGCGCACCACATCCTCGATGCTGGGGCCGCCCCGGGTCACCTGCGCGGTCCGCTCCTGCGAGACGGCTCGGCTCAACTGGCCGAGGGCCGCGGCGGCCGCGGCGGCGGCAAGTGGATCCAGCAGCATCGCGGCGGGCGCAAGCTCGGGCGGGGACGACTGGAGGGTCTGCATGATGTTCGTCGGAACTCGCGTGGGCACCAGGGGTGCGGGCGGGGGCGGCGGAGGGGCGGCCGCGACCGGGGGTTCTGGCACAGGTGGCGCCGGTTCGGGGGGCGGCGGGACAGGCGACGGTCCAGCCAGGTTTTCCGGTGGCGCGATCATCATCTCCGGCGTCAGCTGGATGGGCTCGGCCTCACGCGCCGGCGGGGCGGCAGCCGGGGCCTGCACCGGAGCGGGCGGATCCTCTTCGTTCAGGATCTTGCGGATGGATGCCAGGATGTCATCCATGGAGGGGTCGGCGCCGCCGGGAGGTGTCTGGCCGGACATGCTCAGCGCCGAGCAGAGACGTTGGAATAGTCGCCAAGCCCGGCCCAGCGGTTGCGAACCGCCTGATAATAGGCCGTCATGTCGTAGAACTCGACCGCGAGGCCGAGGTCCTGCGCGGTCAGCCGGCCGACCGAGCCCGCGAGTGCGTAGGAGCCGGTGACCACCTGGGTCAGCGCGTTCACCAGGCTGGTGCGGGCGTTCAGCAATTCCTGCTCGGCGTTCAGCACGTCGAGCGTGGTGCGGCTGCCCACGATCGCCTCCCGCTGCACGCCATCCAGCGCGATTTCCTGTGCGCGGATCTGCACACGCACGCTGGTCACGGCGGCGCGCGCGCTGGTCAGCGTCTCCCAGGCGCGGGCCGCCTGCTCGGCCGAGGCGCGCCGCGCCTCATCAACCTGCGAGAGGTTCTGCTGCGCGACTTGCCGCGCCTGCCGGACGGAGGAGTATTCGGCGCCGCCCTGGTAGATCGGCGCCGAGAGGTTCAGCGTCACCTGCCCGCCATTCTGGCGGGTGTGTGGCAGGGCGTTGTTGTCGTTGCGGAAGGCCTGGGCGTTGCCCGAGAGCTGCGGCATGAGGGCTGAGGCCTGGACGTCGACGTTGTCCCGTGCCGCGGCGGCGTTGAACAGGGCGGCCACCACGTTCGGGTTGCTGGCGACCGCCATGGACTGTGCCTCGGCCTGGCTGCGCACCGGCACCTGCAACGGCTGCGGGTTGGTCAAGCGGCGCGGCGCCTCGCCGATCACGCGCTCGAAGGTCGAGCGGGCGATCTGGAGGTTGCCCTCGGCCTGGGTGCGCGCCGTGCGCGCGCCGGCCAGGCGGCTCTCAGCCTGCGCGACGTCGGTGCGGGTGATCTCGCCCACGCGGAAGCGCTCGTTGGTGGCCTGCAGCTGGCGGGCCAGCACCTGCTCGTTGTTGATGTTCAGGCGCAGCAACTCGCCGTTCTGGATCACGCCGATATAGGCGGAGACGGCATCGCCCAGAACCTGCTGCTCGGTCGCGATCAGGCGGGCACGCTGCGCGAGCACGAGGTTCTCGGCCTGGCGGGTCTGCGCGGTGGTGCGGCCGCCGCGATAAATCGGCTGAGTGAGCGTGACGGTGGCGGTGGCAGGCGTGCGCTCCTGCCGGATGGTGGTGGACTGCGGGAAGGCAGGGTCGCGGAAGAAGAAGCTGCCGTCGCTGCGGAACTGCTGCACCTGGCTGCGGGTGCGGACATCGGCCGCGCCATAGCTGCCGGCCATCACGACGGTGGGCCGCCAACCGGCCAGCGCCTGCGGCACGTTCTCGTCCACGCCGCGCAGCTGGGCACGGGCGGCGAGCAGGGTGGGGTTGTTGTTGTACGCCACCGCCAGGGCTTCCTGGAGGGTCTGGGCCTGTGCGCCAGCCACCCAGGGACCGCATACCGAGCCGCCAATGGCTGCTGCTGCCAGAAGTGTCGCCCTCATGCCCAGATGCATCCGCCCAATCTCCTTCAAGCCGCGACCGCAGTATAGCCTATCCGTCCCGCCCCGCGCCAAGTGTCGCAGAAGGACGTGGCGGCACCCGTCACAAAATGAAACCTGCCACGGGCTGACACCCCATCACAGAACAAAGCCTGGCGCAGGGGCGAATTCCGCGAGCAGGGGGGCGGCGGCATCAAGCCCCACGCTCTCGCTGACGGCGCCCCCCGCGCGGCGCAGCAACACGCCGCGCCCAACCGAGCCGGCCTCGTGCCTGATGGTGACGAGGCGCCCGCCCTCGCCCAACTGGGAAAACAATCCGTTCGGCACCTCCTCGACCATGCCTTCGATCAGGATGAGGCGGAAGGGCGCGCCGGCCGGGGCTCCCAGGCGCGGATCGCCCGCATGGACCTCGGGGCGATTCTCGGTGAGCGAAAAGTCCAGCGCGTGCCGAGCGGTGGCGGCGAGGGTTGGGTCGCTCTCGATCGCGGTCACCTGCAGGCCCATCCGGGCCAGGACGGCCGCGCCGTAGCCGGTGCCGGCCGCTAGCACCAGGGCGCGCTCGCCCGGCTGGGGCAGCGCCATCTGCAGCAGGCGGGCGAGCACCATGGGCGAGAGCACGGCCCGGCCAGCGCCCAGCTGCACCTGGGCATCCGCATAAGCACGCTCGCGCATCGCCTCGGGGAGGAAATTCTCGCGCGGGATCTCGCTCATCGCGTCGAGCAGCAGGGGGTCGGTCACGCCATTGGGCGTGAGCTGCCCGTCACGCATAAAGCGACGTGCCCGGGCGAAATCCAAATCCAATCCGAGCACTTTCACCTCCTGGCCGGCCAATGGCCCCGTTATAGGCCGGCCTTACGCGCGCGGAAAGCTTGGCTGCGGCGGCCGGGCGCAACCACGAGCCTTGACCCGACGGCGAAGCGGCCCGATACAGCGTGGCCTCAGGGTCCGGTGGCCGAGTGGTCAGGCACAGGTCTGCAAAACCTGCTACGGCGGTTCAATTCCGCCCCGGACCTCCAAACCCCCTCCGCACATGCCCCCCCCCCCGCAGTCCCGCGCTTGCACGCCGGGGCATGGTTGGTGCTTTACTGTGGCGCTGCCAGACCGGAGCCCAGCCATGTCCCCTCCCCTGATGGTGCGCTTCCATGGCGGCGCGGCCGGAGCCTGGCGCGTGACGCGCATGCATGCGCTGGCCGGCGCGCCCCTTCCGGCCGTGGCGCGGCTGGCCGTGGAGGAAAGCGCGGATCCATCGCCGGTCGCGGGCATCGCCTGGTCGCTCCGCGGCAGCACGGGAAATTTGCGATACACAAGCCGCGTCGAGGCAAATTCCCTTGCCATGCGGCAGCAGGGGCTGGCGCGACCCGATGCCCGGCGCGCCGCGCTCATTCCCATCCGCAAGAATGCGGCCTGGTGGGCGCTGGCGCAGGATGAGCGCCGCGCGATCCTCGAGGAAGAATCGCGCCATATCGCGATCGGGATGGACTACCTGCCCGCCATCGCGCGGCGCCTGCACCACTGCCGCGAGTTGGGCGAGCCCTTCGATTTCCTAACGTGGTTCGAATACGCCCCCGAGCACGAGCCGGCCTTCGACGAAATGCTGGAGCGCCTGCGGGCCCAGCGCGAATGGCACTTCGTGGAACGCGAGGTGGATATCCGCCTGGTGCGGGACGCCGCCTGAGGGGCGGTTGCGCTCCCGCGCATGCCCTGCTAGTTCCCCGCACATGGTGATCCGGCGTGGCGCAGCGGTAGCGCAGCGGACTGTTAATCCGTTGGTCGTAGGTTCGAATCCTACCGCCGGAGCCATCAACCTAAAGCTTGTCGGTCGAAATCAATACATTCCGAAGTTTTGATGCGGCGACCCCTCTGTCGAGTGACCGCTTGCTCGCCTTCGGTTGGCAGGTAGCCCCTTCTCTGATTCCTTGCGGCTATTCGGGCAGCGTCGTGGCGTGGGCCGGCCGGGCGGGGGCGGGACAGCCAGCGGTGCCATCACCCCGTTCCCCATTCCGCCCTTGGGGGCACCCCCGAACGCTTATGCGTGTTCCCTCACCCCTCGCCGCGACTCAATGCAAAAGTTTTGAAACGATTCGGGTGTCGAGGCACATCGCATAACCGGCGAGGTGCGCAGCAGATCGAAACGGCGCAGATGCTGACCGTGCGGGTGCCTCTGGCGGTCCGGAGGCAGCGGGGGGGGGGCGGAAGCTGGCACTGACTCCGGGTGGAATGGCGCTCCGCGGCGCCTCGGCTGCGGATACCACGCTGGTGAAGGCACTGGCCCGGACGTTCCGGTGGCGACGGATGATGGAGGCCGGCCGCTACACCACCACAAACGACCTGGCCGCTGCCGAGGACATCAACTCATGCAGCGTTTCGCGGCTGCTGCGCCTGACCCTGCTGGCGCCGGATATCGTCGAGTCGATCCTGGACGGGCGGCAGCCTGAGGGGACGACGCTGCCGGGGCTGATGGAGCCGTTTCCGGTGGAATGGGAGAGGCAGCGCGTGACTGCCAGATCCGACGTCGCGCGCTCCCGCCCGAGCGCTCACGCTAGTGACGCCGCTTGGCGCGCGCGAAGGGATGCTGGCAGGCCTATGGCCGAAATCCTCGCGATGCCTCCGGTTCGGCGCGCGCGTGCGCTCGCCACAAGAGAGGCTGCCGCCCGCATGGCCTGCGACCCGAGCGCCACGGCAATCGGCCGGACCACCGCACTGCGGATCGTCCTGGCGGACACGCTCGATATCCCCCTCGCCGAGGACTGGGCCATCGCGCACCGGAAGCGCGAGCGGGAGCGGATGCGCGCTCGGGATGAGGCGGGTGACACAAAGCGGGCCGGTGAAAGAAAGCGGTCGAGAGATGTGCCCCGCTCGCCCGAGCGCCTCGCGATGGAGCGGGAGAAGCAACGGCTGCGCGACCGGGCGCGCCGGCCCACCAAAGCCGAGCGCGCCGAGCGGGAAGCGAAGGCGCGGGAGCCCGAGCCATGATCGGTGGAGACGAAACGCCGCACCCCCGTCGCCGCCGCCAGGCTGGCAAGCTTCGAGCTGGGCGAGCCGAAATGGTAATGCGGCAGACGCGCCCGCGTGCGTGCGAGGATCCCGGCGGCGCGCAGCGGCGAGCGCAGCTGGCCCTCCCCCAGCTCGGTCAGGCCGAGGCCGAGGGCGGCGAGATCCCGCCGCAGCCCCGCATCCAGGGGAGCAGGCCAAGGCTCTCGATGCGGGCTTCCAGCGCGGGGCGCAGCGCGCCCTCGCCCACCGCGCCGATGCAGGGTCGCTCGGCCGGGGGCAAGGCCGCGAGCGGTCCAGCAGCAGGTCATGGCCCCTTTTGCGGCGCAAGGCGGCCGATGGCGAGAAGGCGGCCATTGGAGGGGCCGGAGCGCGGACGGAATCGGGCGGGGTCGATGCCGCAGGGCACCACCACCACGCGCGCCCCCGGCGCCATGGCCAGCATGTCGTCGCGCATGTCGGCGCAGGTGGCGATGGCGAGATCGGCGCTGGCGAGCTTCAGTGGCAGGTCGCAGGGCGTGCCATAGACCTCGAAGCCATGCCCGATGAAGGAGACGGTGATGCCGGCGAGGCGGGCGCCGGCGATGGCGGTTGCGGCCGCGGCATGGGCGAAATGCGCGTGGACATGGGTGCAGCCATGCCGGCGCGCGGCCAGCGCCACGCGGGCGGCGCCCAGCAGCAGGGAGCGGCGCGGCAGGCCCTGCTGGGCCCGGATGAAGGCGAGCGCCGAACGCAGCCGGGCCGGGCCCATCACGGCGCGCAGCATGGCCGTCACACGCGGCAGGTCCTCCAGGCGCTGGATGCCGGGCTTCATCGCCTCGTCCTCCGGCTGGCAGGGGCCCTGGTGGTCGCGGATGGTCAGCGGCACGACCTTGTGGCCGAGCGCCCGCATGGCGCGGATTTCATTGCTGACGAAGGTCTCGGACAGCACCGGGAAGGAGGAGAGCACGTAGAGCACCGCCAGCGGCCGGGTCGGCGCCGAGGACGGGCTGGGGACAGGGTCGAAGGGTATGGCCGGCTCCAGGGAGGATGCCGGTGTCCCGCAAGGCCCATGCCAGGGGCATGGCTCGCAGCCTGCCTCGCAACCGGCAAGTGGCGCTAAAGGATCGGGCTCAGCACCGCCGCCAGGTTGTTCCAGAGCTGCCGGTGCAAGGGCCAGGCCTCTACCTCCGCCAGCGTGATGCGGCGGGCGCGCGCCAGGTATTCGGCCTGCTGCCCGCGCACGGCGGCCGTGGCGCCTTCATCCTGCAGAAAGATGTTGTTCTCGTAGTTCAGGTCGAAGCTGCGGCGGTCCATGTTGGCCGAGCCGATCAGCGTCACCTCGCCATCCATCGTCAGCGTCTTGCTGTGCAGCAGGCCGCCTTCGTACTCGTAGATATGCACGTCCGCCGCCAGCAGCTCGGCGTAGTAGCTGCGGCAGGTGGCCGCCACCGCCCAGTTGTCGTTGCGGGCGGGGAACACGATCGTGGTCCGCACGCCACGGCTGCCGGCGGCCCTCAGCGCATCCTGGAGCGAGGGGTCCGGCACGTAATAGGGCGTGGTGATCACGAGCTCCCGCCGGGCGGCGTAGATCAGGCTCTGGAACATCTCGGGCATGGCCGAGTGGCGCATGGTGGGACCGGAGGCTACGACCTGCGCGATGAACCCCTGGGGCCGGGCCTCGGGCATGGGCGCGCGCAGCAGGTCGCTCAGGTCTTCCTCCGCCCAGGCCATCCAGTCGGTGATAAACAGGTGCTGGTTCTGCCGGGCGATCGGGCCTTCGAAGCGCATCACCACATCCACCCAGGGGGCGAATTTCGCCTTCACCAGGAAGGCCGCGTCGGCGCAGTTCTGGCTCCCGCAATAGGTGATGGCGTGGTCGATCACGACGATCTTGCGGTGGTTGCGCAGGTCGAGCCGCCCATGCAGCGCGCCCAGCACCGGAAGCCCCACCGGCAATGCGCGCGCCTGACGCACGCCCGCCTCGCCCATCATGCGCCAGAGCGGGCTGCGGATCAGGCTGCGCGAGCCCAGGTCATCCACCATTACCCGGCAGGTGACGCCGCGGGCGGCGGCACGGGCGAGCGCCTCGGCCACCCGCCTCCCATTGCCATCGGGCAGCCAGATGTAGAAGAGCAGATGGACATGCTCGCGCGCCGCCTCGATATCGGCCACCAGCATGTCGATGGTCGCGTCCGAGTCGCCGCTGAGCCGGGCGGTGTTGCCGCCGACGGGCGGATAGGCGCTGATCGACTGCCCCACACGGAACAGCCCATCCAGCCGGTCCGGAAGGACGGCGGCCTCGCCCATGCTGGAAGCCTCGGGCAGCTTCGCCAGCACGCGCTGCATCCGGGCCACGCGCCGGCGGCCGATGCTGGTCTCGCCCAGCAGCAGGTAGCCGATCATCCCCATCACCGGCAGCACCAGCACCACCACCATCCAGGAGATGCGGGACGCCGGGTCGCGGTGCGGGCGCAGCAGGATGCGCCCGATCACCAGCGCCTGCAGCAGGAGGTGGAGGGCGAGGATCACCGGCGGCTAGACGAGGAAGGGCTTTCCCTGCACGTCATAATCCGGATAGCCGAGCGTGGTGCGGAGCGCGGCCGGCGTCAGCGCCATGTCGCTCTCCGCGCCACCCGCCAACAGCGCGGCCAGACCGGCCTGCATGCCCGCGATGGCGGGCGAGAGCATCGCCGTCGGATAGGTGCCGATCTTCAGCCCCAGCGCCTCGGCCTCCGGCCGCGTGGGGATGCGGCGTCCCGGCCCGGGGGAGAGCACGGCGAAGGAGGGGCGGCCCTGCGCCGCCGCCACCGCGCGGCGGAACTCCTCGTCATCGGCCGGGCTGTCGAGGAAGAGGATGTCCGCCCCCTCCTCCACATACATCTCGATCCGCGCCACCGCCTCGTCGATGCCCTGCGTCGGGCGGCAATCGGTGCGGGCGAGGATGAGGATGCCGCTCTCCTTCGCGGCCTGGACGGCGGCGCGGATCTTCATGCGCGCTTCCTCGCGCGGCAGGCAGGGCTTGCCGCTGGAGGTGAGCTGGCGCGGCGTGATCTTGTCCTCGATCAGGATGGCCGCAGCCCCTGCCCGGCCATAGGCGCGGACCGTGCGCTGCACGTTGAGCGGATTTCCGTAGCCATGATCGCCATCGGCCAGGATCAGCGTCTCGGGGGCTGCGCCGTGGACCATGTTGAAGCTGTCGAACATCTCGCCGAAGGAGATCAGGTCGAGATCGGGGCCGCCCAGCCGGCTTGCCGCCACGCAGGAGCCGGAGAGGAAGGCCGTCCTGTAGCCGGCCTCGGCGGCGAGCTTGGCGCTCAGCCCGTCCCAGACGGCGGGCATGGTCAGGAAGCCCGGTTCGGCGAGAAGGGCACGAAGGCGGTCAGGCGGGGTCATGGCATTCCTCGGCTTCATTCCGCCGAAGGCTAGGCCCCTGCCCGCTTCCGTCAATCCACCGTGATGCGGCCGGCCCGCACGACGCGCTGCCAGCGGGCGATCTCGCCCTGCTGGAAGGCCGCGAATTGCTCGGGCGTGCTCGCCACGATCTCGAAGCCGAGTTCGGCAAGGCGCGCCGCGACAGTGGGTGCCCGCAGCGCGGCCGCAGCCACCGCGTGCACACGCTCCACCAGCGGTGCCGCCATGCCCGGCGGCCCGCCGAAGCCCTGCCAGGAGTACACCACGAAATCCTGGAGTCCGAGCTCCGCCCCGGTCGGCACCTGGGGCAGCAGCGGGCTCGGCACCTCGGAGGTGATGAGGATGGGCCTGACGCGCCCCTCGGCGATATGCGGCATGATCGAGCCGAGATTCTGGAAGGAGAGCTGCACCGTGCCCTGCAGCAGCGCCGTCGTCGCCGGTGCCCCGCCCTGGAAGGGGATATGGGTGATGTCCGTGCCTGTCGCCTGGCGGAACATCTCCATCGTGAGGTGATCGGAAGAGCCGGCGCCGCTGGTGGAGTAGCTGGCATTGCGCCCCGGCGCGCGCAGCCAGGCCAGCACGCCGGCAAGGTCCGTGGCGGGGAGTGCTGTGGCATTGGTCACCAGCACATTGGGCGTGCGCACCGTCTGCATGATGCGCGTGAGTTGCGTCACAGGGTCGTAGCCAAGGTTCGGGCGCAGCGCGACATTGATCGCCCAGGTGCTGATCGGCGCATGCATCAGCGTATAGCCATCGGGTGCGGCGCGGATCACCTGCCGCGCGCCGACTTCGCCCGTGGCACCCGGGCGGTTTTCCACCGTGACCGCGCGGCCGGTCGCGGCCTGCATGGATTGCGCCATGGCGCGAGCGATGATGTCGGAGGAGGAGCCCGGCGCGAAGGGGACGAGGATGGTGACGGCGCGCGTGGGCCATTCGGACTGCGCGAGGGCGGTGCCGGCCGGCAGCAGCGGCAAGGCCTGGAGCAGGTGGCGTCGCTTCATGGCATGTCTCCCTTGGTTCGTGGCATGCTGCGCCCGCCCGGTCGCCGTCGGCAACCCACGCCGCCCGACCTTGTTCGGGGCAGGAGATGATGATCAGCCCCCCCATCCGCCGCGCCCTGACCGGCCTCGAGCGCGACGTGGCCGAGGCGCTGGGCAAGGTCCCGACCGCCACCAGCGGCGTGGCCCTGCTGCCCGAGGCCGCCACCGCCTTCGCGCTCCGCGCCGCCAGCGCCCGCGCCGCCGGCCGCAGCCTCGACCTGCAGTACTACATGTGGCGCGGCGACGTGACGGGGCAGCTGCTGGCGCAGGAGGTGCTCTCGGCCGCCGATCGCGGCGTCACGGTCCGGCTGCTGCTGGATGACGTCTATGCGCTGGGGCGCGAGCGCACGCTGGCCGCGCTGGACGCCCATCCGCTGATCGAGGTGCGCCTCTTCAACGGCACGCGTTGGCGCCGCTTCGGGCGGATCGGCTTCCTGCTGGAACTCGCCTTTGGCGGGCGGCATCTCAACCGGCGCATGCACAACAAGTCCTGGATCGCCGATGGCCGGCTGGCCGTGGTGGGCGGGCGCAACCTGGGCGATGCCTATTTTGGCCTGGCCGGGCGCGACAGCATCCGCTTCCGCGACCTCGACCTGCTGATCGCCGGCCCCGCCGCACACCAGGCGACGCGCGTCTTCCAGCGCTACTGGGGCAGCCCGCTGGCGCGCCCCGCCGGCCTCGCCGCCGCGACCGCCGAGCGTGCGGGTGGCCTGCCCGCGCTGCGCGCCGTCCTGGCCGGGGCTGATGACCGCCCGGCCGCCGATGCGCTGCTGGCGGGCGCGTGCCAACCCCTGCTGGCGCTGCTGGGCCCCGGGCTGACGCGCGTGCCCACCGAGGCCATCCAGGTGGTGGCCGACCCGCCCGAGAAGGCGAAGCGCGGCCTGCGCGCCCGCAAGGCCGCACGCGCCGCGGGCGGCATCGCGGCCGAGATCGCCGATGAGCTCCGCCTGGCCAAGCGCGAGGCGCTGCTGATCTCGCCCTATTTCGTCCCAGGCCGGGCGGGCCTCGCGCTGATCGGCGAACTGCTGCGGCGGGGCGTGCGTGTCTCGATCATCACCAATTCGCTGGCGGCGACGGATGTGGTCGCGGTGCATGGCGGCTATGCCAAGTACCGGCGGGCCCTGCTGCGAATGGGCGCCACGCTGTTCGAGCTGAAGCCCGAATGGCACGAGCCCAAGCCAAGCCTGCTCGGCTCGCGCGGTGCCGCGCTGCACACCAAGGCCTTCGCGGTGGATGGGCGGCTGGGCTTCGTCGGTTCCTTCAACCTCGATCCGCGCTCCGCGGCGCTCAACACCGAGATGGGCGCCTTCGTGCGCGATGCTCGCATCGCCGAGGGGATCGCCGCCGAGCATGCGCGGCTCGCGGACCCGGCCATGAGCTGGGAGGTGAGGCTGGAGGGCAGCGAGCTGGTCTGGCGGGACGGCGCGGCGCGCGCCCCGCGCGAGCCGGGTGCCGGAATCTGGCGCCGCCTGCTGGCGGGGCTTGTGCGGCGCCTGCCCCTGGAGGAGCAGTTGTGAGCGGGTTCGCCCCTCAGGGCACGCCGAGCATGAAGCGCGGGGGGGCGACAAGCTCCACCTCCACTCCCTTCACACCCGGCAGCCGCTCCGCGAGCACGCGCAGCGCCATCGGAACCGAGGGCGAGCGGCAGAAGCCGTGATAGGTGACGACACCATCCGCCACGGATGGACAGATGAGATCGGCATCGGCCCAGCTTTGCTCGCGCAGGGCGGCGCGAAGCTGCCGCAGGATCTGCTCGTCCGACACCCGGGCCTCGGGCATGACCGGCGCCGCCATGGCCAGACGATGCCGACCAGGCGGCCGTCGCGCAGCACCGGCACGCGCTTCACCCGCCGCTCTTCCATGAGATGAGCGATGGCATCGGCGGGCGTGTCCTCCCGCACCGTCACGAGGTCCGTCTTCATGATCGCCGCAGCGCGGTCCCCATGGAGGCGCGCCTAGCGCTGCGCCTCCTGCCCGGTCCGTCCTGTCACCAGGGTGGTGAACCAGCCCTGCTTCTCATCAGGCGCCCCCGAGCCAGCCGGCGGACAAGGTCAGCCTCCGTCACGAACCCCACCATACGCCCATCCTCCGCGATCACGGGCACCGCCGAGATGCCCTGGTTGGCCAGAAGGCTGGCGATTTCGTGGACGGGCGTCTCGGGCGTGATGGTGACCACGTCCGTGGTCATGAGATGCTTGGCTTCCATGCGAGGATCCTCCCTTCCTGGATCCCTGCTCCGGTGCTCTCAGGCCGCGACGAGGGTAGCGAGACGGGGCCCTCGGTCCAGCAGGTCCTGCGTGGCGCTGCCGAAGACGATATTGCGCAGGGGGGGCATGGCGAACGGCACCCATCACGAGCATTTCGCCCTGCGCCTCACCCGCCGCGCCGTGGATCGCCTCAAGCACGCCATCGCCGGCGCGCCGCAGCGCGGTGAAGCGGGCTGTTGCGCCGTGGCGCGCCAGCAGGTGCGTCGCCTCGATGCCCGATTGCCCGGCGCCCAATTCCTTGTCGTCCGTCACGGTGACAAGCAGCGTCTCCTCGGCGCGCCGGATGAAGGGCAAGGCCCCATGCACGGCCCGTACGCAAGCCGGGGTCGCGTCCCAGGCGATCACAACGCGCGAGGGCG
The DNA here is from genome assembly GCA_027488195.1 of Acetobacteraceae bacterium. GTDB lineage: Bacteria > Pseudomonadota > Alphaproteobacteria > Acetobacterales > Acetobacteraceae > Roseococcus. Next base: position 2,296 of record JAIYCD010000138.1, on the reverse strand, counting down.
TGGCCTCCAGCGGTTGCTCCTGCGGCACCACCAGGACGGGGCGGCCACTGTCGAAGATCGCGGCGCCGAGCAGGAGGCGCTGCCCCGTTCCCCAGCCGGGACGGGCGACCACCACACCAAGGTCCGAGACGCGCAGGTGATCGGCGAAGACATCTCAGACACCATAGGCGAAGCTGCTACGCGCCCGGATCCCGCAGGAGACACCGCGGCGCAGGGCGGCGGCACGGAGGAGAGCCGCGGCATGCTCCTCGGCGGCGACGGTCTGCTCCGTCTCGACGGGAGAGACCAGCGCCGTCAGCTGCGCGCCGAAGGCCTCGGCCAGGGCGAGCGGCGTCGCGACCGATGCATCCAGCATCGCGCCTTCCCCGGGTTCGACCTGGCAAAGGATGGTTGTGAGCGTCATGAAGCAGTCTCCCGGCATGTTGAAGAGATCCGCTGACTTGCGGCCCGCGCGATCCGTCTTGTCGGGTGCCGTCCCGCCATTTGGCGGCGGCGGGGCGGACCCAACAGCGCCAAACTGGGGCAAGCGCAGGCCGGTGACATTGATTCCTGTCAAAGTCGCTTCAACGATGCTCCACTATCCTCAACCGCGTTCAGACGCAGTGAAGCAGGGACCGCATGCTCACACGGAAATTCATGACGGTCCGTGAGGTGGCCGATCTCGCGCAGGTCAGCGAGGCGACCGGGCGTCACTGGATCAAGCAGGGCGAGCTGCGTGCCATCGATGTGGGGCGAGAGTTCCGCATCATCCCGCGCGACTTCGAGCGGTTCCTCGATCTGCATGCGACGCGCACCGCGAGCGAGCGCAAGCCCGCAGACCCTAACGAGCAGGGCGGTTCCCGGACTGCGCGGGGCTAGGGCCCCTTTCGCCCGCGCCCTTTCATTTTTTTCGGATCATAACCGCCGCCCCCCGGCCCCATCGGCTTGGGCTTCCAGTCCTTCTTGGGCGTGGCCTCCCGCAGCGAGCGCCCGGCTTGGTTGGGCGAAAGCGCCTCGCCTGGGGTCGAAATGCCCAGTTCCAGCGCCTCCAGCCGCTTGATCTCGTCGCGCAGCCGAGCCGCCGTCTCGAATTCGAGGTCGGCCGCCGCCGCGCGCATCTTCTTCTCCATCTCCGCGATGGCCGAGCGCAGGTCGCGCCCCACGAATTGCGCGGTCGCGTCGCCTTCCACCGCGTCGACGGTCACGTAGTCGCCCTGGCTCACATCGCGCAGCACGTCGCTGATCTCGCGCTTGATGGAGGTCGGCGTGATGCCGTGCTCGGTGTTGTAGGCGATCTGCTTGGTGCGCCGCCGCTCCGTCTCCTCCAGCGCGCGCTTCATGCTGTCCGTCATGCGGTCGGCATAGAGGATGACGCGGCCCTCGGCATTGCGCGCCGCGCGGCCGATGGTCTGGATCAGCGAGGTGGTGCTGCGGAGAAAGCCCTCCTTGTCCGCATCCAGGATAGTCACCAAACCGCATTCAGGGATGTCCAGGCCCTCACGCAGCAGGTTGATGCCGATCAGCGCGTCGAAGACGCCGCGGCGCAGGTCGCGGATGATCTCGATACGCTCCAGCGTGTCCACGTCGGAATGGAGGTAGCGCACGCGCACGCCCATCTCGGTCAGGTATTCCGTCAGCTGCTCGGCCATGCGCTTGGTCAGCACGGTCACCAGCACGCGCTGCCCAAGTCCAGCGCAGGCCTTCACCTCGGCCAGCAGGTCATCCACCTGGTTCTCGACGGGGCGGATGTCGCAGACGGGGTCCACGAGGCCGGTGGGCCGGATCACCTGCTCGGCGAAGACGCCGGCGGTGCGCTCCATCTCCCAGGGACCGGGCGTCGCGCTGACGAAGACGGTCTGTGGTCGGAAGCTCTCCCACTCCTCGAATTTCAGCGGGCGGTTGTCGGTGCAGCTCGGCAGGCGGAAGCCGAAATCGCTGAGGATGATCTTGCGCGCATAGTCGCCGCGATACATGCCGCCGATCTGGGGCACGGTGACGTGGCTTTCATCCACCACCAGCAGCGCGCCCTCGGGCAGGTATTCGAAAAGTGTGGGCGGCGGCTCGCCGGGATTCCGGCCGGAGAGGTAGCGGGAGTAGTTCTCGATGCCTTTGCAGGAGCCGGTGGTCTCCATCATCTCGATGTCGAAGGTGGTGCGCTGGTCCAGGCGCTGGGCTTCGAGCAGCTTGCCCTCGGCTTCCAGCTCGGCCAGCCGTTCCTTCAGCTCGACCTTGATGCGACCGATGGCCTGGGTGAGGGTCGGCCTCGGCGTCACATAGTGGCTGTTGGCGTAGATGTTCACGCGCTCGAACTCGCCGG
>JAIYCD010000200.1 GCA_027488195.1 Acetobacteraceae bacterium | reverse complement strand
TAGCTGACCCAGCAGGGGGTGGGGATGATCGCCTCATCGCCCGGATTGATGGTCGCCAGCAGGGCGTTGAAGATCACCTGCTTGCCGCCGGTGGTGACGATGATCTCCTCCGGCTTGTATTCGATGCCGCTGTCCCGCTTGAACTTGTCGGCCACGGCCTGGCGCAGCGCCACGGTGCCCGCGACGTCCGTGTACTTGGTCTCGCCGCGCTGGATGGCCGCGATCGCCGCATCCTTGATGTTCTGGGGCGTGTCGAAATCCGGCTCGCCGACGGAGAGGCTGATCACATCCTTGCCGGCGGCCTTCAGGGCACGCGCCTTGGCCGTGATGGTGATGGTCTGCGAGGGAGAGATGCGGTCGAGCCGATCAGCGGTGAGGTTCATGGTCTTCCGGGTCCTGGATTTGACCGGACCCTATTCCCGTGCCGGCAGCGTTTCAACCCGGGTGCCGCCAACAAAAAAGGCCGCCCCGAAGGACGGCCTTTCATGGGGAGGCGAGTGAAGCTCAGTGCTTCACGTCGGCCCAGACCTTGCGCTTCACGGCATAGACCAGGCCGCCCAGGATGGTCAGGAAGATCAGCACCTTCACGCCCATGGCGCGGCGGGCTTCCGTCTCGGGCTCGGCGGCCCAGGCCAGGAAGGTCGTCACGTCGCGGGACATCTGGTCCACGGTGGCCTTGGTGCCGTCGGCATAGTCCAGCTGGTCCTCGTTGAGGACGTTCGGCATGGCGATCTGATGGCCGGGGAACCACTCATTGTAGTTCATGCCGTCCATCATGGTCATGCCGGCCGGCGGATCGGCGTAGCCGGTCAGCAGGGCATGGATGTAGTTCGCGCCATCGGGGCGCGCCTTCACCATCACCGACAGGTCGGGCGGATAGGCGCCATTATTGGCGGCGCGTGCGGCCTGCTCGTTCGGGAAGGGACGGCGGAAGCGGTCCGCCACCCGGCCCGGGCGCTCGAACATCTGGCCCTCGTCATTCGGGCCATCCGTCACGGTGAAGGTGGCCGCGATCTCACGCACCTGCTGCTCGGAGAGGCCGAGATCCATCAGGTTGCGGTAGGAGAGCTGCCGCATGGCGTGGCAGGCCGAGCAGACTTCCTTGTAGACCTGGAAGCCGCGCTGGGCGGAGGCACGGTCGAAGGTGCCGAACAGCGTGTTGAAGCTGAAATGCGCGTTGGGCGGGGTCGGGCCGCTGCCGGCCGCCAGCGCGGGTGCGCTGGCGAAGAGGGCGGCGGAGAGGGCGAAAGCCTTGAGGATGCGCATGGTTCAGGCCTTTTCCATCGGCTTGGCGGCGGCGCCACCGGGGATCGGGCCGCCACCGAGGCCGGCCTTGGCGCCGAGTACGGCACGGGAGATGCTCTCGGGCAGCTTCATCACCACCTCGAAGCGTCCCATCATGGGCAGGACGACCAGGAAGTAGGCGAAGTAGAACATGGTGCAGATCTGGCTGATCAGCACGTAGGGCTGCTCGGCCGGCTTGGCGCCCACCCAGGTCAGGACGAAGAAGTTGATCGTCCAGAGCATGAAGATGATGCGCGTGATCGGGCGGAAGCGCATGGAGCGCACCTTCGACGTGTCCAGCCAGGGCAGGACGAACAGCACGATGATCGCGCCACCCATCAGCACCACGCCGCCGAGCTTGTCCGGCACCGCGCGCAGGATCGCGTAGAAGGGCAGGAAGTACCATTCGGGCACGATATGCGCGGGCGTCACCAGCGGGTTGGCCGGGATATAGTTGTCCGGGTGGCCCAGGTAGTTCGGCGCGAAGAAGACCAGGGCCGCGAAGACCGCCAGGTACACCACGATGCCGACGCTGTCCTTGATCGTGTAGTAGGGATGGAACGGAAGCGTGTCCTGCGGGCCCTTCGGCTCAATGCCCAGCGGGTTGTTGGAACCCGTGATGTGCAGCGCGGCCACATGCAGGAAGACCACGCCCACGATCACGAAGGGCAGCAGGTAATGCAGCGAGAAGAAACGGTTCAGCGTCGGGTTGTCGACCGAGAAGCCACCCCAGAGGTAGGTCACGATCGTCGGACCCACGACGGGGATGGCGCTGAACAGGTTGGTGATGACCGTCGCCCCCCAGAAGGACATCTGGCCCCAGGGCAGCACGTAGCCCATGAAGGCCGTCGCCATCATCAGCAGGAAGATGACCACGCCCAGCATCCATAGCAGCTCGCGCGGGGCCTTGTAGGACCCGTAGTAGAGGCCGCGCCAGATATGGATGTAGACCACGATGAAGAACATCGAGGCGCCGTTCATGTGAACGTAGCGGATCAGCCAGCCGAAGTTCACGTCGCGCATGATGCGCTCCACGCTGTCGAAGGCGGAGGCGGTGTGCGGCGTGTAGTTCATGGCAAGGAAGATGCCGGTCGCGATCATGATCATCAGGTTGATCATCGCCAGCGCACCGAAGTTCCAGAAATAATTGAAGTTCCGGGGCGTCGGAAACACCCCGTACTCCTTCTGGATCATGGTGACGACCGGCAGGCGCTGGTCAATCCAGCGCAGGACCGGGTTGGAAACCTGAGAGTCGTGCAGGCCGCTGGCCATGGTGCTCGTCCTCTAATCAAAAAACCGGGGCAGCGTGGGACCATACCCCGCGCCCATTTGAACCTCAGCCGATGCGGATCGCCCGGTCGGAGGTGAAGGTGTAGTCGGGAACCAGAAGGTTGGTCGGCGCGGGTCCTTTGCGGATGCGGGCCGAGGTGTCGTAGTGGCTGCCATGGCAGGGGCAGAACCACCCGTTATAGTCGCCCTTGGCATCGGTGGACTTCTGGCCGAGCGGCACGCAGCCCAGATGGGTGCAGACGCCGACGACAACGAGCCAGGGGTCTCGCTTGATGCGCGACTGATCGGTCGCGGGATCCTTCAGCTCGCTCAGCGGGGTGGCGCGCGCGACCTGGATTTCCTCGGCCGTGCGGTGACGCACGAAGACGGGCTTGCCGCGCCACATGACCGTGACGCTCTGGCCCGTGGCGATCGGGCTGATATCGACCTCGGTGCTGGCCATGGCCAGCACGTCCTTCGAGGGGGCGAGCGAGCCGATGAAGGGCCAGACGATCGCGCCGACGCCGACAGCGGCGAAGGCCGTGGTCGTCAGGGTGAGAAAATCGCGTTTGGTGACGCCCGGGGCCGGTGCCCCATCCGTCGCGTGCGATGCCATCGAGTCCGCCATCCAGCCCACCTTTTGCCTCGCCGGATCATCCGGCTGAAACCCACATTACAGGCGGCACGCAAGCCTATGCCCGCGCCCCGCCTCACGCTTGCTGCCTATTAGGGATGCTTCCGGAAACTGGCAACCACGCCCTGTCTTAAGAAGGTGCAATCGCAAGCGGAATATCGCCCCGGCTGGCCGCCGCGCCGCTTGGTGCTAGGCTTCCTTCATGAACGAAGCCCAAACCGCCCCGACCCTCGCCCCCTTGGCCCATCCCTTGGCCCATCCCCTGGCCAAGCCCGCCGAGACCTGGTTCGCCGAATTGCGCGACCGGATCTGCGCCGCCTTCGAATCGGTGGAGGATGGGTTGGCCAGCGGCCCGCACGCCGATCTGCCCGCCGGCCGCTTCACCTTCACCCCCTGGCAGCGCCCAGAGGGCGGCGGCGGCACCATGGGCCTGATGCGCGGGCGGGTCTTCGAGAAGGTGGGGGTCAACATCTCCACCGTGCATGGCGAGTTCAGCCCGGAATTCCGCAAGCAGATCCCGGGCGCCGAGGAAGACCCGCGCTTCCTCGCCACCGGCATCTCGCTCGTCGCCCATCCGCGCTCGCCGCGTGCCGCCACGGCCCATATGAACACGCGCTTCATCCTGACCAGCCGGGCCTGGTTCGGGGGCGGGGGCGACATCACGCCGATGAACGTGACCTCGCCCGAGAGCCTGGAGGATGCGGCCTTCTTCCACGCCGCCTACCAGCGCGCCTGCGACAAGCACGACCCCACCTACTACCCGCGCTTCAAGCAATGGTGCGAGGAGTACTTCTTCCTGCCGCATCGCGGCGAGACGCGGGGCCTGGGCGGCATCTTCTACGACTGGCTGGGCGACCGCACGCCCGGCCGGGGGGCTGATCTCGATTTCGCCTTCACGAAGGATGTCGGCCTCGCCTTCCTCGAATCCTATCCCGAGATCGTCCGCCGCCGCATGCACGAGGCCTGGACGCCCGAGGAGCGCCAGCACCAGCTCCTGCGCCGCGGCCGTTATGTGGAGTTCAACCTCCTGCACGACCGCGGCACGATCTTCGGCCTCAAGACGGGCGGCAATGTGGAGGCCATCCTGATGAGCCTGCCGCCCGAGGCCGCCTGGTAGGCTCTACTGGACCCGGATGTTGCGGACGCGGACCACGGCGCCCCACTTGGCACTTTCGGCTGCCGCGTATTCGCTCCATTCGCCAAGCGGCCGGGTTTCGGCCGTGACCGCCAGGGCATCGAGTCGCGGCTGCATGTCGGGCGCGCGGAGCGCCGCCCGGCTTGCCGCGTTCAGGCGCTCCAGAATGGCGGGCGGCGTGCCGGCCGGGGCCAGCATCGCCACATGCTCGACGATTTCGACATCGGCGAAGCCCTGCTCGCGGAAGGTGGGGACGTTCGGCGCGAGCGGGCTGCGGGTGGCCGAGGCCACGCCCAGCGCGCGCAACTCGCCGGAGTTGATGAAGCCCATCACGGCGGCCGCCGGCATGAAGACCATGCCCGCCTCGCCCGCCACCACCGCCTGCACGGCCGGGCCGCCACCCCGATAGCCCACTTCCAGCACCTCGATCGCGGCCGATTGCAGCAGCATCTCGGTCGCGAGGTGGGAGGTGGCACCCACGCTGGCATTGGCATAGGTCAGCCGGGCATTGGGCCGCCGGGCGAGTGCCACGTATTCGGCCACCGTGGTGGCGGGCGAGCTGCGATGCACCAGCATGAAGATGGGCATGGAGACCAGCAGGTCCACGCCCACGAAGTCGCGCTCGGTATGATAGGACAGCTGATAGAGATGCGGCGCCACGGCATAGGTGCTGTTGGGCGCGATCACGACCGTATAGCCATCGGGCCGGGCGCGCGCCGCGACGGCCATGCCGATCGTGCCATTGGCGCCCACGCGGTTATCCACCGGGAAGGGCTGGCCGAGATCCGTCGAGAGGCGCTGGCTGAGCACGCGGGCGAAGGCATCGGTCGGCCCGCCCGGCCCCCAGGGGACAATGACGTTCACGGGTCGCGTCGGATAGGCCTCCTGCGCCAAGGCGGGGGCGGCGAGGCTGAGGGAAGCGGCGATCAGGCCGCGGCGGTGCAGAAGCATGGGAGGTTTCCTTCAGGCGATGTCCGGCGGCAGGCCCGCCCAGATCTCTTGAGGTGTGGGCGCGCGCGGGATGAGGCCCTGGCGCACGGCGTGGCAGGCGGCGAAGGCGATGGCCGGCATCATGGCGACGCGGCCGGATTGCGGGGCGGTGCCCGCCAGATCCAGCAGTCGCAGCACGGCGCGCGCGTGCTGGGCGCGGTCGGCACGGATCACCAGCAGGTGGTTGATGGGGGTGAAGCCGTGCCGGCGGATGAAGTCCTGGCCGGCAGCCGCAGGATCGGCGAAGACCGGGCGCAGCCAATCCCCGCTCGGCGCATCATTGCCGGAGATGATGGCATCCAACTCGCCCGCCTCCAGCATCTTGACCATGTCGCTGCCGGCCGGCGCGCGGGTGGCGAAGGGCGGGTCCCGGCATTCGGCCACGTGCGGATCTTCGAAGGTCACCCATTCGACGCTGTCTGGCGCCACGCCATGCGCATCCTGCAGGATGCCTCGCAGCCAGAGGCCGGTGGTCTGGCTATAGGCGCGCACGCCGACGCGCTTGCCGGCGAGGTCCTCCGGGCCACGGATCGGCGAATCGGCGTGGCAGAAGAGCGAGCCCTCCTGCAGCCGCGCCGCCAGCACGCGGGGCAGCAGCACGAGCGGCTTGCCATGCGCCCAGGCCTGGAGCCAGGTGGCGATGGCCATTTCGCTCACCTCGAAGCGCCCATCGCGCACCATGGGCGCGAAGGCGCGGCTGATGACGGGGAAGGGGGTGCAGTCCAGCGCCAGCTCCGGGTCCGTCACGGCGCCGTCCAGCAGCGCGGCCGTATGCGGATAGCGGCCCAGGGCGGCGGAAAGCGTGATCACACCAGGCGTTCCACCACATGCGGGAAGATGCTGGCATAGCCCTCGCCCCAGGTGATGGACTTGTCGCTGTTGCGGGCGGCCTGGGCGCCGCGCTGCTGGGCGACGCGGGTATAGTATTCCCAGAGGTGCTCCTGGCCCGCCATGCATTCGATGGCCGCGCGCTTCTGCGCCCAGACCGGGCCGATATCGAGCAGCACGTCGGGCTTCCAATTGCATTGCTCGGGCTGATGCGGCTCAAACAGGAAAACGGGCGGCGCGCCCAGCACCTTCTGCTCAGGCTTGTGGCCATGCGCCTGGGCGGTGATGCGGGCATGCTGGGCGAAATCCGTCACGGCCGGGTGGTCCCAGTTGTAGAGATCCTCCTTGCTGTGGGTCAGGATGAATTTCGGGTGGATGGCGCGCATGACGTCGACCATGCGGAACAGGCTCTCCTGGTTCAGCGTGATCGGGTAGTCGCCGAGGTCCCAGAACTGGATGTCGTGCACGCCCAGCACCTTCGCCGCCGCCTCGGCCTCCTTCTGGCGTTCGGCCTTCACGCGCTCCAGCGTCATGCCCGCCTGGCGCCAGAGCTTGGCGCTCTCGCCCCGCTCGCCATAGGAGAGGCAGACCACCGTCACCTCGTAGCCGGCGGCGGCGTGGAGCGCGATGGCGCCGCCGGCGCGCCAGACGAAATCGGCGGAATGGGCGGAGATGACGAGTGCGGTGTTGCTCATGACTTAGCTCTTCTCGGGCAAAGGTGGCGTGGCGTAGGTGCGGAAGCTCTCGGTGAGTTGCAGTCCCCAGGCCTGGCCCTTGTTCCGCTCGGCCTGGCTCCAGGTGATGGTCTTCCAATCGGGCGCCAGCACAAGGCGCGCGCCGGAATGGGCGAATTCGATGCGGTTCCCGCCGGGCTCGATCACATAGAGGAAGAAGGTCTGCTGGATGGCGTGCTTGTGCGGGCCGTTCTCGATGGGGATGCCGGCCTCCAGGAAGGTGTCGGCGGCCTGGAGGATGGCCTCGCGGCTATCCAGCGCGAAGGTGATGTGATGCAGGCGGCCATGAACGCCATTGGCCTCGCGCCCATAGGCGACGTCGTAGGATTTGTTGGTGGCGGTCAGCCACATCCCCATCTCCGTGCCGTTATCGAAAACAATGCGCTCGGTGCAGCGCAGGCCGAGGTTGCGCTGGAAGAATTCCCGGCAGGCGGCGACATCCACGGCGAGGCAGTTGTAGTGGTCGAGCCGGCGGACATTCACGCCGCGCGCCGGGTAGCGCTCGGCCTGGTTGCGCAGGGCGGGGCGCCGTTCGGGCGGGGCCTCGTACCACGCCGTGTCAAAATAGAGCTCCACCACATGCCCGTCCGGGTCGCGGAAGCGATGCGCCGTGCCATGGCCGAAGCTGCCCTCGATGGCGGTCACCTCCACGCCATCGGCGCGCAGCGCGGCGAGGCGGCGGGCCAGTGCCTGCGGGCTGCGGGTGCGAAAGGCAGCGTGGCCCAGGCCGGAGGTCGGGGCCGCCGTCAGTTGCAGGGAATAGGTCTCGTAGTCGTCCCAGCCGCGCAGGAAGACGCTGTCGCCCGCGGTGCCGCTCACGGTCATGCCCAGGATGTCGCGGAAGAAGGCCAGGCTTTGCTCGGGCTTGGGCGTCAGCAGCTCGACATGGCCGAGATGCGCCACATCCATGATGGGTTCGGCCGGATCCAATGCTTCTCTCCCTCGACCCCTCGCTTCTAGCCGGGGGAGGGCCGGGCTGTCCTATGGATTTTCCGGCGCGGGCTATTCACTTTCGGAATAGCAGAAAGGCCCTGCGCCGCGATTTCGGCCAGGTGCCCGCGCAGTGCGGCGACAAAGGCCTGGCCCGCCTCGGGCAAGGGCCGGTCGTGCGGCAGGATGAGGCCGGCGGGGCGGGGAGGGGCCTCGTCCGCCAGCGGCAGCACGCCGAGCGTGCCGCGCAGCAGATCCCCCACCATCATCAGCCGCGGCATGACCGAGACCATGTCGCTCGCCAGCAGCATCTCGCGGATGAAGCCGTAGCTGCTGGATCGCAATGGCGCCTCGGTCGCGAGGCCGAGGGCGGCCAGCCGCTCGTCGATCTCCTGGCCGACGCGCTGGCTGACGGTGGGCAGCACCAGTTCGCAGCCGGCGAGTGCCGCGCGCGTGACCGGGCCAGTGAAAAGCGGGTGGCCGCTGCGGGCGAGGAAGGAGATCGGCTCCTCCCACAAGGCCTCACGCAGGAAGCCATCGGAGGCAGGGGGCGGGTAGAGGCGGCCCAGGATGAGATCGATCTCGCCTGCCGCCAGCAGGGGCAGCAACTCCTCCATCCGGCCCTGCTGGAGCCGGAGCTGGATGTCCGGGCGGCTGCGCTTCAGCCGGATCAGCGCGCCGGGCAGCACGCCGACTGCGGCCACGGGCAGCACGCCCACCGCCAGCTGGGCACCGGCCAGGTGGTCCAGCGCTTCCTCCGCGCGGTGCAGCTCGGCCAGCACGCGGCGGGCGAGGCGGGTGATGACCAGCCCTGCCTCGGTCGGCTGCACGCCGCGGGCATGGCGGGTGAAGAGGCGCGTGCCGATCACCTGCTCGGCCTCCTGCAGACTGCGCGTCAGCGCCGGCTGGCCGAGGCCGAGGCGCGCGGCCGCCCGCAACAGGCTGCCCTGCGCCTCCACCGCGTCGATCACGCGCAGCCATTGCAGCTTCAAGCGACGGTCGAGGTGGCGGTGCATGGTGCAAAGCTATCAAGAAAGCGCATGGACGGCGAGGGTGGGACGCATCCGCGCTAGCCATCGGGCACGGGGCGGGCTATGCGGGGCCGCATCATGTCCACCATCCTCACCATCATCTTCCTGCTGGTCACCCTGGCGCTGATCGGGGTCATCCTCGTGCAGCGCAGCGAGGGCGGCGGGCTTGGCATCGGTTCCTCCCAGGGCATGGGCTCCTTCATGGGCGGCCGCGGCACAGCCAATCTGCTGACGCGGACCACGGCCATCCTGGGCACCATCTTCTTCGTCCTCGCACTGACGCTGGCCCTGCTGGATCGCGGCACCTCGACCAACCGCTCGATCCTCGATGCGCCGGCACCCGTCGTGGCGCCGACCGTCCCGGCGCTGCCGGCGGTTCCGACAAACTGATCCAGCCCCCCCGCGAGGGGGGTGTGACAGCGCCGGGGAAATGGCTATGACGGGCTCCCATGGCACGGTTCGTATTCATCACCGGTGGCGTGGTTTCCTCGCTCGGCAAGGGCATCGCGGCAGCGTCCCTTGGCGCTCTCCTTCAGGCCCGCGGATACCGCGTCCGGCTGCGCAAGCTGGACCCGTATCTGAACGTGGATCCGGGCACGATGTCGCCCTACCAGCATGGCGAGGTCTTCGTCACCGATGACGGCGCCGAGACCGACCTCGACCTCGGCCATTACGAGCGCTTCACCGGCGTCCACGCCAACAAGGCCGACAACTGGACCACGGGCCGCCTTTATTCCGAGGTGATCGCGAAGGAGCGGCGGGGCGACTACCTGGGCGCCACCGTGCAGGTCATTCCGCACATCACGGACGCCATCAAGGAGGCCGTGGTCGCCGGCACGGATGATTACGACTTCATCCTCGTCGAGGTCGGCGGCACCGTCGGCGACATCGAGTCGCTGCCCTTCCTCGAAGCCATCCGCCAGCTCGCGAATGAGCTGGGCCCGACGCGCAGCCTTTTCGTGCATCTGACGCTCGTGCCCTACATCCCCTCGGCCGGCGAGCTGAAGACCAAGCCCACGCAGCATTCCGTGAAGGAATTGCTCGGCGTCGGCATCCAGCCGCAGATCCTGCTCTGCCGCTGCGACCGCCCGATCCCGGAGAATGAGCGCCGCAAGATCGCGCTCTTCTGCAACGTCCGGCCGGAGAGCGTGATCCCGGCCTATGACGCCTCCAGCATCTACGCCGTTCCCGGCAGCTACCATCGCGAGGGGCTGGACCGCGAGGTGCTGCGCCATTTCAACCTCTCGATCTATGGCGAGCCCGACCTTTCCGCCTGGGACCGGATCGTCAGCCGCATCACCGCGCCCGAGGGCGAAGTGACCATCGCCGTCGTGGGCAAGTACACGGGCCTGCTCGACGCCTATAAATCGCTGAACGAGGCGCTGGCCCATGGCGGCATCGCGCACAACATGCGCGTGAAGCTCGATTGGGTGGATAGCGAGATCTTCGAGCGCGAGGCGGGCGAGGTGATGCGCCGGCTGGATGGGGTGCATGG
>JAIYCD010000186.1 GCA_027488195.1 Acetobacteraceae bacterium | reverse complement strand
GTAGATCACGAAGATGTTCGCCATGCTGGCGCCCATCACGCCGCAGAAGGTCCAGAACAGGGCCTGCACGGTGGTCTTGCTCATCCGGTTGATGCCGAAGGAGAGCGCCAGGATGAAGGCGAGCGGCGCGAACATCGCGACGTAGCCGAGGATCGTCGGCGCGGTGGCGAGGCCACGCGGCGTGCGGACGACGGTGAAGAAGAGCTCCGAGACAGCCGGGATGCTCGCCACCGCATAGGCGACGATCGCCGTCAGCAGCAGGCCGGAGGCCATCCAATTGTAGACGCGGAGCATGTAGGCGCGCAGACCGGCGTCGATCGCGGCGGCGTCGACGCTCGCGGTGCGGCCCCAGCCAGACTGGCCGCCCAGCGGCTGCGTCCAGCGCGATTCGGGTTGCAGTGCCATAAGATCAGTTCCTCCAGAAGGACGAGACTCGGGGCCTCTGCCCCGGATGGATAGGATATGGAACTTCTGTAATCAGATTCAATCCAATTCGGAAGTCCCGACGCGGTATCTTCATTCGTTACGCAAGAGGGGCGCAGGCCGGACGCGCAGCGCCATCGCGGTCCCGGCGTAGCCGAAGGCCAGGACAAGCAGCATGCACCCCGCGACGGTGAGCGCCAAGGTGCCGGGCAGGAAGACCCATTCCTGGCGCATGATGCCCACCACCACCCCCCAGGCCGCCGCCGTGCCCGCCAGCGCCGCCAGGAGGCCCGCAAAGCCGCCGAGAACGCCGAACTCCACCAGGAAGGCCCGCAGAATCTGCCCGCGGGTGGCACCAACCGTCTTGAGCAGTACCGCCTCGCGGATGCGGCGCTGCTGCCCGGCGGCCACCGCGCCCGCCAGCACCAGGGCGCCGGCCATCAGCGTGATGGACCCCACCGCCGTGAGCGCCGTGCCAATGCGGCCCAGCAGCACGCCCACCTGTTCCAGCGCCTCACGGACGCGGATGCCCGAGACATTGGGCAGGGCGTCCGTGATGCGCCGCAGCAGGTTCTGATCCTGTGCGGGGTCGCCGCGCACCGTCGCGATATGGGTGTGCGGCGCCGAGGAGAGCAGCCCGGGCGAGGCGATGAGCGTGAAGTTCATGCCGAGCGAGCGCCATTCCACATTGCGCAGATTGGCGATCTTCAGGTCGATGTCCCGGCCCAGGACGTTCACGGTGATGGTATCGCCGAGGCCGATGCCCCAGCCGCGCGCGAGGTTGGCATCGAAGGAGACGAGGGTGGGCCCTTCGTAATCCGGGGCCCACCAGGCCCCATCGACGATCCGCGTGCCTTCGGGCTGGCGGGCGCTGTAGGTCAGGCCGCGATCGCCCCGCAGCGCCCACGCGGTCTCGGGCGTGGCCTGCACCTGCTCGGCCGGCACGCCGTTCACGGCGGCGATACGGGCGCGCAAGCTGGGCACGCGGCGCACTTCATCCACCCCGGGCGTCTCGCGGGCCAGGCTGTCGAAGCGGGCCACCTGGTCGGGCTGAATGTCGATGAAGAAGAAATTGGGCGCGCGGGCCGGCATCTCGCTGCCGATGGCCGAGCTGAGATTGCCCTGGATCTGCGCGATGGCGGCCAGCGTGGTCAGCCCGAGGCCCAGCGCCACGAGCATGATGGGCGTCGGTGCCCCCGGCCGGTGGAGGTTGGCGAGACCGAGGCGCCAGGCCGGGCGCCGGATGCCACCAAGTGCCCGCGCCCCTGCCATCAGCCCCCAGGCGCCAAGCCGGAACAGCAGCATGGCCGCCGCCGCCCCGCCGCAGAAGGCGATGGCGAAGAAGCGCTGCTCGGCGGTGGTGATGACCAGCGTGACCAGGGCGGCGGCCGCCACGGCATTGGCGACGCCGACCCCCCAGCCAGGCCAGAAGCCGCCGGCCCCCAGAACGTCCCGGAACAGGGCCGCCCCCGGGATGCGCCCTGCACGGCCGAGCGGCCACAGCGCAAAGGTCAGCGCCGTCAGCAGGCCATACAGCGCAGCGAGCGCCAAAGGCAGCGGGTAGAGGCCGACCCGCGCCGGGACGGGCAGGGCGCCACTCAGCGCGCTGGCCGCCACCGCGGTCAGCCCCCAGCCCACCACCAGACCGATGAGGATGCCGAGCGCCGAGAGCGCCAGCACCTGGAACAGATAGGCCGAGAAGATCGCGGCCGTCGGCGCCCCCATGCAGCGCAGGGTCGCGATGGTCCGGCTGCGGGCATCCAGCCAGGCGCGCACGCCGGTCGCGACACCGATGCCGCCCACCAGCAGCGCCGTCAGCCCCGCCAGGGTCAGGAAGGAAGCGGCCCGGTCCAGGAAGCGGTTCACCCCGGGCTCGGCCTGGTCAGCGCGGCGGATGCGCCAGGGGGCGGAGGGGAAGGCCGCGCGCAGTTCCTCGCCGAAGGTCCGGGCCGAAGCGCCCTCCGGCAGGCGGATGCGGTATTCATGCGTGATCATGCTGCCCGGTTGCGCCAGGCCCGTGGCGCGCAGGTGGTCGAGCGGGATGATGGCGCGGGGGCCGAAGACGGTGGGCGTGGCCACCCGATCCGGCTCCTCGGCGATGCGGCCGGCGAAGCGCATGCGGGCCTCGCCCAGCCGGACCTCGTCGCCCGGCGAGAGGCCGAGGCGGTCGGCCACCGAGGGCTCGGCCACCAGCATGGGGCCGGTGAGCGGCTGCGCAGGGTCCAGGGTCAGTGTGCCATAGAGGGGGTAGAGCGTGTCGGCGGCCTTGAGCTCGACGAGGGTACGCTCGCCGCTGGGCGCGATGAGCATGGCGCGCAGCAGCGCCACCTCGCTGATCACGCCGCCGCGGGCGCGGACCCAGTCCAGCGTCTCGGCGCTGGCGGGTTCGTAGCCGGCGCGGATTTCGAGGTCGCCACCCAGGATCCGGGCGCCATCGGCCTGGAGCCCCGCCTGGATGCCGGCGCGCAGTGTGCCGACGGCGGCGATGGCGGCGACACCCAGCGCCAAGCAGGCCAGCACGATGCGCAGGCCCTTCACGCCGCCGCGCAGCTCGCGCCGCGCTAGCATTAGGCCAAGCAGGAGGTTCCTCATTCGGCGGCCAGGGGCAGGGCGGTGGTGTCGCTCGTGATCAGTCCGTCCTCGATGCGGATCTGCCGCTCGCAGCGGGCAGCCAGCGCCGGGTCATGGGTGATGAGGATCAGCGTGGTGCCGTATTTGGCGCGCAGGTCGAAGAGCAGATCCATCACCGCAAGCCCGGTCGCACGGTCGAGGTTGCCGGTGGGCTCATCGGCCAGGATCAGCCGGGGCAGGGCCACGAAGGCGCGGGCCACGGCGACACGCTGCTGCTCGCCGCCCGAAAGCTGCCCCGGATAATGCGTGAGGCGGTGCCCGAGGCCGACCGAGCGGAGCGCCGCCTCGGCCCGGGTGAAGGCGTGTTCGTCGCCGGCGAATTCCAGCGGCATGGCGACGTTCTCGACCGCCGTCATGGTGGGCACGAGGTGGAAGGACTGGAAGACGATTCCCACTTCCTCGCGTCGGAAACGCGCCAGATCATCCTCGCCCATCCGCCCGAGCTCCCGCCCGGCCACGGTCAGGTGCCCGCCCGAGGCGCGCTCCAGCCCCGCCAGCAGCATGAGCAGCGAGGTCTT
>JAIYCD010000110.1 GCA_027488195.1 Acetobacteraceae bacterium | reverse complement strand
GCGCAGGCCGCACGCGGCAAGGTCACGCCGGATGACCCGTGGTTCGGCAACCCCTCCTTCCGCCTGCGCCATGACCTGGCCGAGGCGCGGCGGCTGATGACGGCGGCCGGCTATTCCGCCACCCGGCGCTGCGCCATCAGCGTGATCATGCCCGTTTCGGGCGGCGGGCAGATGGTGCCCCAGCCGATGAACGAGGCGGTGCAGGCCGGCCTGCGCGAGGCCTTCTTCGATGTCAGCTTCCTGCCGGTGGATTTCGCCACCGCCATCAACCAGATGCGCGCCGGCGCGCGGGATCCGGCCTCGAGGGGCGCGCATGCGATGAACGTCGCCATCCCCTCGATGGAGCCCAATACCGGCTGGGTGATCTATGACAGCCAGCTCAGCAATCCCCGCGGCATCAACTGGGGCTACTACAATTCGCCAGCGGTGGACGCGCAGCTCCGCGTCGTCCGTAACAGCTTCGAGCCGGCCGAGCAGGCGCGGCAGATGGGCCAGCTGCACAATGTGCTGATCGACGAGGCGGCGCTGCTGGCCGTGGTGCATGACCTGAACCCGCGCGCGCTGAGTGCGCGCTGCCGGGGCTTCATCCAGGCGCGCAGCTGGTTCCAGGACTACACGCAGATCAGCGTGGGGTAGGGCCGGCAACCCGCGCCCGGTTGGGACATTGATCTCGCGCATGGCCCGCATGTTCGAAGCTGGCATGATGCTGGGGCCGCACCATTCCAGGGCGGCCCATGATGCATGAGGAACGCGCGAACATGTCCGCAGCCATCCAGCCCACGGCCCGGTGACCCATGGCCGAGATTGATCACATCGTCCTCGGCGCCCGCACGCTGGAGCAGGGCGCCGCCTTCGTCACGCGCCTCCTGGGCGTGAAGCCGCAGCCCGGCGGCAAGCATGAGGGGGCCGGCACGCACAACCTGCTGCTGGGCCTCGGCCCCGATTGCTACCTCGAGATCATCGCGCCCGACCCGGACCAGCCCGAGCCCGCTCATCCTCGGCTCTTCGACCTCGACGACCCGGCGACGCGCCTGATGCTGGAGGCGGAGCCGCGCCTGCTCGGCTGGGTCGCGCGCACGCCCTCCATGGACTCGGTGATGGCGCGCCTGGGGCCCCGCGGCGGCACGGTGCGGGACATGAAGCGCGGCGACCTCGCCTGGCGCTTCGCGGTCCCGCCGCAGCGCCAGGACATGGACAACCTGATCCCGCCCCTCATCGAATGGCGCGGCGAACGCGCCGGCCGCCATCTGCATGACAGCCACTTCCGCCTGACGGGCCTGGAGGCCGAGCATCCGGAAGTGGATTCGGTCCGCTCCGCGCTGGACGAGCGCGGGCTGGGCGCGGCCCTCAAGGTCAAGCGCGGGCCGCATCCGCGCCTGATCGCCCAGCTGCGCGGGAAGGATGGCGCGGAGCACACTCTGACCAGCGGATGATAAGGCCGGAGCGCGAGGGGCGCTGTGGGCAAAGGCCCCTCCCGGCCGCGATCAGGGCATGCTATTTTGCGACAGATGTCACGTTGGATGGAGAGCTGCGATCGGCTGGGGCGGTGCGGGGCGGTAACGCCACACGCTGGCCGGAGGCAGATTCGCCAGGGTGAATGCCATTCGGCGCGCCGTCATGCCGAGCCTGCGATAGGGCAGGGGCGAGGTGGCGCAGTAGGTGTAGAGCAGGAAGCCACGGCCTGGCGCCACGCTCTCCACCGTGTCGCGGAAGGCCGCCTGGCGTTCCAGCGGCAGCAGCACCAGCGGGATGCCGCAGATGGCGGTACCGATGCGCCCATGCACCTCTGCCGGCAGTGTATTGGCCAGGTCGAAAGCGTCGCCGCAGATCACCGTCACGCCCGGCAGGCTGCCACGCAGGAAATCCGCCATTTCGGGCACGATCTCCACGACGATGAGCTTGTGCGCGGGCACACCGGCGGCCAGCAGCGCGGCCGAGATGACGCCGGTGCCGGCGCCGAGTTCCAGCACATATTCCTCCGGCCCCCGTTCCACCGCCGCCGCGATCTTGCGGCACAGCGCGGGCGAGGAGGGGATGATCGAGCCCATCTGCAGCGGGTTGCGCAGCCAGCGCCGGAAGAACAGGCTTCTGTTCGCAGCCGGCTGGTCCAGAGTCATTTCAGACACATCACGCTCCTGTTGCCTTGCGTGCCCGACCTGAGGGGAAGCATCGACCGATGACCGCCCGCATCCTTGCGGTGGATGACATCGCGGCCAATCTCCGCCTCCTCGAAGCCAAGCTTCAGGCCGAGTATTACGAAGTCCTGCTCGCCTCCAGCGGCCCGGAGGCCTTGCAGATAGCTTTCACGCAATTGCCAGATGTCATTCTCCTGGATGTCATGATGCCGGGAATGGATGGCTATCAGGTGTGCACCGCGCTCAAGGCGGATGCACGCACGCAGCACATTCCCGTCGTCATGGTGACCGCGCTCACCGACAGCGCGGAGCGCGTGCGCGGACTCGAGGTGGGCGCCGACGACTTCCTCTCGAAGCCGGTGGATGACGCGACGCTTTTCGCCCGGCTGCGCGCCCTGCTCAGGGTCAAGCAGGTCCAGGACGCCTGGCGCCTGCGCGCTGAGACAGCGCGTGAGCTCGGCCTGGAGAGCGCCGCCCCCGAGCCTGCGATCTCCGTCGCCGGAGCCCGCGCCCTGGTGCTGGCCGAGGTGCCGGAGGAAATGGCGGTGGTGCGCCAGGCGCTGGAGGCGGATGCGGTCAAGGCGATCTGCGTCACCAATGTCGAGGACGCGCAGAGGCAATTGGGCAAGGGTGAGTTCGACTTGGCCCTGCTGGCCCTTCCCGCCGATGCGACGGAGGTGTTGCGCCTCGCCTCGCGGCTGCGCGCGCAGAACAACACGCGCGACCTGCCGCTGCTGCTGCTGGCCGATACGGTGCAGAAGACCCAGGTGCTGCGCGGCTTCGACCTTGGTGCCAATGACCACGCCTTTCGCCCGCTCGACCCCAATGAGCTGCGCGCCCGCGCCCGCAACCAGATCCGCCGCAAGCGCTACCAGGAGCGGTTGCGGGCCGAGCTGGACCGATCGCTGGAGATGGCCGTCACCGATCAGCTGACCGGCCTGCGCAACCGCCGCTACGTACGCCGCCACCTGGACGGCCTGCTGCGGACGGAGGAGGCGGCGGTCCTGCTGGTGGACATCGACAAGTTCAAATCCATCAACGACACGCATGGCCACAATGTGGGCGACGTCGCGCTGCGCGAGGTGGCCGAGCGGCTGCGTGTGCAGCTTCGCGCGGCCGATGTGGTGGCCCGCTATGGCGGCGAGGAGTTCCTGGCCGTGCTGACGGGCGCCCCCAGCGCCTATGCGCTCATCGTCGCCGACCGCCTGCGCGAGGCCATCTCGGCCGAGCCGATCCGCTCGGGCGATGTCGAGCTGCCGGTCACCATCAGCATCGGCGTGGCCGTGGGCGGGCCCGGCGTGCCGGCCGACATGCTGATCGGCGCTGCGGATGAGGCGCTGTACCGGGCCAAGCGCGATGGCCGCAACCGCGCCTATCTGGCCGATCCGGACCTCGACAAGTCGGCGCAGTAGCTAGGCTTAGTCCATGAAAAAGGCGGCTGCCCCGAGGGGGCAGCCGCCTTTTTTTCATCACTGCACGGGCCGGAGCCCGCGGCCTGACCTTACTTGATCTTGCCTTCGCGGTAGACGACGTGCTTTCGCACCCGCGGATCATACTTCTTCAGCTCGAGCTTGCCGGTGGCGGTGCGGGTGTTCTTCTTCGTGACGTAGAAGTGCCCGGTATCGGCGCTGCTGATCAGCTTGATGAGGATCGTGTTGGCCTTGGCCATGGTCTTGTCTTTGCTCTGCTCTGCGTCAGGAACGCGTGAGGGCGCCGGGCCCGGGGCCGGTGCTGGAAGGGAGAGGGGGTTCTACCGCCCCCGTGCGGGGCGTCAACCCTTTCGTTTGCGCGTCCCGCGCATGCGGGCCGGCGCGCCGCCCATCATCAGCTCGAAGACCAGGCTCCCGGTCTGGGCATTGGCCTCGCGCAGCCGGGCCTCCACCTCGTCCGCCAGGCGGATCACCTGGCGCGAATGGCGGCCTACGATGCTGCGCTTGTCCTCGGCCACGATCCAGTGGTCCTGCGGCAGCGCCTTCATCGGCACGAAGCCCGAGGCGCCCGTCTCGATGAGCGTGACGAAGACGCCGAAGGCATGGATGCCCGAGACTCGCGCGGCGAAGGTGGCCCCCACCCGGTCCGCCAGATAGGCGGCGAGGTAGCGGTCCACCGCGTCGCGCTCTGCGGCGGCGGCGCGGCGCTCGGTCGCGGTGATGTGCTCGGCCGATTCGGGGAATCGGGCGGTCTCGGGCTCGGAGAGACCATCCGGGCCGAGCTTGAGGCCGCGGATCAGGGCGCGATGCACCAGGAGGTCGGCATAGCGGCGGATGGGCGAGGTGAAATGCGCGTAGCGCGGCAGGGCCAGGCCGAAATGCCCGATATTGTCGGGGTCATACGCCGCCTGGGACTGGCTGCGCAGCACCGTCTCATTGACCATCCGGGCTTCCGGCGTGTCCTTCACCTTGTCGAGCAGGGTCTGGAAATCGCGCGGGCGGAGCTGGCCCACGGGATTCAGCGAAAGCCCGAGCGTGCCAAGGAACTCCTTCAGGGAGTTGTATTTCTCCTCCGAGGGCGGCGCGTGAATGCGGTACATGCAGGGCTGGCTGAGCCGCTCCAGCTCCTCCGCCGCGCAGACATTGGCGGCCACCATGAACTCCTCGATGAGGCGGTGGCTGTCGAGGCGCGGGCGGGGGATGACGGCGGTGACATTGCCCTCGGCGTCCAGCATGACGCGGCGCTCGGGCAGGTCGAGATCCAGCGTGCCGCGCCGCTCGCGCGCCGCCAGCAGGGCGCGGAAGGCGGCATAGAGGCGGGAGACATGGCCCTCGGGCAGGCCTTCCAGCTCCTCCTTCGCGTCATGCAGCCTCTGGATCTGCTCATAGGTGGTGCGGGCGAAGCTGCGCATCAGGCCGCGCCCGAATTTGTGGTGCGTCTTGGTGCCGGAAGCGTCGAAATGCATCTCGACGAAGAGGCAGCCGCGCTCCTCCTTCGGCTTCAGGCTGCACCATCCGTTGGAGAGCGCCTCGGGCAGCATGGGCACGACGCGGTCGGGGAAATAGACCGAGTTGCCACGCGCCCAGGCATCGCGGTCCAGCGCCGAATTGGGTGTCACGTAATGCGCGACATCGGCGATGGCGACGATGATCTTCCAGCCATCGCCATCGGGCTCGGCGAAGATGGCGTCGTCGAAGTCGCGCGCATCCTCGCCGTCGATGGTAATGAGCGGCACCTCTCGCAGGTCCGTCCGCTTGGCCAGCGGCGTGGCTTTTGCCTGCTCGGCCTGCTCCTCCGCCTCGGCGGTGAAGAGTTCGGGGATGCCATGGGCATGGATGCAGATGAGCGAGACCGAGCGCGGCTCGCCCACCCGCCCCAGGCGCTCCACGATGCGCGCCGGGCGCAGGCCATAGCCGGTGGAGGGCAGCGACTCCGCCAGCACGATCTCGCCGCCATGCGCGCCGCCGGTATCGCCGGGCGCGACATTCCATTCGGCCTTCTGGCGGCGATCGGTCGGGATGATGCGACCATCCTGGAAGACGCCCAGGATGCGGCGGCGATCTTCCACGGCGCCGAGGCGCTTGAGGGTGCGGCCCTCATATTTCTCGCCGGTGATGTGGCGCAGCTTGGCCAGCACGCGCTCGCCGGCGGCCAGCGCCGTCTGGCCGCGCCGCTCGGGGTGCATGTAGATGACGGGCCGGCCCTCGCCCTCCCAGCCGACGGGGCGGGCGATGGGGTCGCCATCGGGATCGGTGCCGAAGACCTCCACGACGGCGGTTTCGGGCAGGCGGGTGGGGCGGGGGCGAGGCGCTTCCGCGGGTGCCTCGGCCTCGACGTGCCGGGGCAGGCGGCCGCGCGCGGGCGGGCCGTTGCGGTCGGGCGGCGTGCCGCGATCGGTCTTTGCGAAGGGACGGCCGGGGGCCGCCGGCTTGAAGCGCTGTCCAGGGGCGACATTGGGCGGCGGGGCGGCGACGGGCACTGGGGCGCCCGCGGCCTCGCCCGCGAAGGTCCGCTTGCCGACGGGCTTGGCGCTGCCGTCGAACTTCATCTCGGAGAGCAATTGGCGCAGCGCCGGGCGTTGCTCGGTGTGCAGGCCGAAATGCCGGGCGATCTCGCTCTTGCCGACGCGCCCGCCCATGCTTGTCAGAAACAGCTTCAGATCGGCCTTGCTGGGCATGGGCGCGCCCTTCGGCGCGGTCTTCACCTTGGCGCGGCCGGTCTTCTGCGGCTTGACGGGTGGCGGGGAGGTCTCGTCCGCCCGCCGCTTCGCGTTGGATTTGCGGGCCTTCTGCCCCTTTGCCGGAGGCCCGCTGCGCGGCATCTCAGCCGCCCGCCTTGGTCTTGGGCGCGGGCTTCTTCGCGGGGGCTTTCTTTGCCGCGGGCTTCCTGGCGGCTGCGGCCTTCTTGGCCGGCGCCGCCTTCTTCACGGCCGGCGCTGCGGCCTCGGCCTTTTTCGGCGCAGCCTTCTTCGCCGGGGCCTTCTTGCCCCCCTTGCCCTTCATCGGCGGCAATTCCTTGCCCTTTTCGGCAAGGATGGCGATGCCCTCCTCCAGCGTCACCGCCTCCATCTCCGTGCCCCGCGGCAGGTTGGCGACGCGCGTGCCGTGCATGAGGTAGGGGCCGAAACGCCCGCGCCGCACCTCGACGATGCCGCCCTTGGGGTGTTCGCCGAGCGTCACGCCGCGCGGCTTGGCGCTGGCCATGAGGTCCACGGCGCGGTTGAGCCCGATGGTCAGCGGGTCATCATCACGGTCGAGCGATTTGCTGAGCGCGCCCATCTTCAGATAGGGCCCGAAGCGGCCGAGATTGGAACTGATCTCCTCGCCCGTCTCCGGGTGCAGGCCGACGATTCGCGGCATGGAGAGCAGGGCCAGCGCCGATTCCAGCGTCATCACCTCCGGGTCCATCCCGCGCGAGAGGCTGGCGCGCTTGGGCT
>JAIYCD010000315.1 GCA_027488195.1 Acetobacteraceae bacterium | reverse complement strand
TCCTCGGCTTCCTTCGTGTCGTTCAGGCGGGCCAGGAGGTGCTTGGCATCCACGACGGTGACGATGGCGTCGAGCTTGGTGGCGCGCTTCACATCCTCGTCCACGAAGAAGGTCTGCGCGACCGGCGCGGGGTCGGCCAGGCCCGTGGTCTCGACGATGATGCCGTCGAACTTCTCGCGGCGCTTCATGAGGTTGGACAGGATGCGGATGAGGTCGCCGCGCACGGTGCAGCAGATGCACCCGTTGTTCATCTCGAAGACTTCCTCATCGGCATCCACGACGAGGTCATTATCCACGCCCAGCTCGCCGAACTCGTTGATCACGACAGCGAATTTCTTGCCGTGGTTCTCGGTGAGGATGCGGTTCAGCAGCGTGGTCTTGCCGGCGCCGAGATAGCCGGTGAGGACGGTGACGGGGATCTGGTCGGACATGGGGCTCGGGCTCCGCGAAGGGGGGCGACTTGGTTGTGGGGCCTATATGGGCTGCCCCGGCCGGGAAGGCCAAGGGGGCGTGTAACCCGGCCCAGCGATCGGCGTTGCGATCCGGGGACGAAGGAAGCACGCATGGCCAAGGGATCGAAGGCGACATGCACGCCGAAGCAGAAGCGCAAGGCGGAGCGCCGCGCCTGGGCCACGGTCAATGCCCAGGATGGCGGCGGCGCGAAGAGCGGCTCGGCCGCCGGGAAATCCGGCACATGACCAAGGACAAGAAGCATGTCCCGGGCAGCGCCAAGGTCGGCCCGCATGACACGCGCAGCACGGATCTCCATGGCCGCAAGGCGGACCGGGTGAAACCGCATGCCGGACTGGCCTCGGAGAAGCCCGCGCCCAAGCCCGACCCCGAGGCGGCCGAAACCTCGGGCGAGGTGGCCGGCGCGCTGCGGGATCAGGTGGGCAAGGGCCGCAGCTGACCGGGTCTAGGCGGCTTCCTTGTGGATCGCGTCACCGAGCGTGGTGAAGATGCGGTCCACATGGCTCTTCTCGATGATGAGCGGCGGGCTCAACGCCACGATATCGCCCGTCACGCGCACCAGCAGCCCGTCATCGAAGCAGCGGCGGAAGACGCGCATGGCCCGCTCGCCCGGCTTGCCGGCCAGCGGCGCCAGCTCGATGCCGGCAATCAGGCCGTGGTTGCGGATATCCACCACATTGGGGGCGGAGCGCATGGAATGCGCGCCCCTTCCCAGTAATCCTCGATGGCGCGGACGCGGCCGGGCAGGTCGTCGCGCACATGGATGTCGATGGCGGCGAGTGCGGCGGCGGCGGCCAGCGGGTGGCCGGAATAGGTGTAGCCGTGGAAGAACTCGATGCCGGCGGCCGTGCCCTGGACGATGGTCTCGTAGATCTCGTTCTTCACGGCGACCGCGCCCATGGGAACGGCGGCGTTGGTCAGGCCCTTGGCCATGGTCATGATGTCGGGCGTCACACCCAGGCGCTCGGCTCCGAAATGCGTGCCGATGCGGCCGAAGCCCGTGATCACCTCGTCAAAGATCAGCAGGATGCCGTGCTTGTCGCAAAGCTCGCGCAGGCGCTTGAGGTAGCCCACGGGCGGCACCAGCACGCCGGTGGAGCCGGCCAGCGGCTCGACCATCACGGCGGCGATGGTATCGCCATGCAGCGCCACCAGGCGCTCCAGCTCATCGGCGAGATGCGCGCCATGGGCGGGCAGGCCCTTGGAAAAGGCGTTCTGCTCGGGCAGGTGGGTGTGCGGCAGGTGGTCCACGTAAGGCAGCATGGCGCCGAACTGCTTGCGGTTCGGGCCGATGCCGCCCACCGACATGCCGCCGAAGCCGACACCGTGATAGCCGCGCTCACGCCCCACGAGGCGCACGCGCTGCGCCTGGCCGCGCGCGCGCTGGTAAGCGAGGGCGATCTTCAGCGCGGTGTCGGCGCTCTCGCTGCCGGAATTGGTGAAGAAGACGCGGTCCAGCCCCTCGGGCGTCAGTTCCGCCACGCGCGCCGCGGCCTCGAAGGCGATGGGATGGCCGAGCTGGAAGGTCGGCGCGAAGTCGAGGATGGCGGCCTGCTTCTGGATGGCTTCCACGATCTCGCGGCGGCCATGGCCGGCATTGCAGCACCAGAGGCCCGCCGTGCCGTCCAGGATCTCGCGGCCCTCGGGCGTGAAGTAGAGCATGCCCTCGGCGCGGGCGAGCAGGCGCGGCTTGTCCTTGAAGTACTTGTTGTCCGAGTAGGGCATCCAGAAGGCGTCGAGGTTGTTCGGACGCGGGATGGAGAGTTCGTTCATGGCGGCGGGCTCCTCGGCGGGATCGGACTTGTTGCCATACTGCGCCAATGGGGGCGGGCGGGCCAGCCATCCGCACGGCAAAAACGCAGCCCGCGGCTCAGCCGCCGCCGCAGCCCTCGCGCCGCAGGCCACGCGGGGCGGCGGCCGGCGGGGCCTGCACCAGCGTCACCAGGCAGCCCGCGTAATCCCGCGTGAAACGCCAGTCGGAGACGCCCGAATGCCCCCGCGCCGGGCCCGTGGCCCAAAGGGCGAGGGTGGGGGCGCTGCGCCGCTGCGCCGCCGCCGCCACGATCTGGGCGCGCTCCTCGGGCGAGGGATCGAATTCGTCGCGGTCGAAGAGCATGACGGCGATGCGCGTGCGCCGGTCATCCAGCCCGGCGATGACGCGGCGGAAATCCTCCAGCGCCACGGCGCGTTGCTCCGGGCGCTCGCCATGGGCGGCAGGGGCGGCGGCGAGGACGCTGTCCACCAGGTCGGGCCGCTCGGACGCGGCCTGGATGGCCTGCCAGGCGCCGCGCGACTGCCCGCCCAGGATGATCCGGCGGTAGCCCGCCTCGCGCAGCGCCGGCAGGGCGCGCACCAGGCGCGGGAGGGTCGTGAAAAGGCCGTCATCGCCCGGGTGGCGGTCGAAGCGGAAGACGTCGAACCCCGCTTCGTTCAGCGGCGTGACCAGGCCCGGCAGGGCATGGCCGCGGTGATCCTCCTCCGCGCCGCCATAGCCATGCGCCCAGATCACCGCGCCCTCGGCCGCGCGGGGGCCGCGATGCAGATGGAAGGGGCTGCGGGTGAAGGGGCCGATGCCGCCGCGCTCGGGGGTGATGCTGGGCGCGCCGGGGCCGCGCAGGTCGCCATCCACGGCGAGGATGCGGCAGGGGCTGCCCACCCCCTCGCCGCGCATGCGAGAGAGTTGACGGGTGCAATTGGCCAGGGCCGCGCGCTCCGCCGCCTCCGGGCTGTCATGGCCAGAGACCATGGACCAGGCCGCCCTTCCATCCGCGCCCTGCGCGAAGGCGAAGGCGGCGTGGGGCACGGCGCCCTGGTAATGCTGGGTAAAAGAGATGGAGAGGCCGGTGGAGGGCAGCGCCACCGGGATGCTGCGGGCGGAGAAGAAGCGGGCATGGGCGGCCTCGTCCACGGCCAAAGCGAGACCGGGAATCAGCAGGAAAAGGATCGGGAGCCAGCGCATGGGACGGAGTTTGGCACAAATCGGCCGGTCGCAACCCTGCCCAGCGCCTTGAGGTGCCCGGCCTGGGGCTCTATTCACCTTCCATCATGCCCGACACGCCCCAGCCCATCCATCACGACGCCCGCTATGACTTCGCCGCCGCCGAGCCGCGCTGGCAGGAGGCATGGAACGCCGCCCGCTGCTTCTCAGTGCCCGACGTGCCGCCGGCAGGATCGAAGAAATACTACGTGCTGGAGATGTTCCCCTATCCCTCCGGCAAGATCCATATGGGGCATGTGCGGAACTACACGCTGGGCGATGTGGTGGCACGCTACAAGCGGGCGCAGGGCCATCTGGTGATGCACCCGATGGGTTGGGACGCCTTCGGCCTGCCGGCCGAGAATGCGGCGCGCGAGCGCGGCACGCATCCGGGCGAATGGACACGCGCCAACATCGCCAATATGCGCGCCGAGCTGAAGCGCATGGGCCTCTCGCTGGAGTGGGAGCGCGAATTCGCCACCTGCGACCCGGAATATTACGGCCAGCAGCAGAAGCTCTTCCTCGATTGCCTGGAGGCGGGCCTGGTCGAGCGGAAGGAGAGCTGGGTCAACTGGGACCCGGTGGATGGCACGGTGCTGGCCAATGAGCAGGTGATCGACGGCAAGGGCTGGCGCTCGGGTGCCGCGGTCGAGAAGAAGAAGCTCAGCCAGTGGTTCTTCGCCATCACGAAATTCGCGCCCGACCTGCTGGAGGCGCTGGGCGACCTGGACCGCTGGCCCGAGCGGGTGCGGCTGATGCAGGCCAACTGGATCGGCCGCAGCGAGGGCGCGCGCGTGCGCTTCAAGCTGGCCGCACCCGTGGACGGGAC
>JAIYCD010000053.1 GCA_027488195.1 Acetobacteraceae bacterium | reverse complement strand
CGGGGGGGAGAGCATGAAGGCAGAACTGACGCCCGCATGCGCCACGATCCGGCCCAGCAGCGGCTCGAACACCACCGCCTCGGTCAGGCCGCGCGCGCTGGCTTGCGTCGCGAGCACGCGCGCGAAAGCGAGGCTCTGGTCGGGCAACAGCACCACGGCACGGTTAAGGTCGTTCGCCATGGCGAGCGCATCGGCGCGAATGTTGTTCTGATGCTCTTCGAAATAGGCCCGGCTCGCAACGAGCGAGGCCTCCAGCGCGGTGCGAACCCGGTCGCTGAACCAGGCCTGGATGCCCAGGTTGAAGAAGATCGCCGAAAAGCCGGCCAACAGGATCGTCGGCACGACGGCCACGACCGAGAAGAGCAGCACGAGCCGCGTGTGCAGCCGCGAGCCGGCCGAGCCGCGCCGCCGTTCCGCCCAGACGCGCACCAACTGCCCCGCGAGCGAGGCCAGCAGCAGCAGGATGATGGCGAGGTTGATGAGAACCAGCGCCACCACCTGCCCTGGCCGCGTCGGCCCAAGCGGGCTGCCATCCGACAGCACGACGAAGGTGACGATGCCCATGAGCAGGGCGCCCACCGCAAGCCCGAGCGTGACTCCCCGGCCGAGGAGCATGTCGGCCAGGCGGCGCAGCAGCGGCACCCGGGCTGGCTTGGGCATGGTCAGGGGCCGCTCATGACAGGCCGCGCACGACCGGCAATTCGAGGTCGCGCAGCTTTTTGCGCAGCGTGTTCCGGTTGAGGCCCAGCAGCGCCGCCGCCTTGATCTGGTTGCCGCGCGTGGCGCTGAGCGCGAGCCGCAGCAGCGGGCGCTCCACCTCGGAGATCACGCGGTCATGCAGGTCGCGAATGGGGATACCGTCCTTGTGCGCGGCCATAAAGAGCTTGAGGTGCCGCTCCACCGCCTGCTCAAGCGTCTCGCTCGAGCGCGGCGCGCCATCGGAGGGCGCCTCGGCCTCGGCGAGTTCGGCTGCGACCGCCTCCTCGCCGATGGTCTCCTGCGGGTAGAGGGCCACCAGGCGGCGCATCAGGTTTTCGAGCTCGCGCGCATTACCGGGCCAGGCATGGCGCTTCAGCCGCTCCAGCGCCTCGTTGCTGAGCGACTTCATGGGCAGGCCCGAGGCGCGGGCGCGCTCCAGGAAATGGCGGGCCAGAAGGGGGATGTCCTCGGTCCGCTCGCGCAGCGGCGGCAGGCGGATGGGCACCACGTTCAGGCGGTAGAACAGATCCTCGCGGAACAGCCCGGCGCGGATCGAGGCGCGCAGATCGCGATGCGTGGCGGCGACGATGCGCACATTGGCCTTGACCGGCTGGCGGCCGCCGACGGTGGTGAACTCGCCCTCCTGCAGCACGCGCAAGAGGCGGGTCTGCGCCTCGGCCGGCATGTCGCCGATCTCATCCAGGAAGAGCGTGCCGCCGGCCGCCTGCTCGAAGCGCCCCACGCCGCGGGTCAGCGCCCCGGTGAAGGCGCCGCGCTCATGGCCGAAGAGCTCGCTCTCGATCAACTCGCGCGGGATCGCCGCCATGTTGATGGCGACGAAGGGGCCCTGCCGGCGCTTGCCGTAATCATGCAGGGCGCGGGCGATCAGTTCCTTGCCGGTGCCGCTCTCGCCCGTGACCATGACGGTGAGGTCGGCGGTCGTGAGGCGGGCCACGGTCCGGTAGATTTCCTGCATGGCCGTGCTGCGGCCCACCAGCGGCAAGCGCTCGCCCGGCTCGGCCTCCTCGTCCGGGGGGGTCGCGGTGGCGGGCTGGGCCAGCGCGAGCTCGCCCACGCTCAGCAATTCCTTCAGGTCGAAGGGCTTGGGCAGGTATTCGAAGGCGCCGCGTTGGGCCGCCTTCACCGCGGTGGTGAAGGTGGATTGCGCCGACATGACCACGACCCGCAGATCCGGACGGATGCGCTTGATGCGCGGCAGCAGGTCCAGCCCATTCTCATCGGGCATAACGACATCGGTGACGACGAGGTCGCCCTCGCCATCCTCAACCCATCGCCAAAGCGTTGAGGCGGAAGAGGTCGCTCGAACATTGTATCCGGCCCGGGTCAGCGCCTGGGAGAGGACGGTGCGGATCGCGCGGTCATCATCGGCGATCAGGATCGTGCGGGATTCGGTCATTCGTCGCTCTCATGGCCCGGGTCTCCGCCGGCCTGGCCGGGGGGCTGCGCCGGAAGGGACAGGCGGAAGGTGGTGCGGCCGGGGCGGCTGTCGCATTCGATGAGGCCGCCGTGATTGGAAACGAGCTTGGCCACCAAGGCGAGGCCGAGTCCCTGCCCGCCCCGCTTCGTGGTCACGAAGGGCTCGAAGAGCGTGGAGCGCAGCGCTTCCGGAATGCCCGGGCCATTGTCCCGCACGATGACCTGCAGCGGCAGGTGCACGCGCTCGCTGCTGCCAGGCACCGCGATCCGTACGCCATGGTGATAGGCGGTGGAGAGCAGGATCTCGCCCGTGCCGCCGGTGGCGCCGCCATCGCTGAGCGCCTCGGAGGCGTTCTTAACGAGGTTGAGCAGGATCTGGATCAGCTGGTCCCGATCGCCCCAGACGGCGGGAAGCGAGGGGTCATACTCCTCCATGATCCGCAGGTGGCAGGCGAAGCCCGATTGCGCGACGCGGCGCACATGATCCAGCACGGAATGGATATTCACCGCGCGCCGCGTGATCGGCCGGTCGGAGAACATCTCCATCCGATCCACCAGGTTGCGGATGCGGTCGCTCTCCTCCTGGATGAGCAGGCAGAGCTCGCGGTCGCCCTCGGAGGCGCCCTGCTCCAGCAGTTGCGCGGCGCCACGGATGCCGGAGAGCGGGTTCTTCACCTCATGCGCCAGCATGGCCGCCATGGCGGTGGCGCCGCGCGCCGCCCCCAGGAAATGCAGCTGCCGGTCGAGCATGGCAGCGGTGGAGCCATCCTGCAGCGTCAGCACCACGCCCTCGGGCAGGTCCGGCATGGGCGCGCCATAGACCGAGACGCCGTGCCGGTGCAGGCGCGGGCTTTCCAGCGAGAGGTCATGATCCGCCACCGGGCTGTCCTGCAGGCGGATCTGGTGCAGCAGCGCGAAGAGCCGGTGGTCGGGCGGCAACAGCTCGGCCAGCTGCACGCCCATCAGCGTCTGCTGCGACTGCTGGAAGAAGAGCTCGGCCGCCGGATTCACGAAGCGGAAGCGGTCCTCGCCATCCAGCACGATGGCCGGCATGGGCAGGGCGAGGAGGATGGCCGCACTGTCGGGCGGCGCGAAGCCGCGCGTGCGCCGGGCCAGGGCGGCCACGCGGCTGATCACGCTGTTCATGCGGCCTCCTGCCAGGGGGTGGCGACGGGCGCCTGGCCGCGCTCGATCAGCGGGCCGTAGAAGCCCTGGATGAGCGATTCCGCGGCCTCGCCCATCTCGACACGGTTCACCTGGGCCCGGAACTCGGCGCTGCCGGGCAGGCCGCGCGAATACCAGGCCACATGCTTGCGCGCCATGCGCACGCCCACGCCCTCACCGTGATGCTCGAGGATGGCGCGGTAATGCTTGAGAAGGATGGCCAGCTGCTCTTCCAGCGTCGGGTCGGGCAAGCGCGTGCCGTCGCGCAGGAAGGCGGCCACCTGGCGCGGGAACCAGGGCCGGCCATAGCACCCGCGCCCGATCATCACGCCATCGGCGCCCGCGCGCGTCAATGCGTCGAGCGCATTGTCCACCGTCACGATGTCGCCATTCGCGATGACCGGGATGCTCACCGCCGCCTTCACGGAGGCGATGAAATCCCAGTCCGCTACACCAGTATAGAGCTGCTGCCGCGTACGGCCATGGATGGTGACCAGGCGGATGCCGCATTCCTCGGCGATGCGGGCCAGCTTCGGCGCGTTCAGGCTCTGATGGTCCCACCCCATGCGCATCTTGAGCGTCACCGGCACGGGGACGGCCTTGACCACGGCCTCCAGGATGGCGGCGGCGCGCAATTCGTCGCGCATCAGGGCGGAGCCGGCACTCTGGCCGACGGCGACCTTCTTCACGGGGCAGCCGAAATTGATGTCGACGATGGCGGCACCCTTGTCGACCACGAGGCGCGCGGCATCGGCCATCACCGCCGGGTCACAGCCGGCGAGCTGAACGGAAGATGGTCCGCCCAAATCATCCGTCGTGTCGCACATTTTGAGGCTCTGGCGGTTCTCCCGGATCATCGCGGCGGAGGCGATCATCTCGCTCACCACGAGACCGGTGCCCTCCGCGCGCGCCAAGCGGCGGAAGGGCAGGTCCGTCACGCCGGACATGGGCGCCAGGATCACCGGCGTTTCGATCGTCACATCGTGCGCCAGCACAATGGGACGGAGGCGGTTGCTCATCATTTGGGCAGGCATACGCAAAACCGAGCGCCACGTCCACGGCAGCCGTGCCACCCCGCGAGAATTCGCGTGAATTCCCTGACCCGCAGATATGGCCTATTCGGAGGCCATCATGATCGCAGCACTTCTCCTGGCCGCCGGGCGCGGCGAGCGCTTCGGCGCCCCGGAACCCAAGCAATATGCCCGCCTGCTGGGCCGCCCCGTCCTGCGCGTGGCGGCAGAGGCGCTGCTAGCCGACGGCCGCATCGAGGCCCTTCAGCCGGTCTGCGCGGCGGGCGAGGAGGCGCGCGTCGCGGCCATGCTGGAGGGGCTGCCGCATCTGCCGCCGGTGACCGGCGGCGCCACGCGCCAGGCCAGCGTGAAGGCGGGGCTCGCGGCCCTGGCCTCGCTCCACCCCAGCGGCGTCCTGGTGCATGACGCGGCCAGGCCGGTGATCCCCGATGGCACCATCCCAGCGCTGCTCGCCGCCCTGGAACAACATGCGGGCGCCATTCCCGCACAGCCCGTGTCGGACACGCTGAAGCGCGGAGCGGAGGGCGTGATCGGCGAGACGGTGCCGCGCGCGGGTCTTTTTCGTGCGCAGACGCCGCAGGCCTTCCGCTTCGATACATTGCGCGCCGCCCATGAAGCATCGACCGCCGAAGCGACAGATGACGCGCAGCTGCTGGAATGGATCGGCGAGAGCGTGGCCCTCGTGCCCGGCCATGAAAGCAATGTGAAAATTACTTTCCCGGAGGATCTGGCCCGCGTGGAATCCAATCTACTCCCCCTGGGGTCTTCGCGCCTGCTGCCGCGCATCGGCACCGGCTTCGACGTGCACCGCCTGGTGCCCGGCCGCGCCCTCATTCTCTGCGGCGTGACCATCCCGCATGAGCTGGGCCTGGACGGCCATTCCGACGCCGATGTCGGCATCCATGCGCTGTGCGACGCGATCTATGGAGCGCTCGCCGAGGGCGATATCGGCCGGCATTTCCCGCCCTCCCAGATGAAGTGGCGCGACGCGGACAGCGCGCAATTCCTGGTGCATGCGATGGAGCGCGTGGCCGCCCGCGGCGCCATGCTGGTGAATGCCGACGTCACCCTGATCTGCGAGCAGCCCAAGATCGGCCCGCATGCGGCGGAGATGATGGCACGGCTGGCGGCGATCATGGGCGTGGATATCGGGCGGATCGGCGTGAAGGCCACCACGACCGAGCGGCTCGGCTTCCCGGGCCGTGGCGAGGGCATCGCCTGCCAGGCGGCCGTCAGCCTGATGGTTCCTGACTGACACGGGCTGAGTGGAGCGCAAAAAAAAGCCGCTCCTCGCGGAGCGGCCAAGTCAAGGTTGAGGAAGGCAAAGCTGTCGGGGCTGAAACAGCGACCGACGCCGCCAGATTTGGGATCCTTAAAACTGCTTTCAATACCCTTTCGGAAATGCATCGCTTAACGAAGTGGACATCTGTTGCATTTTTGCAACATACCCGGACGAGACAGGGCTCCAGGGGAAGTCTGGCGGCGGGTCCTTCCCTGGCCTAACCTAGCTGAAACGGAGGGAAAGCCGCCATGACCGCACTGCAACACGACGCCGCCATCATCGGCTGGGCGCATAGCCGCTTCGGCAAGCTCGAGGATGCCCCCGATGCCGAGGCGCTGATCGGCCTGGTCGCGCGGGAGGCCATCGCCGATGCCGGCCTCGAACCCCATGAGGTGGATGCGATCTTCCTCGGCACTTTCAATGGCGGCTTCCAGGCGCAGGACTTCCCTTCCTCCCTCGTGTTCCAGGCCGTCCCGGAGCTGCGCTTCAAGCCCGCCACCCGCTTCGAGAATGCGTGCGCCACCGGCACCGCCGCCATCCATGGCGCGCTGGATTTCCTCGGCGCCAAGCGCGGCCGCGTCACGCTGGTCATCGGCGTCGAGAAGATGACCGCCACCCCCGGCCCGCGCGTGGGTGAGATTTTGCTCTCCGCCTCACACCTCAAGACCGAGGCCGGCATTGAGGCGGGCTTTGCCGGTGTCTTCGCCCGCATCGCCGAGGCGTATTTCCAGCGCCATGGCGACAGCTCCGACGCGCTGGCCGCCATCGCCGCCAAGAATCACGCGAATGGCGTGGACAACCCCTATGCCCAGATGCGCAAGGACCTGGGCTACGAGTTCTGCCGCAACGAGAGCGAGAAGAACCCATATGTGGCCCGCCCACTGAAGCGCACCGATTGCAGCCTGGTCTCGGATGGCGCGGCCGCGCTCATCATCGCGGAAGGCGATGTCGCATCCGCCGCCCGCCGCGCCGTGCGCTTCCGCGGCACGGCCCAGGTGAACGACTTCCTGCCCATCGCGAAGCGCGACATCATCCGCTTCGAGGGCGCGCGCGAGGCCTGGGCTCGGGCCTTCGCGGCCTCGGGCCTGACGCTGGCCGACCTCTCCTTCGCCGAGACGCATGACTGCTTCACCATCGCAGAGCTGATCGAATACGAGGCGATGGGCCTGACGCCCGAGGGCCAGGGCAGCCGCGCCATCCTGGAGGGCTGGACCCGCAAGGATGGCCGCCTGCCGGTCAACCGCTCGGGCGGGCTGAAGTCCAAGGGGCATCCGATCGGCGCGACCGGCGTTTCCATGCACGCCCTCGCCGCCATGCAGCTCACCGGTGAGGCGGGGGCCATGCAATTGCCGCGCGCCGAGATCGGCGGCGTCTTCAACATGGGCGGTGCGGCCGTTGCCAATTATGTGAGCATCCTCGAACGCGTCTGATCCGGGCGCGGAGACACGCCGATGAGACTGGACGATCAACGCGAGAGCCGGAATATGGAGGACCGCCGGGGCCAGGGTGGAGGCCTGGGCGGCTACTGGGCGCGGCAGGCCGACCAAGCGCGCCGGATTTTGGAAGCTGGCGATATCGAGGAAGGCCTCACCGTCGCCGCCGCGGTGGGCGATGACCGGTTGCAGCAACAGGCCCGCGGCGACGTGGTGCCGGAAGGCTTCACGCATGGCAGCAGCGCCCAACGGGTGCATGCGCTGAAGGCCGGCCTGGCCGGACGCGACGCCAGCGTCTCCCTCAGCCGAAGCTAGGCCGGAGGAGCCTCAGTAGAGGCGTCCCAGATAGGCCATCGCGGCCACGGCCAGGGCCGCGACGATGAGGGAGGGGATGAGGACGGCGCTCTCGCCGCTCCATCCCTCCGTGATGTGGGGGCCGTGGCGGTTCATGGCATCCACGATGCCACTGCCGGAGCGGGAGTCTGGGGTGTGTCGCGTGTCCATGCCCCAGGAACCGGCCAGCCGGGCCGAGGTTCCTGTCGGAATTTCTCAGCCGCGGCCTTCCTCCACCGCATGGCAGGCCACCATCGCGTCGCCGGCCGGCTTCATGATCGGCACCTCGGCCTTGCAGCGCGCATTGGCGAGCGGGCAGCGCGGATGGAAGGTGCAGCCCGGCGGCGGCGAGATCGGCGACGGCACCTCTCCCCCCACCGGGATCCGCTGACGGCCGGTCATCTCGAGGTCCGGGATCGCCTCCATCAGGGCGCGCGTATAGGGGTGGCGCGGCGCCTTGAAGAGGCTCTCGGCCGGCGAAAGCTCGACCAGCTTACCGAGATACATGACGCCGATGCGGTCACTCACCTGCCGCACGACGGCGAGGTTGTGGCTGATAAAGAGATAGGTCAGCCCCAGCCGCGTCTGGAGTTCCTTCATCAGGTTCAGGATCTGCGCCTGCACCGAGACGTCGAGTGCCGAGGTCGGCTCGTCGCAGACCAGGAACTCCGGGTTGGAGCTGAGCGCGCGGGCGATCGAGATGCGCTGGCGCTGGCCGCCCGAGAATTCATGCGGGTATTTCTGGCCGTCGAGCGGCGAGAGGCCCACCTGCGTCAGCAATTCGCCGACACGGTCCAGGATGGCCCGCTTCTCGGCGATGAGCCCGAAGGCGCGGATGGGCTCGGCCACGATGTCCACCACGCGCCAGCGCGGATTGAGCGAGGCATAGGGATCCTGGAAGATCATCTGCATGCGGCTGCGCTGCTTGGAATCCGCGCGCGCGAGCGAGAGATCCTGCCCGTCGAACATCACCCGGCCGCGTGTGGCGGGGTAAAGGCCCACGACCAGGCGCGCCACGGTGGACTTGCCGCAGCCGCTTTCCCCCACCAGGGAGAGCGTGGTGCCCTTGGGGATGTCGAAGGACAGCCCGTCCACGGCACGCAGCGTCCGCTTGCCCTCGCGTGCGATGACGCGCTGGACCAGCGGCTTGGAGACATCGAAATACCGCGCCACATCCTGGGCGGAGAGCATCGGGGTCTCAGACATTCCGCGCACCCTCCGCGTAGAGCCAGCAGGCCGCGCGGGTGGTACCTGCATCGAGCAGGTCGGGCCGCTCCCCCGTGCAGCGGGAGAAGACCTGGGGGCAGCGCGGATTATACGCGCAGCCCTGAGGGATCGCGGTCAGCCGCGGCATGGCGCCGTCGATCTGCTGCAGGCGCTCGACACGGCGGTCGAGCGGCGGGATCGATCCCATCAGGCCCTGCGAATAGGGGTGCCGCGCCTGGCGAACCACCTCCCGCACCGGCCCGATCTCGGCGATGCGGCCGGCATACATCACGGCGACGCGGTCGGCGGTTTCGGCGATCACGCCCATGTCGTGGGTGACAAGCATCATCGCCGTGCCCTTCTCGCGCGCCAGGGTCTTCAGCATGGCGATGACCTGCGCCTGGATGGAGACATCCAGCGCCGTGGTGGGCTCATCCGCCACGATCAGCTTGGGCTCGGCGCAGAGGGCGAGCGCGATCACCACGCGCTGGCGCATGCCGCCCGAGAATTCATGCGGGTAGCTGTCGATCCGCTCCCGCGCGGCCGGAATGCCAACGAGTTCGAGCCAGCCGATCGCCTTCTCCCGCGCCTCGGCAGGGCCGATGGGCAGGTGCGTCGTCATCGTCTCCACCAGCTGGCGGCCGATGGTGTAGAGCGGGTTGAGCGTGGTCAGCGGATCCTGGAAGATAGCGCCGATCTGCCGGCCGCGGATCTGGCGCATCTGCTCATAGGGCAGGTTGTCGATGCGCCGCCCCTCCAGCAGGATCTGGCCGGAGGCGATGCGGCCCGGCGGCTCCAGCAGGCCGATGATGGCGGCGCCGGTCATGGATTTGCCGGCGCCCGATTCCCCCACGACGCCCAGGACCTCGCCCGGCGCGATGTCGAAGGAGACGTCGTCGAGTGCGACCAGCGTGCCGCGCCGCGTCGGGAATTCGACGCGGAGGTTCTTCACTTGCAGCAGAGACATCAGCGAAGCCTCGGGTTCAGCGCATCGCGCAGCCAGTCACCCAGCAGGTTGACGGAAAGCACCATCACGATGAGCGCCACGCCCGGGAAGATCGTGATCCACCATTCGCCCGAGAACAGGAAATCATTGCCGATACGGATCAGCGTGCCGAGCGAGGGCTGGGTGGGCGGCACGCCGACGCCGAGGAAGCTCAGCGTGGCCTCCGCCAGGATGGCGAAGCCGAGGTTCAGCGTGGCGATCACCAGCACAGGTGACATCACATTGGGCAGCACATGGCTGCGCATGATCCGCAGCGGCGAAAGCCCGATGACGCGCGCCGCCTGCACATATTCCTTGTTGCGCTCCACCAGCGTGGAGCCGCGGACGGTGCGGGCGAATTGCGGCCAGTTGGAAATGCCGATGGCGAAGATCACGACGAAGAGCGCCACCTCGCTATGCGTCTCACGCGGGAGCACGGCGCGGACCACGCCGTCGATCAGCAGCGCCACCAGGATGGAGGGAAAGGTCAGCTGGATATCGGCGATGCGCATGAGCAGCGCATCCACCTTGCCGCCGAGGTAGCCGGCCAGCAGGCCCACGGTGACGCCGACCAGCGTCGAGAAGATCACCGCCGCGAAGCCAACCAGCAGCGAGACGCGCGCGCCATACATGATGGCCGAGAGCATGTCGCGCCCCTGGTCGTCGGTGCCCAGCGGATAGACGGCATCGCCCTCCGCCTGCCAGACGGGCGGCTTGAAGGCGTCCATCAGTTGCAGCGAGGCGAGGTCGAAGGGGTTGTGCGGCGCCAGTACCGGCGCCAGCACCGCACCCGCGATGCAGATGAAGGCCACGATGGCCGAGATCACGGTGATGGGAGAGCGAGTGAAGCTCCACCAGATATCGCTGTCGAAGAAGGCCTTCATGGTCTAGTGCCCCTTCCCGCGGCCGACGCGCAGCCTCGGGTCCACCGCGTAATAGAGCAGGTCCACCACCAGGTTGATCGTGACGAAGACGAGCGCGATCAGCATCAGGTAGGCCGCCATCACGGGAATATCCGCGGCACCCACGCTCTGGATGAAGAGCAGGCCCATGCCGGGCCATTGGAACACCGTCTCGGTCACGATGGCGAAGGCGATGATGCCGCCCAGCTGCAACCCCGCGATGGTGATGACGGGCACCAGCGTGTTCTTCAGCGCATGGCCGAAATTGATGGCGCGGTTGGACAAGCCCCGGGCGCGCGCGAACTTGATGTAGTCGGTCCGCAGCACCTCCATCATCTCGGAGCGCACGAGGCGCATGATGAGCGTCAGCTGGAACAGCCCGAGCGTGATGGCCGGCAGCACCAGCGCCTTGATGCCCGACCAGGTGAAGAAGCCCGAGGACCACCAGCCCAGCCGCGTCACATCGCCCCGCCCGAAGCTCGGCAGCCAGCCGAGCCAGACCGAGAAGGTGAGGATGAGCAGGATGCCGATCAGGAAGGTCGGCAGCGAAACGCCGACCAGGCTGAAGGTCAGGAAGAAGCGCGAGAGCCAGGAATTGCGATAGAGGCCGGTATAGACGCCCATCGGCACGCCGATCGCCAGCGCCAGGAAGGCGGCCGTCAGCGCCAGCTCCAGCGTCGCCGGCGCGCGCTCGGCGATCAGTTCGGCCACGGGGCGGGAGAGCCGGTAGGAGAGGCCGAACTCCCCCTGCACCGCATTGCCGAGGAACGTCGCGAATTGCACGAAAAAGGGCTGGTCCAGCCCGAGGTCGCGCACCAGTGCCTCGCGCTGCGCCTCGGTGAAGTCCTGGCCCAGCATGATCGCCAC
Organism: Acetobacteraceae bacterium; assembly: GCA_027488195.1. GTDB lineage: Bacteria > Pseudomonadota > Alphaproteobacteria > Acetobacterales > Acetobacteraceae > Roseococcus. The sequence continues at coordinate 1,425 of JAIYCD010000053.1, read as the reverse complement.
GGGGTCACCGACATAGGCGAACATGGCGAAGCTGATGAGCGAGACCACGAACATCACCGGCAGGGCCTGGAGAATGCGGGAGATGATGAAGGAGAACATGCGGCCTCAGTTCACCACGGCCCAGCGGAAGTAAGGCTGGTTGTTCGCCATGTGCGGGATGGTGAGCGTGGCGCGCATCGCCCAGGGGATCATCTGGTGGTGCAGCGGGATATGCGGCACGTCCTCGCGATATAGGCGCAGCGCCTCGCGGATCGTGGCGTTGCGCGCGTCGCCCGTCTCGACCTTCATTCGCTGGATCAGCGCATCCATCTGCGGGTTGGAATAGCGGCCGTAATTCCAGATGCCGTCGCCCTGCGCGCCATTGCGCGTGGCCAGCAGCGACTGGAAGGAATAGAGCGCATCCAGCGTCGGCACGCCCCAGCCCAGCATGTAGATGCTGGTGTCGTCGCGCTGGATCTTGGCGAAGAAGGGACCAAGCGGCATGGCGTTCAGCCGCGCACGGATGCCGACGCGCGCCCACATGGCGACGATGGCCTGGCAGATCTGCTCATCATTGATGTAGCGGTTGTTGGAGCAGTCGAGCGTGATCTCGAAGCCGTTGGGATACCCCGCCTCGGTCAAAAGCGCGCGGGCGCGGGCCTGATCGTAGGGCAGTCGCACATCTTCCTCGCGCGCATAGCCCTGCACCTGCTCGGGGAAGAGGGTGCCGGTCACCACGCTCTGGTTGCGCATGATGGTGCGGTGTATCGCCTGGATGTCGATCGCCTGGTAGAGCGCGCGGCGCACGCGCACGTCACGCAGCGGGTTGCGGCCGCGCACATCGGAATAGAGCAACTCGTCGCGGGCCACGTCCATCGCGAGGAAGATGGTCCGCACCTCAGGCCCTTCCAGCACGCGCAGGCCCTGCGAGTTGCGCAGCCGCGCCAGGTCCTGCAACGGCGGGTCCATCACGAAGTCAATCTCGTTGGACAGCAGGGCGGCGACCCGCGTCGCGTCGCTGGCGATGGGGCGGAAGACGATCTCGGTCACGTTGCCGGTGTTGCCCGGCACCTGCCAGCCCCACCAGTCGGGGTTGCGGACCAGCACGGTGCGCACATCCGGCTCGCGCGACTGGAGGCGGAAGGCGCCGGTGCCGTTGGTGTTGCGCGTGGTGTGCATTTCCTCGCGCTGGCGGGTGTTCTGCGGGCGGGCCGCATTGTTCCGCTCGGACCAGGAGCGCGACATCATGTAAACGGAAGCGAGCTTGTTGGGCAGGATCGGGTCCGCAGCCTTGGTGATGATGTCCACGGTCAGCGCGTCCACCGCGACGGCGCGGTCGATCGTGTCCACGAAGATGCCGAAATTGCTGGTGGGCTGGAGCGCGCGGGTGATGCTGAACACCACATCGTCGCTGGTGAAGGCCTCGCCCTCATGGAAGCGGACATT
>JAIYCD010000012.1 GCA_027488195.1 Acetobacteraceae bacterium | reverse complement strand
CGGTGGGCGAGCCGCCCTTCTATTGGGACCTGCCGGAATCCCTCGCCGAGGGCCGCTGGCCCACGCGCGCCGAGCTGGATGAGGCCGCCCCGCGCAACCCCGTCTATATCCGGCCGATCTGGGGCTTCTGGCGGCATTCCCTGCCGCTCGTGTCCATGGCCAACACGGCTGCGCTGAAGCTTGCCGGCATCACGCGCGAGACGGCGCCGCCGCACCCCTCGGTCACCATCCGCAAGGATGCGGCGGGCGAGCCGGATGGCGTGATCATCGAGCAGGGCTATGTGCCGCTGATGGAACTCGCCGCCTTTCACATGGCGCCAGGCTTCACCCATGCGCATCGCGTGGCCGGACTGCCAAAATCGGCGGCGATGTACCACGCCTTCGGCACCACCAGCATCTATGAGGAGCATGGCGTGGCGGGCGAACTGCTGGCCGCCTATCGCGAGGTGCATGCGGCGGGGCGCCTCACCATGCGCTCGCATTTGGCGCTCAGCCCGGATTGGCGCGGGATGGAGGGCGTCTCCATGGAACGGCTGATCGGCGGCTGGGCGCATCAACTGGCCGGCGCTGGCCTCGGCGATGACAGGCTCCGCCTCGCCGGCCTCATCACCGAGATCGGCCGCACCCCGGAAAATGCGCTGCGCGCCCAGGCCGCGCCCTATACCGGCTGGGCCGGCTTCAACTATGACATGGGGCTGGACCGCGAACGGGCGAAGGAAATGCTGATCGCCTGCGCGCGCCACGGCATCCGCGCCATCGGCATCTGGCCCAATATGCTGGACCTCTTCGCCGAGGTGAATGAGGTGGTGCCCATCCGTGACCTGCGCTGGGTGCTGGGCCATATCGCGGTGCTGAGCCAGGAGCAGGTGCACCGCATCCGCGACCTGGGCCTGGTGCTGACCACCCACACCAACCGCTACATCTACAAGGAGGGCCATTTGCTGGTGGACCGCCACAAGCTGCCGAACGAGGACAGCATCTCGCCCCTGCGCTGGCTGGAGGAGGCGGGCGTGACCTATGCGCTCGCCACCGACAACGTCCCCGTCTCGATGTTCTATCCGATGTGGCAGGCGGTCTCACGCCAGAACATGCACACGCAGCGCGCGGTGGGCGAGCGCCAGGCGATCAGCCGGGAGAGCGCGATCCGCGCCGCGACCAATGCGGGCGCGTTCCTCACGATGAGCGAGCGCGACAAGGGCGCGATCGAGCCGGGCAAGCTCGCCGACCTCGCGGTGCTGACGGCGGATCCGCTGACGGTGGAGCTCTCCGCGCTGAAGGACATCGCGGCCGAGATGACGATGGTGGGCGGGGAGATCGTCCACCGCGCGCCGGGCTATCCGCCGAAATCGTAGAGCCGCGCCGCGTTGTCCACGAGGATGGCGCGGCGGGTGGCTTCATCCGGCGCCCAGTCGGCCAGCAGGTCCAGCAGCGCGGCCTCATCCGGCTTGGGTTCCGGCGCATTGGGATGCGGCCAGTTGGAGCCCCAGACCACGCGCTCGGGCGCGGCCCAGATGATGGCGCGGGCGATGGCGGAGACATCCGCATAGCCGGGCGGGCCGGAGCGCGAGACGCCATAGGGCGATGAGGCCTTGACCCAGACCCGCCCGCTTTCCAGCAGCCGCAGCAGCGCCATCACCGCAGGGGCGGAAGGCGGCACCGGGTCATGGAAGCGGCCGAGATGGTCGATCACCACGTCACAGGGCAGATCGGCGATGAGCGGCGCGCGCACCGCCATCTCGCCGCCATCGAATTGCAGCTGCACATGCCAGCCCAGCGGCGCCACATGGGCAGCCAGCGCGGGCAGGCCCTCCCAGGGCACCGGGCCGCCCTTCAGCATGAAGGCCCGCGCCCCGCGCGCACCGGCCGCGTGCAGGCGCTGGAGTTCGGCCATCGGCGTCTCCACCGTTACCGCCACCACGGCGCGCGCCTGATCGAGGCCGAGGGCCGCCACCGCATCCATCGTGCAGGCATTGTCCAGCCCATAGGCGGTGGGCTGCACCACCACCGTGCGACCCAGCCCGAGCCGCGCCTGCACGGCGCGATAGGCCGCAAGGTCGCTGCCGAAGGGCACGGGCGAGGGGTTGGTCGGCGCAACCGGGTAGCGCGCTTCCGGACCGTAGATATGCATGTGGCAGTCGGTGGCATGTCGGATCATGCCGGCAGCATGGCGCGGCGGTCCGCGCGCGGCTATCCTCGCGCAAAATCAAGGGAGGTTGCGATGATCCGACGCAGGGCGTTCCTGGCGGCACCCGCTGTTCTGGCCGGCACGCCGGCCCTGGCCTGGGAGCCGGCGCGGCCCATCCAGCTCATCGTCGGCTTCGCGCCGGGCGGCGGCGCGGACCTCGCCGGGCGTGCCGCGGCCGAGGCGGCGCAGCGCCTCTTTCCCACGCCGATCATCGTGGTGAACCGGCCAGGCGCGGGTGGGGCCATCGCAGCGCAGCAGGTGGCGGGCATGGCGCCGGATGGACTGAACCTTTTGGTCGGCGGCGGCAGCGAGAGCATCTCCCTCCCCGCCTTCCGCGACCTGCCCTATGACCCCAAGACCTCGTTCCGGGCCATCATCCGCCTGACACGCCAGCCGCTGCTCATCGTGGCCAGGCGCGGCAGCCGCTATGCCGACCTGCCGGCCGCGGTCGCGGCGGCGCGGGCGGCGCCGGGCACCATCCCGCACGCTTCCTCCGGCCAGGGCTCGATCTATCACGCGGTCTTCGTGCTGCTGCAGCAGGCGGCGGGTGTCGAGTTCCTGCATGTGCCCTTCACCGGCGGCGCACCCTCGCTCCAGGCCTTGCTCGCCGGCACGGTGGAGCTGGCGGTGCTGGCGCCCGAGGAGATGGCGGGCCTGGCCCAGGCGGGCGAGGTGCGCCCGCTGGCCGTGGCTTCCGCCGAACGCCTCGCCGCCTTCCGCGACGTGCCGACCCTGCGGGAGCTGGGCTGGGATGTGGTGATCGAGAACATGAAGGGCCTCAACGCGCCGGCCGGCCTGCCGGACGACATCGCCGCCACGCTGCATGACCGCTTCCGCCGCGCGCGCGAGACGCAGGCCTGGCAGAATTTCCTGGAGCGCACCGGCGCGATGGATGGCTACCTGGATGGTCCAGGCTACCAGGCGGCGATGGATTCGGTGCTGGATGCGCTGCGCCGCGCGATGCGACGCTGAGGCGGGACTCGCCAGCGCCTGGGTGCTAAAACCGGTCCATGAACCTCGCCCGACGCTCCCTCCTCCTCGGCGCCGCCGCCGCGCTCGCCGTCCCCCGCACGCTCCGGGCACAGGCGGCCTTGCCACCCATCCTCATGGTGCATGGCAATGGCGACCATGCGGCGCTCTGGCTCACCACCCTCTGGCGCTTCGAGGCCAATGGCTGGCCGCGCGAGCGCCTGATGGCGGTGAACATGCCGGACCCGCTGGCCCGCGCGAATGATGCGGTGGCGCAGGAGAATCGCAGCTCCAGCGCCGAGCAGACGCAGCGCCTCGCCGCCTTCGTGACGGAGCTGCGCGCGCGCACCGGGGCGCCCCGCGTGGCGCTGATCGGCAATTCGCGCGGCGGCTACCCGATCCGCGATTTCGTGGTGCACCAGGGCGGCGATTCGCAGGTCAGCCACGCCATCACCTGCGGCACGCCCAATCGCGGCGTCTTCGACTGGGAGTTCAACGAAGGGAGCGAGTTCAACGGCCGCAGTCCCTTCCTGCAGCGGCTGAACGGCGGCACCTCCGATGTGGTGGAGGGCACGGGTTTCCTGGCGCTGCGCTCCGACAATGACCTGTTTGCCCAGCCCGATGGCCGCTTCGTCGGCCGCCCCGGCACGCCCACCGGCATCACGCAGGAGGGGCCCTCGCTGCGGGGTGCGACCAACATCCTGCTGCCGGGCCTGGACCATCGGGAGATCGCCTATCACTGGCGCGCCTTCCGCGAGCAGTTCCACTTCATCGCCGGGCGCGAGCCCATGACGCTGACGGTACCGGCCGAGGCGCGGCCGGTGCTGAACGGTCTCGTCACGAACCTCGTGGGTGGCGCCGCCACCAACCGTCCGGTGGCGGGCGCCGTGGTGGAGATCTTCCGGACCGATCCCCGCACGGGCGCGCGCATCGGCGAGGCGATCCATCGCCGCGAGACGGCGGCGGATGGGGTATGGGGCCCGGTGACGGTGCAGAGCGACTGGACGCTCGAGATCGTGCTCGCGGCACCCGGCCATCCCATCGCGCATTATTTCCGCTCACCCTTCCCTCGCTCGACCGAGGTGCTGCACCTCCGCCCGCCCGCCGCGCTGGTGGAAGCCGACCGGGGTGCCGCGAGCCTCACGCGCCTCACCCGCCCGCGCGGCTATTTCTCCTGGCCGCGCGACGTGGTGCTGCTGGATGGCCGCGAAGTGGCGGAGCGGCGCGAGGGGGTGGCGAGCCTCGCCGTCGCCAATCTGCGCCTGCCGGCGGAGCGCGTCGGCTCATCCATCGCAGGCGTCTTCAACCAGGAAGGCGTTGCGGGCCGCGTGCTGCCGCTGGGCGAGAACCGCATCTCAATCCTGGAGATGACGTGGTGAGAAGCGCCCGGAGATTGTCTTGATCCAGTGGGTCGTCTTCGATGTCGGCGGGGTGCTGGTGGATGAAGCGCGGCTGATCCGCGGCTGGGCCGGCGTGCTGGACATGCACGAGGTGGATTTCACGGAAGCCCTCCGGCAAGGCATCGCCGCCGGCAAGGGCATCGGCGGGACTATCCGCGAGATCGCGCCCGGGCTCGACATCAAGGCACATCGCCAGCGGCTCGCGGGCCTGGAAATCCCGGGCGAGGATGATCTCTATCCCGATGTACGCGACGCCTTCGCGGCGCTGCGGGATGCGGGCTTGCGGATCGGCATCGCCGGCAACCAGCCCGATGGCGTGCTGGAGGCGCTGCACGCGCTGGAACTGGGCGCCGATTTCATCGCCACCTCCCACCAATGGGGCGTCTCCAAGCCCGATCCCCGCTTCTTCGCCGAAGTGCTGCGCGCGACGGGCGCCGAACCCGCGCGCATCGCCTATGTGGGCGACCGCGTGGATAATGACGTGGAGCCCGCGCGCTCTGCCGGCATGCACCCGGTCTTCATTCCGCGCGGCTTGTGGGGCGAAGTGCAGGATGCGTCCGCGCAAGGCGTGGCGCGGGTGGAAAGCCTGCTGGAGCTGCCAGTATGCGTCGCTCCGCGCTGATCCTGGCCGGCCTGCTCGCCGCTCTTCCAGCCCGCGCGCAGGAGGAGCCGCGCCTCGGCGCGCCGTTGCCGACGATGGAGACGGTGGTCTGCTACACCCAGCGCGCGGCGCAGGCCTTCATCGCGCAGTCGCGGCGGCGCCCACCGCCTGAGCGGCTGCCGGAAAATTGCGTGCAGACGCTGCTCATCGCCATCCCGCAGGAGATCCCGGCGAGCCTGCCGCGCTTCGAGGTCACGGTGCGAAGCTACACCCCCGGTGCCACGACCTGCGTGGAGCATTTGATCGACGGCGCCATGCGCCGCATCCCCGTGACATTGCGCCGGCAACCCGCGCGCTTCGTGGAATCCCATGCGATCTATGAGGATGGCAGCCCGCAGGACATGCGCGCGCTCGTGCTGATCCCGCAGCGGCCCTATGCGCTGGACTTCCAGGAAGACCCCAACCGGCGCGAAGCGCCGGGCCCCTGCGATCAGCCTGGGGGCTGACGGGGCGCGGTGGGCGGGCGCCGCTTCATCATCCGCTAATTCCTGTCATGGCATGAACCCCCGTCACGACCTCTGACGATACGGGAACCAGCATGCGCATCCGCAACATCTTCTACATTGGCTTCCTCGCAGTGGCGCTGCCCGGGCTGCTTGGCACCAGTTGGCTCGCCTGGGACAGCGCGCGACGCCTGGCCAGCAGCCAGCGCGCCGAGGTTGCCGCGCGGGTGGTCAGTGATGTGCAACGCGCCCAGACCGCGCTTGCGGTCGAATCCGGACACCTCAACACAGCCGCCCAGGTCGCCAGCCCTGACCGGGCCTTCCTGGCCACGACGGCGGCCACGACCGATGGCCTGCTCGTGGCGGCGGAGCGGAGCGCGCTGGAGGCCGGGTTCGACGCTTCGGCCATCCGTGAGAGCGCCGCGGTCATGGCGCGCTTCCGCCAGCGGCTGGAGGGAATGCTGGCCCGCGCCCCGGCAGAGCGCGATGGGGCGTTCAGTTCCGAATTGCTGACGGCGCGCATGGCGGCGGGCACGCAACTCACCAACCTCGCCGGGAACGCGGCCGAGCGCGTGGGCACCGAGGCGCCGGCCATCGCCGCGGCGGTCAACATCGCGCTGCAAGCCATGGACATGCGGGAATATGCCGGCCGCCGAAATCTGATGATGAATGGCTGGATCTCCGGCCGGCCGATTTCGCGCGAGCAGATCGTCGCGGCCGAAAACATGACGGGCCGGGTGGACCAGGCCTGGGAGACGGTGCAGCGCATGGTCGCCGCGCTGAATGATGCCCCCGCCCTGGCCGCCGAGGTCCAGCGCCAGACCCAGGTCTTCCAGAACCGGGATGCGGTTCGCTGGAACCAGGTGATGGAATGGGCAAGGACCCGTTCCGTCCCGGGCGCACCGGCCACGGCCTGGTCGGAGGATCTGACCGCCTTCCGGGCCTGGTCTCTGCCAGCGCAGGCTAGCATCCTGCAACTGCGCGACACCGCGCTGGACCATGCCCTGGCCAAGGCGCAGGGCATGACCCAGGCGGCCCGGCTCGAGCTCGCCATCAGCCTGGCCCTGGTGTTGGTGACGGCGCTGCTCTCGGCTGCGGCGGTTCTGTTGCTCCTGCGCCGCGTGGTTTCGCCCCTGCAGGCGACAACCGAGGTCGTGGACCGCATCGCGGCTGGCGAACTCGCCACCGCCGTCCCCGGCCAGGACCGCCAGGATGAACTGGGCCGTCTGGCCCTGGCCGTGGAGACGCTGCGGCGCGGCGCCCTGCAACGGGAGGAGATGGCCGCGGCCCGACTGGCGGAGGAGGCCGCCAAGGCCGCCCGCGCGCAGCGGATCGAAGCCTTGATCCACGGCTTCGAGGCCGAGACGGGGGCGGTGCTGGGCGCCCTCTCCGTCGCGGCCAGCGGGTTGGAGCAGACCTCGGCGGAGATGAGCGTGAACGCCGCCGACGGCACCGAGCGCGCCACCTCCGTGGCGGCCGCCGCCGAGCAGGCGAGCGCCAATGTACAGTCCGTGGCCAGCGCCTCCGAGGAGCTCTCGGCCTCGATCGCCGAAATCTCACGCCAGGTGCAGGAGGCCGCAGCCGTGGCGCGCGGCGCTGCCGGCAATGCGCTGGAGACGGACGCGACGGTGCAGGGCCTGGCCAACGCGGCCCAGCGCATCGGCGAGGTGGTTCAACTCATCAACGGCATCGCGGGGCAGACCAACCTCCTCGCCCTGAACGCGACGATCGAGGCAGCCCGCGCGGGTGAGGCGGGCAAGGGCTTCGCCGTCGTCGCCTCCGAGGTGAAGACGCTGGCAGCCCAGACCGCCAAGGCCACCGAGGAGATCAGCGCCCAGATCGGCACGATGCAGCAGGAGACGGCGCGCACGGTCGCGGCCATCGCGGGAATCTCGCGCACGATCTCGCAGATGGAAGCGAATACCAGCGCCGTGGCGGCGGCAGCGGAACAGCAGGCGGCCGCCACCCGCGAGATCGGGCGCGCGGTGGCGGAGGCCGCGGCAGGCACGCAGGATGCCGCGCGGCACGCCGCCGGCGTGCGCGAAGGTGCCGAGCGGACCGGCAGCTCCGCCATAGAACTGCGCGGCGCCTCCGGCACCCTCGCCCGCCAGGCGGATCAGATGCGCGGTCAGGTGGACCGGTTCCTGACGGAGATCCGCGCGGCCTGAGGGCCGCCCGACCTGCGGCGAGGCGGCTACTGCTCCTTGTAGCGGTAGCCGATGCCGTAGAGCGTCTCGATCTGCGCGAACTCGTCATCCACCGCGCGGAATTTCTTGCGCACCCGCTTCACATGGCTGTCGATCGTGCGGTCATCGACGTAGATGTTCTCGCCATAGGCGGCGTCGATCAGCTGGTCGCGATTCTTCACGAGACCGGGGCGGAGCGCCAGCGTCTTCACCAGCAGGAATTCCGTGACCGTCAGCTGCACCTGCTTTCCGCGCCAGGTGCAGGTGTGCTTGGTCTCGTCCAGCGTGAGGTCGCCGCGCACCAGCAGGCCGCCGGCCACCACGCCGCTGCTCTCGGCCTTCATCGCCTCGTTCCGGCGCAGCAGGGCGCGGATGCGCTCCAGCACCAGGCGCTGGCTGAAGGGCTTGGTGATGTAGTCGTCCGCACCCAGGCGCAGGCCCATCAGCTCATCAACCTCCTCATCCTTGGAGGTGAGGAAGATGACCGGCATGGCCGAGCGCGCGCGCAGGCGCTGCAACAGCTCCATGCCATCCATGCGCGGCATCTTGATGTCGAGCACGGCGAGGTCGGCGGGCTTGGCCATCAGGCCCTGCAGCGCGCTCTCGCCGTCAGTGTAGGTGCGGACGGTGTAGCCCTCCTGCTCCAGCGTCATGGAGAGCGAGGTGAGGATGTTGCGGTCGTCATCCACGAGGGCGATGGTTTGCGGCATTTGGGCCTCCTTGACGACGCTTATAGGCGCCGATGGTGGCACAAAACAGGCCAAGCCGGGGCAAAACCGCCTTCAGCGTGGCTTGAGGGGCAGCAAGATGTCCGTCAGCCATTCGGCGGGCGGCAGGCTGCGGCAGTCGTTCAGGTATTCCTCGAAGACCGGGAACCCGCCGGGCTCCTCGCCGGATTGCGGCAGCCATTCGCCATAGAGCCGGTCATACACCGCCTCCAGCTCGGCATAGGGGCCCTGGTAGCGCAGCCGGGCGCAGCGCAGGGCCGGCAGTTCCACCACCTCCATCCCCGGGTCGAGCGGCGTGCCGGGCGGCACGGTGAGTGCGGCCTGGGAGCGTAGCTCCGCCTCCGGCACGCTGTGCGGGTCATCCGGGTAGATGCCGATGAAGCGCGTGCTCTCCGTGATCAGCCCGCGCGCCGCGGCCCAGGCACCCAGCCGGTCGAAGACCGCGCCCATGGCGTCGAAAGAGCCACGATGCGGCAAGGCCGCCAGGTGCATGGCCGGGGTCTCGACGATGATGATGTCCTGCATGGTCTCCTCCTCGGGAATGTGGGTGCCGATGGCCGCGCGGGCGCGATAGGCGCCGGGCGGGAGGCCCAGCGCGTCGCGAAAGGCACGGGTGAAGGCGGCGGTCGAGCGATAGCCCGCAGCGGCGGCGATCCGCGCCATCGGCGCGTCGCTCTTGATGAGCGCGGCGGCGGCGCGGGAGAGGCGGATGCGCGCGAGCGTCTCGGCCGGCGTCTCGCCCATCAGCGAGCGATAGGCGCGGTGGAAATGCCAGGGCGAGAAGGCGGCGATCTCGGCCAGTTCCTCCAGGCTCGGCGTGCGGTCCGGATGGGCGGCGAGGTGGGCCATGGCGCGGGCGATGCGCGCGGCATGATCCGTGAGGGTTCGGGTCTTGATCGGCATGCGCCGCTTATGCCGCAGCCGCCTTTGATCCGTCTTGCGCAGTTCGCGCTTCGGTCACCGCTCCATCTCGACCGCGATCCGCCCCGTGCGGACCGCGGCCTTCAACGCCGCGTGGTCCTGTTCGGCCTGGTCGGCATAGGCATGGGCGAAGTCGCCCATCGCCTCGTCGAACTTGTCGCTTCCGCCCAGATAGCCGCTGATGGTCCAGGGGTCGCCGGCCTTGGCATGCGCCCGGGCCAGGGACCAGCCGCACAGCTCACCGCAAAGCTCGAGCATCTCGGCATCGAAGGTCTCGACCAGCGGGCCCATCACCACGCGCTGGCCGTGATGTCCGTAGGCGCTGGGCCCGGCATAGGGTTCCAGCACCGAGGGATTGGCCTGCTTCACCTGGAGGAAGAGCGGATCGCCCCCGATCGAGGTGAAGAGCAGCACCATGCAGAAGGTGCCCACACTGCCGATGCCGACCACCTTCATCGCGCCATCGGCCAGCTCATGGCGGTCGAACAACTGCTTGCGGTCATCCGGCAGGCTGGCGCGATAGCGCCCCAGCGCCTCGGTGGTCAGGGCCTTGTGCGCCTCGCTGTCCGGCCCGCCCCAGTGGAACAGCAGGGGCGGGTTGTCGCGGATGCGGGGCTGGGCGCCGCCCTCCTCCACCAGCTTCGGAAAGATCAGCTCCGAGCTGCTGGCGCCGGTGGCCTTGGCGATCCGCTTGCGGATCATGTCCTCGCCCGGTCGCCGGCCATCCTGCATGACCGGCGACCGCGCGCCATGATCCGAATCAAGCGGAGCGTCAGAACTTCATGTTGAGCGCGATGAAAGGGCCACCCAGGTGCAGGTCCCGAATCAGCGAATTGCCATTCGCCGAGTAGGAAAGGTAGCGATACCCGGCCACCACCCCGGCCCAGCCGGTCGAGTAGCCAAGCCCGCCCTGGACCTGCCATGTCGCGGTCGAGCCGCCGGCGCCGATGTCGGCCGCGTAGGGGATGTAGAAGCCCTGGCCCAGCTCGAAGCGGCCGCGCAGGCCGATGATGCCGTCCCAGAGCTGGTCGCTCGCGCTCAGGCGGCCGGCGCGCGCGAAGCTCTCGCCCGCGCGCGGGCCGACCACATCGGCCGCAAGCTGGACATTGGTGCGGGCGCTGACGGCGAGGACGCGGAAGCCCGCCTGGATGTCCACATTGCCCCAGCTTCCCTCGGCCAGGGTGTAGCCCGGCGCCAGCGTCCAAAGGGTGTTGGTCAGCGAGGACTGGGTGCCGAGATTGGCCGAGGCCTGGACGCGGCCGGAGGGGCCGAAATCCACGCTGCGCACCTGGCTCGATTGGTTGCCGAGGTCGAGGTAGAGCAGGTCCGTCGCCAGGGTGAAGCGGCCATAGCGCGCCTCGGCGCCGAAGGTCAGGCCGAATTTCAGCGAGTCCAGAACGCTCTTGGGGTCCACATCCACATGGGCCGTGCCCCGCTCGCGCTGGCCATAGCGCAACTCGCCGCCCACGGTCGGCACCCAGAGATAGGGGGTGGCCGAGAAGCGCCAGCCTGGATCATTCGCGTTGGGCACGGTCTGCGCCGTGGCGACGCCAGAGAGCAGAGTGAAGCCAAGGAGGGTTGCTGACGCAACCGAACTATACTTGGGAATGGACATATGGGCGGCCTCCTCAGCCAGGTATTATGGGTTACGCTTCATGGGCGTTGTTGCCAGCGCCATATGAAAAGACTTTTCGCTTCATCCGGCGCTTCGCGCAAGATCGGCGCCTGGGATGACAGGCCGGCGCGCCATGCCCATTCTCCCGTCATGACCGACGATCCCGGCTTCGAAGCCCGCCGCATCATCCGCGCCGCCGCAGCGGCGACGCTGGCCACGCAGCAGGAGGGCCAGCCCTTCGCGAGCCTCGTGACGCCCGCCTGCGCGCCGGAGCTGGCGCCGCTGCTCTGGCTCTCCTCGCTCTCGGAGCACACGCGGCACCTGCAACGCGATCCGCGCTGCGCGCTGCTCTTCACCGGCCCGGCCGAGAGCGCCAACCCACAGACGGCGCCGCGCGTCACGCTGACGGGCATGGCCGAGCCGATCACCGATGCCCGCCTGAAGGCGCGTTGGCTGGCGCGCCACCCCTATGCGGCGCTCTATGCCGATTTCGGCGATTTCGGCCTGTGGCGGATCAAGCCGCTGGGCGCCCTCATGGTGGGCGGCTTCGCCCGCGCCACGCGGCTGCGCCTTGCGCAGCTCCTGCCCGATGCTGCGGCAGTGTCCGCCATCGCCGAGGCGGAGACGGACATCATCGCCCATGTGAATGCCGACCATGCCGAGGCGGTCGAGGCCATCGCCACCGGCCTGCTCGGCGGCCCGCCCGGTGCGTGGCGCCTGACGGCAGTGGATGTGGACGGACTCGACATCGCCGCAGGCGAAGCGGTGCTGCGCATGGCCTTCTCGGCCCCGGTGGCGGATGCGAATGCGGTGCGCACGGAATTGGTCCGGGCAGCCAGGGTGGCGCGGGCGGCGCTTGCTGCAACGCAGCAATAACGAAATTCACGAAAGGCACGGATTCGAAGCCCTTGGCGGCATTGACCGAGGCTGCTCCAGCGCCGTAATTCCGCCGCGACTGTCATCGAAATGCCCCTCAGTGAACCTACACGGCCGGGACATGGACGCGGTCACGGCTTTTTGCTCGCAACAGGGACATTCCGCATGACCGCAACCGCCCTCGCCGGGACCGGCGTCACCTCCGGCAACCCGGTGCACGCCAACCTCACGGCGCCCCTGCTGGTGCAGCACGCCCTGGCCCGCGGCGAAGGCCGCCTCTCCGCCGATGGCGCCTTCATCGCCATCACCGGCGTTCACACCGGCCGCTCGGTGCAGGACAAGTTCGTGGTGGACGACGCCGAGGTCACGAACGAGATCTGGTGGGGCAAGGTCAACAAGAAGATGGAGCCGGCGAAGTTCCAGGGCCTCGCCGCCAAGGTACGCGGCTGGCTGGCGGAGCGCCCCGTCCTTTTCACGCAGGACCTCTATGCGGGCGCCGACCCGGCGCATCGCATCCGCGTGCGGCTGGTCACGACCAATGCCTGGCATGCGATGTTCGCGCGCAACATGTTCATCCGCCCGCCGGTGGAGGACCTGGCCGGCTTCACGCCGGACTTCACCATCCTGCACGCCCCGGAATATGAGGCGGACCCCGCGGTGGATGGCTGCCGCACCAGCACCTGCATCGCGCTGAGCTTCGCGCAGAAGACCATCCTGATCGCCGGCACGAGCTACGCGGGCGAGATCAAGAAGAGCATCTTCACCGTCATGAACTGGCTGCTGCCGGCGCGCGGCGTGCTGCCCATGCATTGCAGCGCCAATGTCGGCAAGGCGGGCGATGTGGCCCTGTTCTTCGGCCTCTCCGGCACCGGCAAGACCACGCTCAGCTCCGACCCCGAGCGCAGCCTGATCGGCGATGACGAGCATGGCTGGTCGGATGCCGGCGTCTTCAACTTCGAGGGCGGCTGCTACGCCAAGGTCATCAAGCTCTCGCGCGAAGCGGAGCCGCAGATCTGGGACGCCTCGCATCGCTTCGGCGCCGTGTTGGAAAACGTGGTGGCCGATGAGCGCGGCATCCTCGACCTCGAGGACAACCGCTACACCGAGAACACGCGCTCCTGCTACCCGATCGAGTTCATCCCGAACGTCACGATCACGGGCAAGGCCGGCCTGCCGAAGAATGTGGTGATGCTGACGGCCGATGCCTTCGGCGTGCTGCCGCCCATCTCCAAGCTCTCGCCCGCGCAGGCGATGTACCACTTCCTCTCGGGCTATACGGCGCGCGTCGCCGGCACCGAGAAGGGCCTGGGCCGCGAGCCGCAGGCGACCTTCTCGACCTGCTTCGGCGCCCCCTTCCTGCCGCGCCACCCGGAAGTCTATGGCAAGATGCTGAACGACCTGATCGCGAAGCACGGCGCCGATTGCTGGCTGGTGAACACCGGCTGGACCGGCGGCGCCTATGGCACCGGCCAGCGCATGAGCATCCAGCACACGCGCGCGCTGCTGCGCGCGGCCCTGGACGGCTCGCTCGCGCAGGTTGAATTCGTGCAGGATCCGTTCTTCGGCCTGATGATCCCCAAGAGCGTTCCCGGCATCCCCGCCAACGTGCTCAACCCGCGCGACAGCTGGGCCGACAAGGCCGCCTATGACGCGACGGCGAAGAACCTGGTCGGCCTGTTCGAGCAGAACTTCGAGACCTTCGCGGGTGCCGTGGATGAGAGCGTGAAGAAGGTCGCGATCAAGACCGCTGCGTGAGGTGAGGGCCGCGAAGCTTCGCCTCGCGGCCTGCCTGATGCTGGTGGCGCCGGGCGTTGCCCTGGCGCAGCCATCCCGGTCTTGCAGGCTGCCCTATGCGCTGTACATGGCCGCGACGAGCGCGCTGGACCTCGTCGCGTTCCGCGATGTCTGCGGCAACGCGACGCCCGAAATGCGGGGCGCCGCCGATGCCATGAGCGAGGCCGTGATCGGTCATGCCGTTCGCATCCTGGGCGCGCAAGCCGAGGCAGCGCTGCGGGAGGAGTTCGCCCGGTTCGTCACGGCCCGGCAGCGAACCTATCGCGATCCGGTGCGCGGCGACTTGCAGGCGATCTGCGCGGCGGACGTGATGGCCACAATGCCGCCGGCCGAACTGGTGGCGCGGATCGAGACCACAAGGGCGGAAATCGCGACGCTGACAGCACCTGGCGGTCCGCTCGCGCTGCCCGAATGCACGCCCCCCTGATTCCCGCCTCAGGGCCGCCAGCGGCGATGCATCCAGAGCCATTGGCCCGGATGCTCCCGCACCCAGTCCTCGATCATCCGGTTGATCATCGCGGTTGCCGCCTCGATGTTGATCTTGCCTGACGCGTCGCGCGGCAGGTCGAGTGGCGCGGTGAGTTCCAGGCTGAAGCGGTTGTTCGGCAGGCGGATGGCGCGCATGCCGTGCACCGGCGCCTCGAAGCGCCGGGCCAGCCGCGCGATGAAGGGATTGGCCGCGACCGGGTGCCCGAAGAAGGGCACGCGCGGCCCACGGCCGAAGCGCTGGTCGACCAGCATGCCGAGGTTGATCCCCTCATCCACCGCCTGCGTCATGCGGATCGGTGCGGAGATCCCGGCCGGAATCAGTTCGCCCATGATGGGCTCGCGCATCCTGATGATGTCAGCCGCGATATAGGGGTTGTTCGGCGTGCGGTAGAGCAGGGCGGCGCGCTGCCCGAAGGCATGCGCGATCACCGCCGGCAATTCCCAATTGGCCAGATGCGCGCCGAAGATCAGCACCGGCCGGCCGCCCTCGCGGATCGCGGCGAAGCGATCCTTTGTCGCCTGTTGGGACTCCACGCGCTTGCCGTCGCCGTCATAGAGCTGGTCAAGATGCGGATATTCGCAGACGGTGCGGCCGAGATTGGCCCAGGATTCGCGAGCGATCGCCTCGCGCTCCGCCTCGGATTTCTCCGGAAAGGCGAGGCGCAGATTCTCCATGGCGTGCCGGTGATGCGGCAGGAAGCGCCCCACGCGCGGCGAGATCCAGGCGCCGAGATTCGAGGCGCGGTCCGGCCCCAGAAGGCGCAGCAGCCCGAAGACCCGGCGAGACAGCCAGGCGACCAGCCATTCCCCGATGCGCTGGAGCCGCTTCACAGCAGGATGACGATCTTCCCGTAGACGTTCCGCGCCTCGAGCCGCGCGAGCCCTTCCTCGAAGCGCTCCATCGGCAGCACGGTGTCGAGCACGGGACGGATGCCCTGCGCCATCTTCTCCACGCCCTCCGCGATATTGCGCATCGTGGCGCCGAAGCTGCCCTGGATGCGCAGCTGCCGCTGGAAGATCATCATCAGGTTCGTCTCGGCCGAGACGCCGCTG
Source organism: Acetobacteraceae bacterium (assembly GCA_027488195.1). Classification (GTDB taxonomy): domain Bacteria; phylum Pseudomonadota; class Alphaproteobacteria; order Acetobacterales; family Acetobacteraceae; genus Roseococcus. Next base: position 8,296 of record JAIYCD010000012.1, on the reverse strand, counting down.
GTGCTGCCGCAGGTGACGAGACGCCCGCCCATCTTCATCGAGAGCAGCGAGCCCGCCCAGGTGGCCGCACCCACATGCTCGAACACCACATCCACGCCGCGCTTGCCGGTCACGCGGCGGGCCACGCTCTCGAAGCGGTCGGTGTTGTAGTTCACCACATGGTCCACGCCCTCGGCGCGGGCCTTCTGGGCCTTGAACTCGTCGCCCACCGTGCCGATCACGGTGCAGCCGATGGCCTTGGCCATCCGCACGGCGACGGTGCCGATGCCCGAGCCGGCGGCATGGATCAGCACCGTCTCGCCCGGTTCCAGCTTCGCATTGTCGAAGAGCATGTGCTGCACGGTGGAGAAGGTGATGCCCGCGCAGGCCGCATCCTCGACCGCGACGCCGGCCGGCACGGGCACGCATTGCCGCGCGGGGATGTTCATCACCCCGCGCGCGAAGCCATCCACATGGAAGCCGCGAATGCCCTTGATGTTCTCACAGAGATTGTCGCGCCCGCGCAGGCATTCCTTGCAGGTGCCGCAGGTCAGGCCGCCATAGGGGACGGCGAGCTGGCCCGGCGTGAAGCCGGTCACACCCTCGCCCAGGGCGATGACTTCGCCCACGCCTTCGGCGCCGACGCTGATCGGCAACTCGCGCTTGGCGAAGGCCATGCCGCGCCAGCCCCAGACGTCGATGTGGTTGAGCGCCACGGCCCGCATGGCGAGCTGCACCTCGCCCGGGCCGGGCGGCGGCGGGGGCGGGAGCTCGACCAGGCGGAGGTCACGATCGGCAAGGAGCTGGAGTGCGCGCATGGCAGGCCGGATAGCAGGGTTTGGCCAAGGGCCCAAGCTGGACAAGCTTGGCGGGACCGCCTTCAACGGCAGCCATGATGTCCCCGCAGGAGTTCGAGGCCGCGCTCCGCGCGAAGATCGACGGCAAGACCAAGCCGTTGGGCGCGCTCGGCCGCATCGAGGCGCTCGCGGCGCAGATCGCCCGCGCGCAGCAGAGCCTGGCGCCGCGCCTGGAACACGGCCGCCTGATTCTCTTCGCGGGCGATCACGGCATCGCAGCGGAGGGGGTCTCGGCCTACCCGTCCGAAGTCACGCGGCAGATGGTGCTGAACTTCCTGGCAGGCGGTGCCGCTGCCAATGTCTTCGCGCGCGAGGCGGGGCTGCCGGTGGCGGTGGTGGATTGCGGCCTGGCGGGCGCGCCCATCCTGGATGCGCGGCTCATCGCGCGGCGGATCGGCCCGGGCACGGCCAATTCACGGCATGGGCCAGCCATGACCGCCGCCCAATGCGAGGCCGCGCTCGCCCTGGGGCGGGAACTGTCCTGCGAGGGCGATCTCGACGCGCTCTGCCTGGGCGAGATGGGGATCGGCAACACCTCCGCCGCCGCGCTGCTCGCGGCGAAGATCACCGGCCAGCCCGTGGCGGGCTTCATCGGGCGCGGCACGGGCGTGGATGCCGCGGGGCTCGCGCGCAAGCGATCCATCCTGGAGGCGGCGGCCGCCCGCACCGCGCCGCAGCTGCCGCCGCAAGAGGCGCTGGCGGAATATGGCGGCTTCGAGATCGCGGCCATGGCCGGCGCCATGCTGGGCGCCGCCGAGGCACGGCGCCTGGTGCTGGTGGATGGCTTCATCGCCAGTGCCGCCGCGCTGGTCGCACTCACCATGGCCCCCGCCATCCGCCCGAACCTCGTCTTCGCCCATCGCTCGGCAGAGCAGGGGCACGGGGCGCTGCTGGCGGTGCTGGAGGCGGAACCGCTGCTGGATCTCGGGCTGCGGCTCGGCGAAGGCTCGGGCGCGCTGCTCGCCTGGCCGCTGATGCGCGCCGCCGCCGCCATGCTGAACGAGATGGCGAGCTTCGAAAGTGCCGCCGTGAGCGGGCCCGCATGAGGGAACAGCTCGCGATCCTGCTGCTGGCCATCCAGTTCCTGACGCGTCTGCCGGTACCCGCCAGCGCGGGCTTCACGCCCGCGCGGCTGACGGCGGCGACGCGCTACTACCCGCTGGTCGGCGCCTTCATCGGCGCCCTCGTCGCGCTGGTCTACGCGCTGGCGCTGCTGGCCTGGCCGCCGCTCGTGGCGGTGCTGCTCTCGATCGCCGCGAGCCTGCTGCTGACCGGCGCCTTCCATGAGGACGGCCTGGCCGACATGTTCGACGGCGTGGGCGGCGGGCTGACCCGCGACCGCGCGCTGGAGATCATGAAGGACAGCCGCATCGGCACCTATGGCGCTTCGGCGCTGATCCTGACGCTGGCGCTCAAGGCCGCGACGCTGGCCGCGATGCCGCCTTTCGCCGTCATCCTGGCCCTCATCATGGGGCACGGGTTGAGCCGCTTCTCCGCCGTGCTGGTCATCGCCACCAGCGGCTATGTGCGGGACCACGGCACGGCCAAGCCGGTGGCCGAAGGGGTGAGCCGCGAGAGCCTGATGATCGCCGCAGTCAGCGCGCTGGCGCTGTGGCTCGGCCTCGCGCTCGGGCTGGGCCTCATGGCGGCGCTGCTCGGGATGCTCGGGCTGGCGGTGGGGCATTGGGGCATGCGGCGCGTCTTCGAGCGCAAGATCGGCGGCTACACGGGCGATTGCCTGGGCGCCGTGCAGCAGGCCGGCGAGATCTGCTTCTACCTGGGTGTGCTCGCGTGGCTCTGATGCTCATGCGGCATCTGCGGCCGGAGGTGGCGGAGGGCGTCTGCTATGGCGTGACCGACCTCGGCCTCGCGGCGGGGCATGAGGCGGCGCTGGAAGCGGTGCTGGCGCGCCTGCCACGACTGGCCGGCCTCGCCACCAGCCCGCTCCGCCGCTGCCGGCTGCTGGCCGAGGCGATCGGTCGCCGGCACGGCCTCACCGCCACGCGGGACCCACGCCTCGTCGAGATGGATTTCGGCGCCTGGGAGGGGCAGCCCTGGTCCGACATCCCGCGCGCCGATCTCGATGCCTGGGCGGCCGATTTCCTCCACGCGAGGCCGCATGGCGGCGAGAGCGTGGCGCAACTCCAGGCGCGCACGCTGGCGGCACTGACCGACTACCGCGCGCGCCCGGGCACTCATCTGCTGGTCACGCATGCGGGCGTCATCAAGGCGGCGCTGGCCACCGGCCCGCGCGCCGAGGATTGGCCCCCCGCCCTCGCCTTCGGCGAGATCGTGACCATCTGACCACCAAAGGAGAATGCCATGCCGGATGATGATGCCCACAAGGCGGAGATGGAGGCCCTCAAGGCCGAGCAGCGCCGCAAGATCACCGAGGCGCGCGACCCTGGCCGCGGCCTCGTGCTGGTCCACACCGGCGACGGCAAGGGCAAGTCCAGCTCGGCCTTCGGGGTGATCATCCGCGCGCTGGGCTGGGGCCACAGCGTGGGCGTGGTGCAGTTCATCAAGGGCGACTGGCCGACGGGCGAGAAACAGTTCTTCGACAAGTTGGGCGGAAGCGTCATCTGGCGCACCATGGGCGAGGGCTTCACCTGGGACACCCAGAACCTACCGCGCGACACCAAGACCGCCGAGGCCGCGCTGGCGGCGGCGGCGGAGATGCTGGCGAGCGGCGCGCATGACCTGGTCGTGCTCGACGAGATCAACATCGCGCTGCAATTCGGCTTCCTGACGGTGCCCGCGGTGATGGCTGCGCTGGAGGGAAGGGCGCAGCGCACCAGCGTCATCCTCACCGGGCGCAACGCGAAGCCCGAGATCATGGATTACGCGGACCTCGTCAGCGAGATGCGTGAGGTGAAACACCCCTTCCAGGCCGGCATCAAGGCGCAGCGCGGCATCGATTTCTGAAGCCGCTACTGCAGCCGGAAATGCACCTGCGTGCGGATGGTGCCCGGCACCGGCTCGCCATCGCGCATCGCGGGGCGGAAGCGCCATTCCTGCACCGCCCGCCGCGCCGCAGCATCGAGCATGGGCGAGCCTGAGCTGCGCGCCACATTGACCGTGATGACGCGCCCATCCGTACCCACCGCGATCTCCAGGCCGACCGTGCCCTGCTCGCCGCGCAGCCGGGCCGCCTCGGGGTAGCTGGGGGCGGCGTTGTTGTAGCGGGCATCCGGGCCGGGCGGGACGACGGCGCCGGTCGCGCGGCCCACGCCGGCGGCATTCTGCGCGGCGGCTTCCTCGCCCGAACGGCTTGCCTCGGCCGGGGGCTGGTTGCGCTGGGCCGGGCGCGCGGGCGGCGTGGGGCGTGGGCGCGGCGGTTGGCGCGGGGGCTCGGCGCGCGGTTCGGGCGGGGGCGGGGGTGGTTCCGGCCGCGGCGGTTCAGGTTCGGCCACTGGTGGCTCAGGCGGCGGCGGCTCCGGGGGCGGCGGCTCCGGGGGCGGCGGCTCGGGCGGGGGCGGCGCGAGTTGAAGCATCTCACGCGGAAGGGCGAGGGAGAGGTCAGGCGCGGGCAGTTCCAGCGGCGGCAGGTTGAAGGGCGGTGGGGCGGGCGGCGGAGCCTGCGCCAGCATGGGCGGGGGTGGCGCCACCGGCGGCGAGGGCGGCGCGGGGGGCGGAGCCTCGGCGCTGGGCGGCGGTGCCGGCTCGGGCGGGGCGCCGGGGGGCGTCGGCTCCTCCGCCTCGCTCACCGCCTCCGAGGCATCCTGGTCCCAGACGATTTCCACCCCGCGCTCCGGCTCTGGGTCGGTCTTCGGCGTCCGGTCCAGCAGCACGAGCACGGCGGCCAGGGCGGCGCCGTGCAACATGAGCGAGAGCAGCGCCGCGCGCGAGACGCCCGCACCGCGCTCCGGCGTCGCCCACCGCACGCCCGGAGTCACAGGACCAGCACCCCGCTGTGCTTCGCCTTGGTGTCCGGCTCCACATGAATGGTGATGATGGCACTGCCGAGCTGCGCCTTGAGCGCCGCCTCGATGCGGTCGCAGATGGCATGCGCCTCGACCACGCGCATGTCGCCAGGCACCACCAGGTGGAATTCGATGAAGGTGGAGCGCCCGGCCTGGCGGGAACGGATGTCATGCGCCTCGATGGCGCCTTCCGCCTCGGCCGCGACGATGGCGCGGATGCGGGCGAGCAGTTCGGGTGCCAGGGCCTCGTCCATCAGGCCGCCCACGCTCTCGCGCACGAGGCGAGCGCCGCTGAACAGGATGTTCACCGCCGTCAGCGCCGCCAGAAGCGGATCGAGCCAGAGCAGGCCCGAGGCGAGCGCCAGCGCCACGCCCACCAGCACGCCCACGGAGGTGATGACATCGGCGAGCAGATGCCGCGCATCGGCCAGCAGGGCGGGGGAGCGCAGGCGCTTGCCCTGCTTGAAGAGGACGGCGCACCAGACGGCGTTCACCGCCGTCGCCGCCACGGCCACGCCAAAGGCCATCAGGCTCAGCTCCGGCGTGCGCGGCGCGTTCCAGACCTGCCAGCATTCATGCAGGATGATGAAGGCCGCGACGAGGATCAGCGCGCCTTCCAGCACGGCGGAAAAATATTCCGCCTTGTCATGGCCATAGGGGTGGTTCGCATCGGCCGGCTGGGCGGCGTAATGCACCGCCACCAGGGCGGCGGCGGCGGCGGCAACGTTGACCACGCTTTCCAGCGCATCGGCGAACAGGGCCACGCTCCCGGTCAGCCACCAGGCGACCAGCTTCATCGCCAGCACGGCGAGGGCCACGGCAACACTGCCGGCCGCGAGGGAAACGGCGCGGGTCAAGCTCTACCTCATCGCAGCGGCGGGAGCCCACCCTCTAGCCCATTCCCTGGGCCCCGCGAAGCGGCGTGGGTGACATGGAAGCTTCACGGAATCGCGACCCCTCTGTCACTGGCGGCGGGTAACCGGCCTTGCATGACGTTTCCCCCCGATGCGCCCGGCCTTCTCGTCGAGGGCGCGCGCCTCACGCTCGGCGGCACGCCCATCCTGCGCGGTGTCTCGCTCTCGGTGGCGCGCGGGGAATTCGTGGCACTGCTGGGCCCCTCGGGCTGCGGCAAGACCTCGCTCATGCGCGTCATCGCCGGCATCCAGAGCGCCGATTCCGGGGTGGTGCGGATCGGCGGGCGCGAGGTGACGAGGCTGCACCCGGCCGAGCGCGACATCGCCATGGTCTTCCAATCCTATGCGCTCTACCCGCATCTGACCGTCGCGCAGAACATCGCCGTGCCGCTCACCATGCGGCGGCTTTCGGCCTGGCAGCGGATGCCGCTGCTGGGGGGCCTGCTTCCCGGCAGCCGCACCGCGCGCGCCGCCATCGGGGCGGATGTGGCCCGCATCGCCGGGCCGCTCGGCCTCTCCCACCTGCTGGCGCGCAAGCCGGGGCAGCTCTCGGGCGGGCAGCGCCAGCGCGTGGCCCTGGCCCGCGCCGTGATCCGCGAGCCCGGCGCCTTCCTGCTGGATGAGCCCCTCTCCAACCTCGATGCCGCCCTGCGCGTCACCACCCGGCGCGAGATCGTGGAGATCCATCGCCGCGTGGGTGCGGCCACCCTCTACGTCACGCATGACCAATCCGAGGCGCTGACCATGGCGGACCGCGTGGCCGTCATGCAGGCCGGCGAGATCCTGCAGATCGCCTCACCCGAGGTGATCTACCGCGAGCCGGTGGACCTGCGCGTGGCATGCTTCATCGGCAGCCCGCGCATCAACCGGCTGGAAGCCGCGATCGGCGAGGATGGCGTGGTGCGCGTGGCCGGTGCCGCGACCTGCCTGCACAGCGCGGCCCGTGGCGCCGTGACGCTGGCCATCCGCCCGGAGGATTGGATCATCCCCGGCGATGGCCTCGCCGCCCGCGTCGAGCACACGGAGTTCCTGGGCGATCACGCGCTGCTGCATCTGCGGCTCGGCACCGAGGCGGTGATCATGCGCGCCGGCCCGGGCGCCCTGCCCCATCCAGGCGAGACGCTGCGCCTCGGCTTCGATCCGGCCCGCGCATTGCTCTTTGGCCCGGAGGGGCGCCGCATCCTGGCGCATCGGCGCGAGGCCGCGCGTGTCTGAGCTTCATCGCACACGGCGCGGCGAGGCATTCGGCGCCTGGCTGCTGACGCTGCCCGCCGCGATCTCCTTCGCGCTGCTGCTGCTGCTGCCGACGCTGGCCGCCATCGCCATGGCCTTCACGGATTACGAGCTGGGGCTGATCCCCGTCTGGATCGGGCTGGAGAATTTCCGCGAACTTCTGGAGGATCGTGGCTTCCGCCGGTCCTTCCTCAACACGATCATCTATGTGGGCCTGGTGGCGCCGCTCTCTGTCGGGCTGGGGCTGGCGCTGGCCTTGCTGATCGAGGCCGGCGCGCGCGGGCGCGTCTTCTTCCGCGCGGTGTTCTTCCTGCCCGTCGTCTCGCTCACCGTGGCCATGGCGGCGGCCTGGCAATATCTGCTGCACCCGACCATCGGCCCGGTGAACACGCTGCTGCGGATGATCGGCATCGCCGGCCCCGCCTGGCTCTCGTCATCCGACACGGTGCTGATCTCGCTCGCCGCCATCGGCGTGTGGGAGAATGCCGGCTTCAACATGGTGCTCTTCATGGCCGGCCTCACCGCCATCCCGCGCGAGCTGCGCGAGGCGGCTTCGGTGGATGGCGCGCGCTCCGGCTGGGCGCGATTCCGGCTGGTCACCTGGCCCCTGCTCGGCCCCACCACGCTTTTCGTCGTGACGATCACCATGATCCGCAGCATCCGCGTCTTCGATACGGTGGCGGTGCTGACGCGCGGCGGGCCGAACAAGGCGAGCGAGGTGCTGCTCTACACCATGTACACCGAGGGCTTCACCTTCCTCCGCCTGGGCTATTCCGCGGCGATCACGCTGGTGTTCCTGGTGATCGTGCTTGGGCTGATGTGGCTGCAGACGCGCGTGCTGGACCGGCGGGTCCATTATGGATAGTGGCCGCTCCCTGCTGCGTGACATGCCACGCCTGGCGCTGCTCACGCTCTTCGGGCTGATCATCCTGGCGCCCTATATCTGGATGATCTCGGCCTCGCTGAAGCCGACGGATGAGATCTTCCGCGCCAATCTCGCGCTCATCCCCGAGCGCTTCGCGGCGGTCGAGAACTACTCCCGCGTCTTCGCGCAGGTGCCGGTCGGCCGCTATCTGCTCAACGGCGTCATCGTCTGCGGCGGGATCCTCTTCTTCCAGCTGCTCTTCGCCATTCCGGCCGGATACGCACTCGCCAAGCTGCGCTTTCGCGGCCGTGAATGGGTGTTTGGTGCCGTCATGCTGGGCCTGCTGGTGCCGCCCCATGTGCCGGCCCTGCCGCTCTATGCCGGCTTTGCCGCGCTCGGCATGCTCAACACCTATGCCGCGCTGATCATCCCCTCGACCATTTCGGTCTTCGGGATCTTCCTGTTCCGGCAGTTCTTCCGCTCGCTGCCGGATGACCTGATCCATGCCGCACGCCTCGATGGCAT
>JAIYCD010000127.1 GCA_027488195.1 Acetobacteraceae bacterium | reverse complement strand
TTGCCCTCGGCGCGGTCGGCGTTCAGCGGGGTGATGGCGAAGGACGTGTCGTCGTTGAGGATGGTGACGCTGGCGCTGGCGGTGGCCAGCGTGGCGTTGACAGGGCTGGCGAGGGTGAGGGTCAGGGCCTCATCGGCCTCGACCAGGCCATCGCCGGCGATATTGAGGGTGATGGTCTGGGTGGCCTCGCCGGCGGCGAAGGTGACGGTGCCGGAGGGGAGCACGCCCTCGGCGAAATCGGCCGCATCCACTGTGCCCGAGAGGGTCCAGGCCGCGCTCGTGGCGAGAGAGAGTTCGCCGGTGCGGATGATGGTGAAGCTGAGGGGCGTGGTGCCGGTGTTGCCTTCGGTGAGGGTGGGGGTGGTAGTGGAGACCGCCAGGGACGGCACCAGCCCGAGACTTGTGTCGCTGAAGCGGAGGATTTCAACATCGGCGGCGAGGGTGTCCGTGCCTTCGCCGGAGACCTGGGTGTCCGTGACAGTCCACACGCCTGAACCGTCGCGCGAGACGATGTAGCGGCTGAGGAGGCCGGAGAAGATCGCCGTGTCGATCCCCGCCCCGCCGCTGATGTCATCATTGCCCGCCCCACCGGTCAGGCTGTCATGGCCATCGGCGCCATTCAGATTGTCATCGCCATCGCCGCCATTCAGAGTATCGGCGAAGTCGCCGCCCCTGATCACATCAGCCCCGACAGAGCCGGTGATGCTGAATATCTCGAAGTTGTTGAGCGCCAGATGGACCGTGCTGTCATCGCTCAGCCCGATGGCTTCGTTGTAGGGCCAGGGCAGCGCCAGATTCGCAAAGTTAATCGACGTCACCGTCCGGCCATCAGCCAGCGTGCCCGAGTAGTCCAGGATCAGCGTGTCAGTGCCGTCTGATCCATCCAAATCCACCAGTTGGATGCCCGCCGTGAAGCTGTCATCGCCCTGGCCCAGCGTCCCCGTGACCACCTCCACACCCGTCCAGAACGCCGCCGCGCCAGCACTCGTCAGCAGGTTGAGCGCGATCCCTTCACTCAGGTCCGTGCCGTTGAAGGTGATCGTGTCATTCCCGGTGCCGCCATCCACCACGTCACCAAAGCGCGCCGCAAGCTGGTCGTTGCCAGCGCCACCGGACAGCACATTCAGACCGCCAACACCATTCAGATTGTCATCGCCATCGCCGCCACTCAGCGTATCGGCGAAGTCGCCGCCCCTGATGATGTCATCCCCGGCAGAGCCGGTGATGTCGAAGATTTCAAAGTTGTTGAGCGCCAGGGCGACCGTCGTGCCATCGCTCAGCCCGACAACTTCAAGGTAAGGCCAAAAGTGGAGCGTCAGATGCTGGAAATTGATGGACGTCACCGTCCGGCCGTCGATCAGGGCGCCCGCGTAATTCAGGTTCAGCCTGTCGATACCCTCCAAGGCGTCCACATCCGCCAGTTGGATGCCTGCCGTGAAGATATCGTTCCCTAGGGTGCCAAACATGCATGCGCTCCGCTGCTATCAGACGGGGAGAGCATTAACCTTCGGCAACTCAAAATCCAGTCGCTGTGCAATCATTCCAAATGACAAATCAACCAACCGTCCGACGTGAGTGCATCCTCAACGCGTGGCAGGAGGCCGTACGCTTCACCCAAACTCCCCCGCCACCCGCCCAAACGCCCCATCCAGCCAAGGCAGCAACGCCGCTACATCGGCCTGCTCCACCGTCGCCCCGCACCAGATCCGCAGCCCCGGCGGCGCGTCCCGATAGCTCGCCGCATCCAGCGCCACGCCCTCCGCCTCCAGCACGGCCGAAAGCCGTGCCGCCGCCTTGGCCTGCGCCCCAGCATCCAGCGCCGTGAACCACGGCGCCACGATCCGCAAACACACGCTGGTGCAGGAGCGTGTGGCCGGTTCCTCCGCCAGGAAGCGCGCCCAATCGCTTTGCACCACCCAGCCCGCCACCGTCGCCAAATTCCCCTCCGCCCGCGCGATCAGCCCGCGCAGCCCGCCCACGGACTCCGCCCAGCGCAGCCCATCCAGCGCATCCTCGACGCAGAGCATGGAGGGCGTGTTGATCGTATCCCCCTTGAAGATGCCCTCGATCAGCTTCCCGCCCTTGGTCAGGCGGAACACCTTGGGCAGCGGCCAGGCCGGCTTGTGCGATTCCAGCCGCGCCACCGCCCTTGGCGAGAGCGCCAGCATCCCATGCGCCGCCTCGCCCCCCAGCACCTTCTGCCAGGACCAGGTGACGACATCGAGCTTCTCCCAGGGCAGGTCCATGGCGAAGGCGGCCGAGGTCGCGTCGCAGATGGTCAGGCCCTCGCGGTCATCACGGATCCAGTCGGCATGGGTCAGCCGCACGCCGCTGGTGGTGCCGTTCCAGACGAAGACGCAATCGCGCGCCGGGTCCACGGCCGAGAGATCGGGGAGCCGGCCGTAATCGGCGCGCAGCAGCCGCACATCCGGCAGCTTCAGCTCGGCCTGGATGTCATGCGCCCATTCCGCGGAAAAGCTCTCCCAGGCCAGCACATCCACGCCGCGCGGCCCCAGCAGGCTCCACATCGCCATCTCGACGGCGCCGGTGTCGGAGGCGGGGACGATGCCCAGGCGGTAATCCGCGGGCATGCCGAGAATGGCCTTGGAGCGCGTGATGACCTCGGCGAGGCGCGCCTTGGGGTCCGCCGCGCGATGGCTGCGGCCGAGGAGTGCCCCCTCCAGCGCATCCAGGGAAAATCCGGGCCGCTTGGCGCAGGGACCGGAGGAGAAACGGGGGTTGGCGGGCTTCTGCATGGCCCGCTTCGTCGCATGCGAAGCCGGGCCTGTCATCTCCCCGGCGTCATGTCAGAATGACGAGATGACCGACACGCTCGAGACCTTCTGCCATGCGCTGCCCAAGGTGGATGTCCATGTCCACCTGCTGGGCGCGGTGCGGCAGGAAACCTTCGCCGAGATGGCCGCCCGCTGCGGCATGCCAGCCGCCGAGGTGGAGGCGCTCTACGCCCGGGACGCCAGGCCGAAGGGTGTGCTGCACATCCTGCGCGCGATCGAGAACCGCATCCTGCGCGACCCGCGCGACCTCCACCGCATCACCTATGAGCACCTGCAGGACCAGGCCGCGCATGGCGTGCGCCATTCCGAGATCTTCTGGAACCCGACCGGCACCGCGCATCTCTTCCCCTACGCCAAGGGCGCGGACGCCATCCTGGCCGGCTTCGGCGATGCGGCGGCCGATTTCGGCGTATCCGCCCTCCTGATCCCTTCCATCGACCGCGAAGCCCCGCCCGAGGCCGCGACCGAGATGGCCGAATGGATGGTGGCGCATCGCCGCGACGCCATCATCGGCATGGGCATCGACTACCGCGAGACGGACCGCCCGCCCGAGCTTTTCTGGCGCGCCTGGCGCATCGCCAAGCAGGCCGGCTTCAAGCTCACCGCCCATGCCGGCGAATTCGGCTGCCACCCGCGCAACATCGCCACCGCCATCGACCTGCTGGAGGTGGACCGCATCGACCACGGCTACACCATTCTGGAAGACCCGGCGCTGACCGCCCGCTGCGCCGAGCGCGGCATCCTCTTCACGGTGGTGCCGACCAATTCCTACTATCTGCGCACCCTCGAAAACTGGCCGGAAGGCCACCCGCTCGCCCGCATGCCCGAGGCCGGGCTTCTCATCCATCCCAACACGGACGACCCGCCCCTGCACCAGGTGACGCCCACGCGCTGCTGGCGGATGATGGTGGAGGATTTCGGCTTCGGCCTCTCGGATCTGCGCGGCTTCATGCTGAACGGCATCCGCGGGAGTTTTCTCCCCGAGCCCGCGCGCCGCCACCTGGAAGCGGCCTTTGCCCAGGAATTCGACGCGCTCGCCGCCGAATGCTTCCCCGATGGAGCCATCACATGATCGCCCGCCGCGGCCTGCTGCTGACACCGCTCGCGACGCCAGCACTCGCCCAGTCCTGGCCGACGCGGACCATCACGCTCGTCGTGCCCTTCGCGGCGGGCGGCAATGTGGACACGGTGGCGCGCCTGGCCGCCGCCGAACTCACGCGCCGGCTTGGGCAGACCGTGGTCGTGGAGAACGCGCCGGGCGCGGGCGGGACCATCGGCACGGAGCGCGTGGCCCGGGCTGCCCCGGATGGCTACACGCTGCTGGTCGGCGTGGAGAGCCCCTTCACCATTTCGCCCTTCGTCACGCCCAATGCCGTCCGCTACGACCCGCTGCGCGACTTTGCGCCCGTCGGCATGCTGGCCTCGCTGCCGCTGACCCTGGTCGGCCGGCCCGACCTGCCGGCGAATGATCTGGCGGGCCTGCTGACGCTCGCGCGCTCCCGCCCCGATGGGCTGACCTTCGCGACCTCCGGCACCGGCACCTCCCTGCATCTCTGGGGCGAGATCATCGCGCGCGGCGCGGGCTTGAAGCTGGAACACGTCCCCTACCGCGTCGCCGCGCAGATTCCCTCCGACCTCATCGCTGGCCGGCTCGACCTCGCGGTGCTCACCATCACGACCACGGCGCCGCTGCTGCGCGAGGGGCGGATCAAGGGCTTCGCCAATTCCTCCCTCGGCGTGATTGAAGGCCTGCCGCCGCTGGCCAGCCTGCCCGCTTTCCAGGGAATGGAGATGCTGGCCTGGCAGGGCCTCTTCGCGCCCGCCCGCACGGATGCGGCGATAATCCGCCGCCTCGGCGCCGAGCTCGATGCCATGCAGGCTGAACCCGAATTCCGGCAACGCCTCGTCAATATCGGCATGACCCCCTGGCGCAAGACGCCCGAGCAGATGACGGCGCTGCTGCGATCGGAGCTGGCGCGATATCAGGAAGTGGTGCGCGCCGGGAACATCCGCGCCGAGTAGAGCCGCGCTTGCAAGGCGGCGCGGCCCCATGCGGCCATTTCGTGAGACTGGAGATGGCTGCATCAAGCTGGCCCGCCTTGCCCCCGCGCTTGCCACCCCCCCGCCGCCGCCCAGGCGCCCCCGGCGAGTGACCTCTTCCTCGTCATCGCGGGCGAGGGAACGCGTCTGAACGCCTCGGTGCCCGCCGATCTGCATGACCATCCGGGCTTCACCCTGCCGGGGGGCTCGGTCCGGCTGGAGGGCCTGCCCTGGATCGCTGCCGACCTGAATGAGGAGGTGGAGGCCGGCCTGCCCGGCACGGAGGCGGTGCTGACCAATCTGGCCGCCTTCCTCAGCCAGCCGGGGATTCAGCGCCGCGTCTTCGGCCGTGGGCTGCTGCCCGGCACCGGGCCGCTGGCGACAGACAGCCAGCCGGGCGACCGGCTCTGGACCGCCGGCTTGACGCCCGGGCTTTCCTCCGCGCTGGCCGGACGCAGCATCGCCGCGCCGCTCGCCCCCTCGGCACGCGCCTACATGCCGCGCAATTGGGTTGATCTCGTCGGCTCGCATGACGGCGAGGAACGATGCCCCCTCACCAGATGAGGCGAAGCGGTGCCAGCGGCCGCCCGCGCGCGGCGAGTTCCACGCTGGGCAGTACGTCGCAAGAGGGCCAGAGCCCGCTCTCGAGCCCGGCCGCATAGCCCTCCGGCAGGCCGGCCCTGCGCATCGCGGCGGCGGCGCCGGCATGGTCATAGGCTAGGGGCAGCACGTCCACCGTCAGGTCGCGCCGGGAGGGTGTGAGCACGGCGTACCAGACGCGCGGCGTGCCATCATTGGCCGGCATGCCGATGGCCCCCGCATTCAGCCAGAGCCCACCGCCCGTGAGCCGCCGCGCGAAGGCAATGCCGCAATGCCCGGCGATCACACCCTGGCAGGCGGTCTCGGCCAGTTCCTCGGCCAGCACCGGCTCGGGGGCCGAGGCGAAGAGGAAGCGGCTGATCTCGCTGGCCCCGCCATGCAGCACGGCGAGCCTGCGCCGGTCGGGCAGTTCCAGATGCAGCTGCCGCGGCAGCCCACCCATCCAGGCCCGGTGCTGCTGCGTGACCTGGCGGTTCGCATGGGCATACCAGGCGCGGGAGAGCAGGTCGCAGGCCGTCTCCTCCTCGAAGCCGCAGCCGCAATCGGGGGCCTCGGCCGCCAGGCTCTCCTCGCAATTGCCCATGAGGACGAGGGCGCCGCTTGCCATCATCAGGTCGCAGCAGGCGGCGGCATCGGCGGCATAGGCCACCACATCGCCCGTGCAGAGGATGCGGTCCCCCGTGATGCCGCGCCGCGCCGCCTCGGCCAGCACAGCCTCAGTCGCCTGCAGGTTGGAATAGGGGCCGCCGAAGACCAGCATCGGCGCGTCAAGGCGGATGAGCGGGATCATGCAAGGCTTCTCCGGAGCGCGCCGCTGATGCGGTCGGCCGCCAAAGTGAGGGCGACGATGACGATGAGGATGGCGAGCACGCGGTTGAAATCCAGCAGGTCCACCGCGTTCTTGAGCTCCTGCCCGAGGCCGCCGGCGCCCACCAGGCCCAGCACTGTGGAGGCGCGGATATTCGCCTCCCACACATAGAGCAGCGCGCCCAGATTCTGCGGCAATGTCTGCGGCAGCAGCGCGCAGAGCGCCACATGCCAGCGGCTGCCGCCGACGGCCAGGATCGCCTCGGAGGGCCGGGGATCGGCCTCCTCCATCGCTTCCGACCAGAGCTTGGCGACCGAACCCGCCGAATGCAGCGCCACCCCCAGCATGCCGGCAAAGGGGCCGAGGCCCACGGCAGCCACGAAAAGCAGCGCGAAGACGAAGCCATCCACGCCGCGCAGCGCGTCCAGCACCGCGCGCAGCGGGTGGTAGAGCGCAAAGCTCGGCGTCACCTGGCGGGTGGCGACCAAGGCCAGCGGCGACGCCATCAGCGCGGCCGCCAGCGTGCCGAGCGTTGCGATGCCCACCGTCTCCGCCGCGCGGCGGGCGATGTCGCCGCCCTCCGAGAAATCCGGCGGCCAGGCGCCGGCGAGCCAGCCCATGAGGCGCGGCAGGCCTGCCGCGAGCCGCGCCGGATCGGGTGCGACCACCCAGACCGAGGCCGCCAGCAGGGCCAGGAAGGCCAGCCAGCCCCATTTCACGAAGTACGCAGCCGCCCGAGCGAGCGCCCCGCCGCCTCGATCAGCGCATAGGTGGTGGGCGTGGCCGGCACCCAGCCCGTGTAGTTGGGGGGCAGCACCCGCAACGCCTGCTCGGGCGTGATGGCGAGTGCCGCCGCCGCCAGCGCGGCTTTCGTCTCGGCCGGAAGGTCGTGGCGCACGGCCAGCGCGTCATTGGGCAGCGGCTCGCTCTGCCAGACGATGCGCGCCTGCTCGGGCCGGACGCGGCCCGAGCCGAGCATGGCGTTGAAGTTCCGGTCGAAATCGGTGGCGAGGTCCACCTGGCCCGAGGCGACGGAGATCACATTCGCCGCATGGCTCGCGCCATCGCGGTACTGGAAGAAGCGCCGCACATCGATGCCCTGCTGCGCGAACCAGTGATGCGGGATGAGCCAGCCGCTGGTGGAGCCCGCATCGGCGAAGGAGATGGAAAGCCCGCGCGCATCCTCGGGGAAGCGGGCGATGGAAAGGCCCGCGCGTGCCAGGATGATCGCGTGATAGGTGGGGCGGCCCTGGTAGAGCACCGTCGCCAGCGCCTCGGCCCGGGCGCGGTCGCGTGCCAGCACATAGCCCCAGGGGCCCATCCAGGCCGCATCCACCTGCCCCGCGCCGAGTGCCACCGCGATGCCGGCCCAGTCGGTGGTGACGGTCAGTTCGTAGGGCCGGCCCAGCGCGCCCGCGAGATGCGCGAAGAAGGGCTCGAAGGCGCGGCGCGTATCGCCCGCCGTCGGCTGGAAGGGGCCGACGGCGAAGCGGATGGGCGGGCGGGTTTGCGCGCGGGCGAAGCCGGGCAGCAGCAGCGGCGCGGCCAGCAGGGCATGGCGACGATTCATGGGGCGGGGCCTTTCACGGATTGCTGGGGATGCGGCGGAACGAGGCCCAGGCTCATCGCGAACAGGCGGCGCCACCCAGCACACAGAAGGTCGCGCAATGCGGGTGGTTGAGGGAGACGGGCCGGTCCGCCTCGGCCAGCGTGGCGCCGAGTTCGAAGCGTTCGTCATAGGCCAGCAGCGTGCAGGCCAGCACGGCCGGGCGCGCCGCACCCTTGCGCTTCACCACCATGCGCGAGGAGGCGCACATCATGGAATCCGGCGATTTCTTCAGGATGCCCCAGCAGGATTCCGTGATCTCCGGAACGTCGCGGCCCGCATCCATCTCGGGGAAGAGCATGAGGGCCACGGGGTCCTGCGCCTCCACCGGGATGCCATGCGCGGCGAAGAGCGCCGCATAGGCGGCGCGCATCGTCGCCTCATCCTCGGCGCCGAAGCCGGCGCGGCCCGCGACATGGATGACGAAGCCCTCGCGCGCCAGCCAGGCCAGGCCCTCCAGCGTGCGCGCGAAGCTGCCCGCGCCACGCTCCAGGTCATGGATGGCGGCGTCGTGGTGATCGAGGCTGACGCGGATGATCAGGCGCTCCACCCCATGCCGGCCGCGCAGGGCGAGCAGGGGTGCGGCATAGCGTCGCATGGGCTGCATGGCGTTGGTCAGCACCAGGGCCCGCAAGCCGCGCGCGAGCACATCATCCAGCATGGGCACGAGGTCCGGGTTCATGAAGGGCTCACCGCCGGTGAAGCCCACCTCCTGCACCGGGAAGCCCGCCGCCTCGTCCAGATAGCCGCGCACCTCGGCGGCCGAGAGATAGACCAGCGCATCGTTGCGCGGGCTGCTCTCGATGTAGCAATTCGCGCAGGTGATGTTGCAGAGCGTGCCGGTGTTGAACCAGAGCGTCTCGAGCGCCGCGAGGCGGACCTGCGCCCGGCGCTCGCCCTTCAGGGTCAGCACCGGATCCTGGAATTTCGCCGGGTTGAGCGGCGTGGTGGTCTGGCTGCGGATGGACAAGGGCGAGGCTCCGGGTTCAGGCGCGGGCGGGCGGGCTGCTGTCGTTCAGCGACCAATCATAAACATCTTCGGCGATGCGGGTTACATCCCGCAGGCCGTCGGCCAGCGGCGGCGCCGCGTGGAGGCGCAGATGGGCGATGACGCCCAGATCATCGCCACCGAAATCCTCGCGGAACCACTTGTAGATGGAGGAGACGCGCAAACCCCCGCCGGGCAGCAGGGCGGCGCCGCGCGGATGGTTGACGAAGGCACGCGCGGCGGCATCCAGATCGGCCGCGAGGCTCGCCGCCCGCCAGGCGCGGCCGGGCAGGTTCGGGCAGCCGATGGAGGCGCAGTTCACCGCATAATGCACGCGCGGGTCGCGGAAGGTCGGGCGCATCGTGCCGTGCTCGATATCGTCCAGCGACATGCGGCTCCCCTCGACGGTGACGAGGCGCGTGCGCCAGGGGCCGAGGAACTGGCGCGGATCCAGCCCCACGCCGGTCGAGCGGATGTCCTTGATGGAGCGCACCGGATAACGCTCCAGCACCACCTTGAGCGTCAACGCGTTGTAGAGATTGGCCCAGAAGGCGAAGGCCTCGGCGCGCGCCATGGCGGAGGGCCGGCGGGTTGCGGCCTCGGCGATCCAGCCATCGAGTGCCTCCATATCAGCCGCATCCGCCTTCCAGCGCGCATAGTCCACCCGCGTCACCTGGTCGGCGGGCGTCGTGGTGTAGCGGGCCAGCAGGGCATCGAGCGCGGGCTCGGCCGCTTCGGCGGGGCGGGCCAACAGGGCGGGGGCCAGCAGGGCGGTGGCCACCAGGCCCAAAGCGCGGCGAGGGATCATCGGGCGGCGAACCTCTTCTTGAGCGGGATGGCGGCGAGCGAGAGCGCGGCGAGACCCAGCAGCGCGCCCAGGATCTGCGGCGTCAGCACCGAGCCGAGGTCCAGCGTGCCGCCGGCATCGAGGATGGAGCCGAGCCCGGCCCCGGTCAGGCTGAAGACGAAGGTGCCGGGGATGATGCCGAAGAAGGTGGTCAGCACATAGACCGGCAGCCGCACGCCCACGAAGGCCGGCACCAGATTGACCAGGAAGAAGGGAAAGAGCGGTACGAGCCGCAGCACCAGCAGATAGGAGGCCGCATTGGCCCGGATGCCCTCGGCCAGGCGCTGCGCGGGTGCCCCCAGGCGGTCCAGCGCATTCTCGCCGAAGATGGTGCGGGCGAAGAGGAAGACGAGTGTCGCGCCGATCGTCGCCCCCAGCACGGTCAGCAGCGTGCCCACCACCGCGCCGAAGAGGAAGCCGCCCGAGAGCGTCAGGATGATCGCCCCCGGCACCGAAAGCGCCACGGCCCCGGCATAGGCCAGCACGAAGCCGCCCGCCGCCAGCCAAAGGTTGCGCGCGACGAAGCCGCCCAGCGCCTCGCGGTGCTGCGCCAGCGTGTCGAGCGAGAGTAGGGAGGCAAGGCCCGTCGCCCGCAGCGCCAGGATCACCGCGACCACCGCCAGCGCCAGCCAGAGCCGCTTGTCGCGCAGAAGGCTGCCCAGCCGACCCAGCCCTCCAGGCGTGCCGGGCTTGCGGCCATCGGATGGGACGCTCACGGCAGCAGCCTCTGGATCCAGCCGACGATGCGCCGCGTCCGCGCCGAGAAGAGGCTCGGCGTGTAATAGGCCCCGGCCGCGCGCTTCGAGATTTCCGACATCGTCGGATAGGGCGCCATCATCTGCGCGACGGCGCCGATCTTCATCTTCGCCTGGATGGCCAGCCCCCAGAGGCCGATCATCTCGCCGCCACGCGGGGCCAGGATGGTCGCGCCCAGGATGCGCCCGCCGCCCCCCAGGATGATCTTGGCCAGGCCCTGGTCGCTCCGCTCGGCCACCGCGCGGTCATTGCCGGTGAGCGGCTGCAGCAGCACCTGCACCGGATGGCTGGCGAGCCGCGCCTCGCTCTCGGTCAGGCCGACATGGGCGAGTTCGGGGTCGCAATAGGTGACCCAGGGCAGCGCTGAATAATCCACCTTGGCCGGCAGGCCAAACAGGATGTTCCGGATCAGCACGCCCGCGTGATAGCCGGCCACATGGGTGAATTGCGGCCCACCCGCCACATCGCCCGCCGCGAAGACGCGCCGGTTGCTGCTGCGCAGGCGCTGATCCACCGTGATGCCGCGCGGCGTGGTCTCGATGCCGGCGAGGCCAAGGTCCAGGCCATCGAGGTTGGGCCGGCGCCCGGCGGCCACCAGCAGGTGGCTGCCGGCAATCACCTCGCCATCGGCCAGTTCCACCTCGACGCCTGGTCTGATGCGGGCCACCTGCGCACCCTCGCGCAGCGTGATCCCCTGCCCCGCCAGGATATCTCGCAGCAAGGCCACCGCCTCCGGCTCGTCGCGCGGCAGGATGGCGCCGCGCTCGATCACCGT
Source organism: Acetobacteraceae bacterium (assembly GCA_027488195.1). Taxonomy (GTDB): domain Bacteria; phylum Pseudomonadota; class Alphaproteobacteria; order Acetobacterales; family Acetobacteraceae; genus Roseococcus. The sequence continues at coordinate 6,417 of JAIYCD010000127.1, read as the reverse complement.
GACCGCGGAACCGAGGCCGCGAAAGGCCTGCGCCATTTCGATGCCGATCGGCCCGCCGCCCAGCACCAGCAGGTGATCCGGCCGCTCGGTCAGGCCGAAGATGCTCTCATTGGTCAGATGCGGCGTCTCGGCCAGGCCCGGGACGGGCGGCAGCGCGGGCGAGGAGCCGGTCGCCACCACGAAGCGCCGCGCGCGGATGCGCTGGCCGCCAGCCGCCACCTCGCGGGGCCCTGTGAAGCGGGCGGCCGCGCGGATCACGGTGCAGCCCAGCCCCTCGAAGCGCTCCACGCTGTCATGCGGCGCGATGCTGGCGATGACGCCTTGGACATGCGCATGCACGCGGGGGAAATCCACCGACGGCCCGGGCAGGTCCACGCCGAAGCGCGCCGCACCGCGCGCGGATTGGGCAGCATGCGCGGCCGCCAGCAGCGCCTTGGAGGGGACGCAGCCGGTGTTCAGGCAATCGCCGCCCATGCGGTGCCGTTCGATCAACACGACCGAGGCGCCCATCTGCACCGCGCCCGCCGCGAGCGAAAGCCCGGCCGAGCCCGCGCCGATCACGCAGAGATCGGCATGCAGCACCTCGCCCTTCAGGCGGGGGCGGCGGGTCGGGCCCGGGGGGGTCTCGTCATGGGTCATTCGGGGCCTGTCGCTGCGCTGCTTCGGTTTCGCTGGATCTGCGCCGGAGGTTACGCGTTGTTCGTCACAGCCAGCGCGGCGGCGTGATCCGCGCCACCGCGAGGCCACCCCGGTCATCGGTATCGGCGGAGAGTGCCAGATGGGTCACGGCCGGCGCCGCTTCGCCGAAGGCCAAGCTGTAGTCCGACGCGACATCCACCACCTCCTCCTGCCAGCTGGCCAGCGGCGCCTCGGCACCCCGCAGGATGATGATGGCGCCGTCGCTGGGCGCATAGGGATTGGGCAGCCGCCGGCCGCGCGGCCCGCCGCCCCAGCAGTAGGTGAGCCCGCGCCCCGCCATGCCCTCGGGCGTCAGGCCGCGTTGCATGAAGGCGAAGGGGCCGCTCGCCGCAAAGAGCACATGCAGCGCGGCGGAACGGTCATCGGCGCCGCGCGCCCCGGCATCGCTGGGCGGGGCCGCGCTCTCCAAGCGCCAATGCCAGGCGAGGCGCCCCGCCGGGCCAGGAAAGGGGCGGATGAGGAAACCCACGGAATCCCGTGCGGTGATGGTGACCACGCCCGCTTCATCCAGCATGAAACGCGCAACGGCACGGCCACGCACCGGCTGCAGGCGCCAGCCCGCCTCCGTCAGGCGCGGGTCCAGCGCCTGGGTATGCGCCGCAGGGGGGACGGCGAAAGCCAGGCCGAGCGCCGCCCGGCGCGGGATCACAGCGCCGCGCGCTGCATGAGCGCGGGCCCGCTCAACGCGCCGATGCAGGTCACCACCAGCACGGCCAGCCCATGCCAGACCAGCACCATCACCGCCGCATTCAGCTCATGCACGAGCGTCAGGCCGAGGCTCGCGAAGGCCGCGGCCGAAAGCCCGCCCAGCGCCGCCACCGGCATCGGCCGCAGCAGCGCCGCATGGCGCGTCAGCAGCACGATCGCGACCGTCATCGGCAGGCCAAGCCCGATGATGAAGCCCAGGCAGGGATAGCTGATGGTGAGGTTCATCGCCTCCGGCCCCAGCCGCGCGATGTCCTCAAGGCAGCCCCAGCCCATGGTCACCAGCCAGCCCACCACGGCCGGCACCGGCAGCAGCGCCCAGCGCTGGTCCCGGTCGGGCAGGGCCAGCTGGAAGGCGGCGTAGCCGGCGGTCAGCGCCACCAAGGCCGCCGACATGACGTGATACAGGTCAAGCCCGTCCATCAGCCAGGCCGCGAAATCGGCGCGCAGGCCCGAGATCAGCAGCGCCGCGCCGATCGCGCCCGCGCAGAACAGGCACCACAGCCCCAGCATCGCGAGCGGCGAGGGCAACCGCCGCACCGGCTGCAAGCCCTGGCTCAACTGGCTGATGAGGTCTTCGGTCCGCATGGTCATGGCTCCCTGCCGAATCTGCGGCGCAAGGTGAGGACGGCACGGTGGGTCGCGACCTTCAGCGCCCCCATGGACATGCCGGAACGCGCACTCGCCTCGGCCAGCGAGAGCGCCTCGATCTTCGTGAGTTGCAGGGCGGTGCGCTGCGAGGCGGGCAATTCGCCCACCGCCGCCCGCAGATCGGCCGAGGCGAGGCGGGCCTCGGCATCGCCCTCGGCGCCCAGATGCTCCGCCGCCTCCAGCCCCGTGTTGCGCGCGAGGCCGCGCGCCACGCCCCGCCCGCGATCGAGCGCGCGGCGTTCGGCGATGGCGCCGATCCAGGGGCGGAAGGGCCGCGCGGGGTCGTAGGTGGCGCGCACCCGGTGCAGCGTCAGCAGCGTGTCCTGCACGGCGTCCTCCACCTCGGCAGCGTTGCTGAGGCGGCGGCGGCAGATGGCGCGCAGCAGCGGCAGGCACTCGCGCAGCAGCGTGTCATAGGCGCGCGCATCGCCCTCCTGCGCGCGCGCCATCAGGGCGGACCAGCGCGCATCCCGCGCCGGGCGATCCTCGGCCGCGCTCATGGCGGCCAGGCCGCGAAGGACGAGCTCGGACGTGGCACGGGCATCCTCATTCGCGCTCGCCCGGCGTCATGCCGGGCCCGAAAGCGCCTCGTGCCGGCCGAAGCTGGCCAGCATGTGTCCGCGTTACGACCGGGCGCGGGGCGAGGTTACGCGGGCCGCCTGATTTTTTCACGCGGGTGCCCGGAGGCGATAGAGCAGGTGGCGCCGCATCGCGTGCCCCGCGGGCAGGTTGGGGTGCTCGAAATCGCCATCACGCGCCATGCCGAGCTTCTCCATCAGCCGCCAGGAGGGTTCATTGGCCGGGATGGTGAAGGCCACGATCTCCGTGAGACCCAGCCGCCCGAATCCCTCGGCCAGCGCCGCGCGCGCCGCCTCCTCGGCATAGCCGTGGCGCTGGTGGGCGGGGGCGATGCGCCAGCCGATCTCGACCGCCGGGGTGAAGCGCGCGGCCCAGGGGATGTTCAGCAGCCCGACCAGTCCCACCAGCCCCGGCATTCCCTGCCGGAACACCCCCCAGAAGCCATAACCGTGCTCGGCGAAATGGCGCGCGATGCGGGTCCGGAAGGCCTCGCTCTCGGCCACGTCCAGCGGCTTCGGAAAATGCCGCATCACCCCCGCATCCCCGTTGATGGCGGCGAGTTCAGGCCCATCGGCCTCGGCGAGCGGCCGCAGGAGAAGGCGCGCGGTGTGCAAGGTGGCGGACATCCGCCCGACCCTATCCGCCCCGCCCGGCCGGCGCCATGCGGTATCGCGGCCGAGCGGCCTCGGCTACACGAAAGCCTTCGCGGATGGGGAGATTGCGGATGAACTGGCCGATCCAGACGGGCCTGCATGCGCTGGGCGATGTGACGACCCTCTCAGGCGAGGTGATCCGCGGCGCGAAGCTGAGCTGGAAGGCGCATGGCACGCTCTCCGCCGCGCGGGACAACGTCATCCTCTACCCCACCAGCTACGCGGCGCAGCACCAGGAGCTGGAATGGCTGATCGGGCCCGAGGGCATCCTCGATCCCTCGCGCTGGTTCATCATCCAGCCCGACATGTTCGGCAACGGCCTTTCCTCCAGCCCCTCCAATGACCCGGACTACCCGGCCCTCGTCACCTCCTGGGACAATGTGCGGGCCCAGCGCCGCCTGCTGGCCGAGCAATTCGGCGTGGAGCGGCTCGCCTGCGTCTATGGCTGGTCCATGGGCGCGCAGCAGGCCTATCACTGGGCCGCGATCTTCCCCGAGGCGGTGGAGCGCATCATCGCGATCTGCGGCAGCGCGCGCACCGCCATCCACAACCAGGTCTTTCTCCGCAGCCTGATGGCGGTGCTGGAAGCGGCCCCCGAACACGTGGGCGGCGGGCGCTTCACCGCGCCGCCTCGCGCGGCCCTGCGCGCCTTCGGCCGCATCTATGCGAGCTGGGCGCTGAGCCAGGATTTCTATCGCGCCGGCCGCCATCTGCTCAACGAGCCGAGCCTGGAGGCCTTCCTGGTCAATCAGTGGGAGGCGCGCTGGGGCACGCGGGATGCCGCCAACCTCTACGCCCAGGCCCGCTGCTGGGATGCAGGCGACATCAGCGCGAACCCGCTCCATGGCGGCGATCTCGCGCTGGCGCTGGCCGCCATCCAGGCGCGCGTGCTGCTGCTGCCGGGCGAGACCGACCTCTATTTCCGCGTGGCCGACAATGCGGCGGAACTGCCGCATCTGCGCCATGGCGAAATGCGCGTGATCCCCAGCATCAACGGCCACCGCGCAGGGAATCCGCTGGGCTTCGCCGAGGACACGGCCTTCCTCAAGGCGGCCACGCGCGAGTGGCTGGAAGCCTGAGCCCAACCGGTCTAGCCTCGTTGCCAGGAAGGAACGCCCGATGACCCAAATGAGCCTGGACGCGATGGCCGCGAGCATCCCCGATGGGGCGATGATCGCGCTGCCGCCGGACAACTCGCTGCCCTCCGTCGCACTCGCCAAGGCGCTGATCCGGCGCGGTGCGAAGCGGCTGCGCCTGGTGGGCGTGCCGATCTCGGGCTTCGCGACCGACATCCTGATCGGCGCGGGCTGCGTCGAGGAGGTGCAGACCAGCGCCGTGACGCTGGGCGAGGCCGGCTTCGCGCCGCGCTTCTCGGCGGCGCTGAAGGCGGGTCAGCTCCGGATCCTGGACGCCACCTGCCCCGCCATCCACACCATGCTGCAGGCGACCGAGAAGGGCGTGCCCTTCATGCCGCTGCGCGGGCTGATCGGCAGCGACATCCTGGCCAATCGCCCCGACTGGAAGGTGGTGGAAAGCCCCTTCGGAACCGGCGAGAAGATCACCCTGCTGCCCGCGCTCAACCCCGATGTCGCCGTCTTCCACGCCGCGATGGCCGACAGCGCCGGCAATGTCTGGGTCGGCCGCCGCCGCGAATGCGCCACGATCGCCCATGCCAGCAAGCGGGCACTCGTCACCGTCGAGCGCGTGGTGGAGGGCAATTTCCTGGAGGATGAGCGCCTCTGCCCCGGCGCCATCAACGCGACCTATATCTCCGGTTATGCGGTGGCCATGCGCGGCGCGCAGCCCGCCGCCCTGCTCGACGAATACGGCTTCGACACGCAATACGTCATGGACTACGCCCGCGCCGCCAAGACCGATGCCGGCTTCGCCGCGTGGTGCGCGGAGCATGTCTTCGGTGGCCCAAGCTTCAACAACGGGGCGGTAGCGGCCGAATGAGCTACCGCACCGAAGAACTGTTGGCCGTCTGCATCGCGCGGCTGATCCGCGCGGTGCCGACCGCGCATATCGCCGTCGGCGCCGCCTCGCCCATCCCGGCCGCCGCCTGCTGGCTCTGCGTGAAGCAGGGCACGCCGCTGCGACTCTCGCTGCTGCACAAGCGCACCGGCAATCCTTTCACCGATGGCTCGCGCGAGCTCTTCGACCTGACGGGCCAGGGCCGCGTGGACCTGTTCTTCCTGGGTGGCGGCGAGATCGACGGCCAGGCGAACCTGAACCTCATCGGCACGGGCGGCTGGCCGGGGATGGAGGTGCGCTTCCCCGGCAGCTTCGGCTCGGCCTTCATGTATTTCATGGCCGGCCGCACCATCCTCTTCCGCGAGGAACACAGCCCGCGCGTGCTGGTGGACCGGGTCGCGCATATCTCGGCCCCCGGCGTGTCCGAGCCCGGCGTCTTCCGCCGCGGCCATGCCCAGGCGCTGGTCACCGGGCGCTGCGTCTTCCACTTCCACCCCGACAAGGGGCGCTTCTCGCTGGCCTCCATCCATGCGGGCGAGACGCTGGAGAGCATCCGCGCCATGACCGGCTTCGACTTCGACGTGGCCGATGATGTCGGCCAGACGCCGGCGCCGAGCGAAGAGGAACTCGCCCTGCTGCGCGGCGCCGTCTGCGACGAGATGCTGGAGACCTATCCGGATTTCTGCGCCCGCGTCTTCGACCGCAAGCGCGCGGCCTGAGGCATGGATTACGAAACCCTCGCCCGCACGCGCCGCAGCGTGCGGGGCTACAAGCCCGACCCGGTGCCGCGCGCCGTGATCGAGGAGATCATCGAGGTGGCGAAGCGCGCCCCCTCCTCGATGAACACCCAGCCCTGGCACGTCCATGCGCTGACCGGCGCGCCGCTCGAGCGCGTGCGGCAGCGGAACATGCAGGTGATGGCGTCTGGCGCGAAGGCCAATCGTGACATTGTGAGCCACGGCGAATACGAGGGCGTGCACCGCGCCCGCCAGGTCGCCATCGCGGTGAAGCTCTTCGGCGCCATGGGCATCGCGCGTGACGACAAGCCGATGCGGCAGGATTGGGTGATGCGCGGCTTCCGGCAATTCGACGCGCCGGTCTCGCTCGTGCTGACCTATGACCGCGCGCTGGACCCGGGTGCGGTCGTGCATTTCGA
>JAIYCD010000074.1 GCA_027488195.1 Acetobacteraceae bacterium | reverse complement strand
GAGTGCGCCGAGCGCGCCCTCGGCATCGCGCTCACCAAGGCGCAGTGCGGCGAGGCGCGCGCCCAGCGCCGCGCGATTCTCGCCGGGCGGGGCCAGCTCCATGGCACGACGCAGCAAGGCCGCCGCGCGATCCGCGAGGTCGAGCGCGGTCAGGCGCTCGGTCAACAGGGCCAGCATCCCCTCGCCCGCCTCGCCGGGGGGAAGCAGTTCGGGATGCGCGTCGTAGAGCGCCACGGCGCCGAGCGGCGATTCGGATTCGAGCGCGTGCAGGAAGGCGGCCTGGATCGGTGCCCGCAGCTGCGCCGCCTGCTCGGGGAAGGCCGCCTCCGTTTCGCGCAGAAGGGTCAGCGCCGCACGCGGATCACCTGCCTCGCGCCGCAGCGCCGCCACCCGCTCGCGCGTTGCGAACTCGATGCCGTCGCCGCGCCAGGCAAAGAGCGCGGATTCCAGGGCGCTCGCGGCACCCGCCGCATCGAGACGACCGGTGGCCAGGCGCAGTTCGATGGCGCGACGCAATGCGCGGGCGCGCATCAGCCGGTCCCGGGTCTGGCTCGCGGCCGCATAGGCCTCCAGCGCGCGGGCGGGCTCGCCCTGCGCCTCCTCCAGCATGGCCTGGGCGAGCAGGATGGCGGGGTCCTCCGGCGTTGCATCGATCAGGCGGCGGGCGGCGGCGTGCTGCCCACCCTCCGCCATCGCCTCGGCCGCGGCGCCGATCACGCGCCGGCGCAACCCCTCGGGATAGGCCTGCAGCAGCGGCCAGGCGGCAGCGAGGCCGGGGGCTGCGGCCTGTGCATCGCCCTGCATCGCGGCGCGCAGGCTGCGCCAGAGCAGCACCTCGTCCGAACCGGGCAATTCGGCATCCAGCCCCGCCGCCTCTCCCGGCCGGCCGGCCAGCAAAGCTGCCATGCCACCGAGGAAAGCAAGGCGCCGGTCCATCCCCGCCTCGGGGCTCTCCTGCACCGCCAGGCGCAGCATGGATTGTGCCTCCTGCGGGAGGCCGAGGGCGAGCAGCGTCTGCGCGGCGGCCAGGCGCGGTTCGGCCCGCAGCAGCGGCGCGGCGGAGGCGATGGCGCCCTGCTGGGCGCGCAGCCGCTCCAGCAGCGCGACCATGGACTGGCCCGGCAGGTCGAAGCTGCGCGTCATGCCGAGTGCGGCCCAATGCGCCGCATCGGGCTCCGCGGCGAGGGAGACGCTGCCGCCCTCGACGGAGAGGGTGAACCGCCCCGCGCCGCTGCGCAGCGCCACGCGATCAGCCCGTGCCAGCACGGCGACGCCGAGGAAGGTTTCCAGCAGGTCGAGCTCCGCGAGGCCGCGTGTGACGATCTGCCTCGGCGCCGCCTGGGTGACGAGGCCCACCAGCAGCGGCCCGCCGGTCAGCGGGTCGGGCATGCTCAGCACACGGCCCGGGCGCGGGGCGTGGAGGATGGTGCGGCCCTGGTCGAACTCGGCGCGCAGGGCGGGAATGGCGGTCGCGGCGGCATGCTGGCGAGGGACAACGGAGAGGAACCAGTCATTCCCCTCATGGCGGGCCGCAATCTGCATGCCCGGCGGCAGCGGGAAGGTGATGAGCGTGGCACCGGGCACAGGGCGCGCCTGGATGCCCTGGAAGGCGGGCTCGCGCAGAAGGCCGCCGAATTCAATGGGCCGGTCCGTCTCGGCCAGGATCATCGCCTGCTCGCCCCGGCGAAACGCGGCGAGGCCGGTGCCGGCGCCGAGGGCGAGGCGCATGCCGGGCCCGATGGCCGGCTCATCCAGCAACCGCGCCCGGATCGGCGGCGGGCCTGCGAGGCTGGCAAGCGGCGGCGGTGCTGCGGGCGGAAGGCGTAGGGTTGCGGTGCGGGGCTCGGCGGCGGGGGGCGCGGCGCGGCCGGGCTCCGGGCGGGCAAGCTCTGCGAGGACCGGCGAGCTTGCCGGCGGTTCAGGGCGCGGGCTCTCCGAGCGGGGTGCCTCGACGCGGGCGGATTCGGGGCGTGGCACTTCGGGGCGGGGCGCTTCGGGGCGGGGCGGCTCAAGCCGGAGCGTCTGCAAACGCGGCGGCTCTGCGCCGAGAGATTCGGGGCGGGGCGCTTCGGCGCGGGGCGGTTGGGCGCGGGGCGGATCGGGGCGCGAGACGCTTCGCGCGGGATCACTTCGTGGCGGTTCAACCGCGGACAAAGCGGGCTCGGGGCGTGGTGGCGCCAAGGCTGGCGCTGTTGCCGGCCGCGCGGGGGATTCACGCGGTGGGCGGGTCGCAGCGGCGCGCGCGGGCTCCGTCGCGGCGGCGCGCGCGGGCTCCGTCGCGGCGGCGCGCGTGGATTCCGGGGCGCGCGGCGCTTGGGCCTCGCGCGTCTCGGACGGGTCGAGAGCGTCCAGCGCCACCTTGGGCCCGTTGCGGAAATGTCGAATGCGCGCGCCCGGTCGCAGTGTCAGTTCGACGCCACCGGGCACCTTCGCGACCGCCAGGATGTTGCGCGGCAGGCGCCGCGCCCCGGCCAGGTCCACCGCATCCGCGTTCGGGAACCGGAGGATCACGCGGTCGCCCTGCTGCTCCACCTGATAGGCGGGCGGCGCCGCCCAGTCGAAGACGATGCGCCCATGGCCCGGATGATCCCCGGTTCGGACGCCCACCCTCTCCTGAGCCAAAGCCGGCTGCGCGAGCAGGCCAAGCCAAATGGCCAATACGAAGGCGGGCGTCGCGCGGTTCATCAGTCGAAACTCGCCAGGAGCTTGTCGATCTCTTCCTGGCTGGTGCCGGCCCCGGGCATCTGTGGCCCATTGGCCAGCGCCCGGCCCTCCGTGACCGGCGCCGCGGGCTCCTCCTCGATGGCGGGCATCGGCTCGCCATTCGCAAAGCGGGCGGTAACGGCGGCAACCCGAGTCTCGATCGCCTTCAGCGCGCTCACCACCTTGCTGATCCGCTGGCCGGTGATGTCCTGGAAGCTGCACGCCTCATAGATGCGGGTGACGGCGGTGCCGAGCGCATCCGCCTCCTTCGCCGGCAGTTGCGCCTGCAAGGCTTCCAGCCCCTCGCAGACGTCGAGGATCTCATTGGTGGCGTTCGCGGTATGCTCCACCACCGCGTCCAGCTCATCCGTGGCGCGCGGGATGTGGCTGTCGTTGATGTCGTCCACACGCAGCGCCGCGATCTCGGATTTGGCCCGCTGCACCTCGCGTCCAAGCGCCTCCAGCTCCGCAAGCAGCGAGGCCTCGGTGGTTGTCATGTCGCCCGCGAGACTCCCCAGCACCTGGCGGACGGCGGCCTCGATCTGGTCCTGTCCGGTTCCGTCAGGCATGGACCAGCACCTTCTCGATCTTCTCGCGCAGCGTCTCCGCATTGAAGGGCTTCACGATGTAGTTGGAGACGCCCGCGGCCTTGGCCGCCACCACGTTCTCGGTCTTGCTCTCGGCCGTGATCATGATGAAGGGCAGGTTCTTCAGCCGGGCATCGGCCCGTACCTCCTTCAGCAGGTCGAGGCCGGTCATCGGCTCCATGTTCCAGTCGCTGATGACGAGGCCGAAATTGCCGGCACGCAGCTTGGCCAGCGCCTCGGCGCCGTCCGTCGCTTCCTCGACATTGTCGAATTCCAGCTGCTTCAGCAGGTTGCGGATGATGCGCAACATCGTCTTGTAGTCGTCCACGATCAGGACGTTCATGTTCTTGTCCAGGGCCATCGGCAGTCGCTCCTTCTTCGGCGCCCTCTTGTTGCGCCGGCCGGGGTTAAGATGCGGTTATTCGAGTGGGCGCGAGCGATGCCGCGCGAGCTCGGTGGTGACGAGGCGCGCGCGCTCGGGCCGCATCGCTGCCAGAACCGGGGCGGCCTTCGCCTCTCGCATGCGGTCCAACACCTGGATGAGGACGGCCATCTCCAGCTCGTCGAAGATTCCGGCCGCATCGCGCGGGCGCATCCCCTCATAGAGGCGCACCATCTGGCGCCACCCCTGCTCGGTCCGGTCGTCGCGCTGGCGGCCTTCGGCCTCCAGCCGCTGGCGGAGAAGGGTGAGTTCCTCCAGCCGGTCAGCCAGCCGGCGCTCGGCCGCGGCCATCAGCATTTCGCGCTGCGCGAGAGCCGCCTCACGCGCCTCGATCTCGGCACGGCGGGCGCGCAACGCTTCCAGCACGGCGCGCTCGGCCAGCTGGTCAGGCGCGGGAGGCGCCGCGGCGGGTGAAGCTGCCGCGGGAACGGGCGCCGCGGGCGCTGCCGCGGGGGCCGGTGGCGGCGTGGGCGCGTTCGCCACCGCCTGCGCCACGGCCTGGCTCATGAGACCGGGCGGCGGCGCCAGCAACGCCTCCAGCTTCACGCCGAACAGGGCCAGCATGCCGAGCAGGGCGAGCGGCAGCAAGCGAGGCCGACCCCAGCGCATCACTTCATTCCCAGGGCGCGGATCAATTCGCGCTCGGCCTCGCTGCGGACCTGGGGTGCCGCGGGTTGGGCCGGGCCGGCCAATGGCCGCGCCTGCTGCACCGCGGCCTCCAGCCGGTCCGCCAGGGTCTCCGCGCGCTCGACCAGGTAGCGCAGATCGTCGCGGATGGTCTCGGCGCCCGCCACGCGCTCCGCGACCTGCCGGCCGGCGAGCTCGGTCGTGGCCCGCAAGCGCATCAGCGCGGCCTCCGCATGGCGCGAGGCCTCGCCCAGCCCGTCCGCCCCCTGCTCCAGCGCCGCGCGGTCGGCCCGCACGGCCCGCAGCATGCGGTCGAGCCGCCAGGCCATGGGCAGCGTCGCCGCCAGCAATCCGATGACGGCGACCTGCACCGCCCATTCCAGCGCGTTCATCGGATCACCTCCTCCACGGATCTCAGGCTCTCAGCGATGCGGATGGCGGGCCGGTTCTCGCGCCGGCCGAATTCGGCGGCGAAGAGCGGCACGGTGCCGCATTGCAGCCGCACCGGGGCACCCGGCGGCGAATTCAGCATGATGCGGTCCCCGGGCTTGAGCGCGATGACGGCCGAGAGCGGCATCACCTGCTGATCCAGCACCACGTCGAGCGTCACGTCGGTATGGCGCAACTGCTCGGCCAGGTGGGTTTCCCAGATGCTGTCGCGGCCGAACTTCTCGCCCATGAATTGCTGCAGGAGCAATTCGCGCACCGGCTCCAGCGTCGCATAGGGCAGCAGCAATTCGAGGCGCCCGCCGCGATCCTCCATCTCGATCCTGAGGCGGGTGAGCACGCAGGCATTGGACAGGCGGGAGATGGTGGCGAAGCGCGGGTTCACTTCCAGCCGCTCGAACTCGAAGCGAACCTCCTTGATGGGGGCGAAGGCGTCGCCCAGATCCTTCAGCACGACGCCGATCAGCCGCTCGACCAGGGTGCGCTCGATCGTGGTGTAGGGGCGCCCCTCGATGCGCATGGCGGCCGTGCCGCGCCGCCCGCCCAGCAGCACGTCCACCACCGAATAGATCATGGAGGAATCGACCACGATCAGGCCGAAATTGTCCCACTCGGCGACCTTGAAGACGGCGAGCATGGCGGGCAGCGGGACGGAATTCAGGTAATCGCCGAAGCGCTGGCTGGCCAGGCTGTCGATCGAGACCTCGACATTGTCGGAGGTGAAGTTGCGCAGTGAGGTCGAAAGGATGCGCACCAGCCGGTCGAAGATGATTTCGAGCATGGGCAGGCGCTCGTAGGAGACGAGGCCCGAATGGATCACGCGCTCGATGCCGGTCTTCGCGGCATCCGCCCCGTCGCCGCCCTCGAAGCCCATCAGGCTGTCGATCTCGGCCTGGCTCAGCACGCGCGCCGCATCGGCCGGCGTCTCGGCGGGCGGCGCCTCTTCCTCCTCGGCGAGGGCGGCGCCCCAGGCGGCCGCCATGTCCTCCTCTTCCGAGCCGCTCATTGCACCAGGATCTCGGTGAAGAGCACGTCCGTCACGCGGGCAGGAGCGGCAGCGATGTTCGCACGCGCGATCAGTTCCTCGCGCAGGCGGTGCGTCCCCGCGCTGCCACGAAGCTCCTCAGGCCGCACTTCCCGCAGATAGGTCGTGAAGAGGTCCACCAGACGCGGCATGGCGGCCTGGAGCGCCGCCGCATCGGCGGGACCAGCGACCTCGACCTGACTCTTCACGCGGATGAAGGCGCGGCGGCCCGGCGCATTCAGGTTGGCGGTGATGTCGGGCATGGAGACAAAGACGGGCTGGCGGTTCACCGGCTGCGGCTCGGCCGGGGCCTCGGCCGCAGGTGGCGGTGCGGGACTGAGGATGCCGCTGAACCACACACCCGCGCCGATACCGCCCAGCAGCAGCGGCAGCGCCAGCAACAGCAGCTTCTTCTTCGATCCCCGAGGCTTGGGCGCATCATCGCCCGTCACCTCTTCGCCCTTCGCGGCGGCCATGGCCTCAACACCCTTCTGGTGGTTGGAGACTCGGGTTGTGGCGCAAAGGGGTTAACGAAGCGTTGCGGCGGGGCGCATCCTGGCCTGCCCCCGGCAGGGATTGCCCGTGACCACCGGCAAAGCCTGCCGCAATGCCGGTTCTTGGGCTGGCACACCCCTTGCGACACCCCGTCCACAGCATCCGACGGAGTGCCCATGGACAGCCCCGGCTACATCGTTCTCTCGCGGCTATCGGCGCAGATGCGCGCGAGCCAGCTGACAGCGAACAACCTCGCCAATGCCGACACGCCCGGCTACCGCGCGTCCCGCCCGATCTTCGCCGAGCATGTCGAACGGCAGGGGCGCGTGCATGGCCCGAATGGCGCCAGCCATGTCGGCTACGCCTGGGATCGCGCGAGCTGGCGCGAGACGCAGCCCGGCGCCATCCAGCCCACCAGCAATCCGCTCGATGTCGCGATTTCCGGTGCCGGCTTCTTCGTGGTGGAGACGCCGCGCGGCGAGCGCTTCACGCGGGCCGGCCGCTTCGCCATCGGCGCCGAGGGCCAGCTGGTGGATACGACTGGTGCGCCAGTGCTCAACACGGATTCGCGCCCCATCGCCGTCTCGCCCAATGACACACGCATCGAGATCCTGGGCGATGGCACCATCCGCTCTGAGAACGGCGTGCTGGGCAGGCTGCGCATCGTGCGCTTCGCCAATGACCAGGCGCTGCAGGCCGAGGGCGACCGTCACCTCAATGCGGCCGGCCAGGCGCCGGAGGAGATCGCGCGCCCGCAGCTGGTGCAGGGCGCGCTGGAGGGCAGCAACGTCCAATCCGTGCTGGAGATGACGCGCATGATGTCCGAGCTGCGCGAATTCCAGTTCGCCACGCAATTCCTGGAGCGCGAGGGTGAGCGGCAGCAAAGCGCCATCGACCGCCTGCTCCGCCGCCGCAGCTAAGGAGAACTGACCATGCGCTCACTCGCCATCGCCGCCAACACTTCCGCCTTGTCGCGGCTCACCGGAAGGGCTCCCTGACCATGCGCTCACTCGCCATCGCCGCGACGGGCATGCTCGCCCAGCAGACCAATGTCGAGGTCATCTCGAACAACCTCGCGAATATGGGCACCACCGGCTACAAGCGCCGCCGCGCCGAGTTCCAGGACCTGATCTACCAGAATCTCCGCCGCGTCGGCAGCCAGAGCAATGACACGGGCAGCGTGCTGCCCTCGGGGGCGCAGGTCGGCCTCGGCGTGCGCACGGCCGCGGTCTATCGCATCTCCGAGCAGGGGAACCTGCAGCAGACCGAGAACCGCTTCGACCTCGCCATCCGCGGGAATGGCTATTTCCAGATCCAGATGCCCTCGGGCGAGGTTGCCTATACCCGCGACGGCACCTTCGCCCTCAGCCCCGAGGGCGTGCTGGTGACCGCCGAAGGTTTCGTGGTGCAGCCCGGCATCACCATCCCCGCCGCCGCGCGGGACGTCACGATCAATGCGAGCGGCGAGGTGCTGGCCCGCCTCGATGGCCAGGTGGCGCCGCAGAATGTGGGGCAGCTGCAAACGGCGATCTTCGCGAATGAGGGCGGGCTGGAGGCGATCGGCGACAACCTCTTCCTCGCAACGCCGGGCTCCGGCCAGCCGCAGGCCGCGGCCCCCGGCCAGCCGGGCCATGGCTCGGTCATGCAGGGCTTCGTCGAGACCAGCAATGTGAACACGGTCCAGGAGATCACCTCGCTCATCACCGCGCAGCGCGCCTATGAAATGAACAGCCGCGTCATCACCGCCAGCGACGAGATGCTCAGCACGCTGACGAGGCTGCGCTGATGCAACGCCGCCATCTCCTGGCCGCGGGCCTCCTCCTCGTCCCCCTGCCCGCCCGCGCGCAGGGCCAAGCCACACCTCCGCCGCCCGCCATCCTGCGCCCGCATGCGCTGCTGGAGGGCGAGGTGCTGCGCCTGTCCGATCTCTTCGACCAGGCTGGGCCGCATGCGGGCCGCGTCATCGCCGCAAGTCCCCAGCCCGGCCGCCGGATGGTTCTGGAAACCCAGAACCTGATCAACATCGCACGCCAGAATGGCGTGAACTGGCGGCCGCTGACCGGGACCGAGCGCATCGTGATCGAGCGGCCGGGCCGCACCGTGCCGCGCGCCGAGATCGAGGCGCTGCTGCGCGACGAACTCGCGCGCCACGGGATCGAGCCCGAGATGGAGATCGAGCTGCCAGGCCTGATGCCGCCCATGATCCCGGCGCAGTCCTGGTTCCAGATCGCGCTCGAAGGTGTCACGGTCGAGCAGCCGGGCGCGCGCTTCCAGGCCACGCTGGTGGTGCTGGCAGATGGCGCGGGCACGCAGCGCATGCGCCTTGCGGGCCGTGCCGTCGTGACGGTGCCGGTCGTGGTGGCGACGCGCCGCCTGGCGCTGGGCGAGGTGATCGGGCCGAACGACGCCCGCCTCTCGCGCCTGAGGGCCGAGCGCGTGCGGCCGGGCCAGGCGCAGCAGCTCAGCCAGGTGGTCGGGCAGGAGCTGCGCCGGCCCATGGCGGCCGAACAGGGCTTCGCGCTGGTGGATCTCGGCCCGCCCTCGATCGTGCAGAAGAACGCGCTCGTCACGCTGCAGCTGGAGGCCGGCGGGATCTCCCTCACCGCACAGGGGCGTGCGCTGGAGGCTGCGGCGCGCGGCGCCACCGTGCCGGTCATGAACCTCGCCAGCCGCAACATCGTGGAGGGGGTGGCCATCGCGCCGGGCCGCGTCCGCGTGGCGATGGGCACGATCCCGATGGCGGCCCGATGAAGGTCGCCCTGCTTCTCCTCCCGCTGGCGCTCGCCGCCTGCGGCCAGGCCGAGCGGCTCTCGCGCATCGGCCGCGCGCCCGATTTGTCGCCGATGACGGACCCGACACAGGACCCGCGCTATCGCCCGGTCTCCATGCCGATGCCGGCGCCGCATGAAGCGCCGCCCGTGGCCAATTCGCTCTGGCGGCCCGGCAGCCGCACCTTCCTGCGCGACCAGCGGGCGGCGCAGGTGGGGGACCTCATCACCATCCTCGTCACCATCGCCGATGACGCGCAGCTGGCCAACCGCACGCAGCGCAGCCGGACCGGCACCGAGACGGCGGCGGCCCCCAACCTCTACGGTCAGGAGCGCGCGCCGCGCCGGCTCTATCCGCCGGGCGCCGATCCCTCGGCCCTGCTCAACACCAGCAGCGCCGGCAACAGCGACGGCAATGGCAATGTGCGGCGGAACGAGACGGTGAATCTGCGGCTCGCCGCCACCGTCACGCAGACCCTGCCCAATGGCAACATGGTGGTGATGGCGCGGCAGGAAGTGCGGGTGAACAACGAGATGCGGGAGATGGCCGTACAAGGCATCCTCCGCCCGCAGGACATCGCCTCCGACAACACGGTGCGGCATGACCGGCTGGCCGAGGCGCGGATTTCCTATGGCGGGCGCGGCGCGCTTTCCGACATCCAGCAGCCCAGGCTCGGGCAGCAGCTGCTCGATATCATCTCGCCCTTCTAGCGTTCCCCACGAAGGTTTCGTCGGCTCAACTTCGCATGGCGCGGTATGCGCCAGCGAAACCTCCGCGGGGGCCCCGGTCTGGTACCCATCCTCGCGGCGCACGGTTGTTGCCACGGCAAGGCCGCGGCGCCAGCCCGGGGGGCGGATGGGGATGCGGTCACGGCCATGCGGGAATCGCACGGCTTGCCGGTGAGGCCGTGTTGGCTCGGCTGGCTTCCTCTTGCTAGGCTTCCCCTAACACCGGGGGATGCGCCATGACGGATGAGTTCGACTATGTGATCGTGGGCTGCGGGGCGGCGGGCTCGCTGCTCGCGGCGCGACTCAGCGAGGACCCGCAGAACAGCGTCTGCGTGCTCGAAGCCGGCCCCAAGGACCGCAACCCCTTCATCCACATCCCCGCCGGCTTCATCAAGACGCTGAAGGATCCGGGCGTCACCTGGCAGTTCAGCACCGAGCCCACCGAGCGCACGGGCGGCCGCCGCATCCCGACCATCCAGGGGCGCACGCTGGGTGGCTCCTCCTCGGTCAATGGGATGATCTATAATCGCGGCCAGCCCAATGACCTGGACCATTGGGCGCAGCGCGGCAATCGCGGCTGGGGCTATGCCGATTGCCTGCCCTATTTCATGCGGACGGAACGCCGCATCGGCGCGGGCGACCCCGAGCGGCGCGGCCGCGCCCAGGGTATTCCCGTCACCGACATGGACTGGATCCATCCGGTGACGGAGGCCTTCATCGCCGGCTGCGTCGGCCTCGGGATTCCGCGCAACCCGGACTACAACAGCGGCGACCAGGCGGGGGTGGGCTATTTCCAGCGCGCCATCCTGGATGGCAAGCGTGTCAGCGCCTATCGCGCTTTCCTGCATGGCGCGCTGAACCGGCCTAATCTCTCGCTGCGCACCAATGCGCGGGCTTGCGAGATCATCCTGGAGGGCAAGCGCGCCGTGGGCGTGCGCTATCTCTCGCAGCGCGGCGGCACGCCGACCGAAGTGCGGGCGCGGCGCGAGGTGATCCTCTCGGGCGGCACGGCCAATACGGCGCGGCTGCTGCAGGTCTCGGGCATCGGCCCGGCGGGCTTGCTCCAGAAGCTCGGCGTCGAGGTGCGGCACGAACTGCCCGGCGTCGGCGAGAATTTCCGCGACCATTATGCGAGCCGCTTCGTGATGCGCGCCAAGCCCGGCACGCAGACACTCAACGAGCTGTCGAAGGGCCTCAACCTCGGCAAGCAATTGCTGCGCTGGGGCACGGGGCAGCCCAATATCCTGGCCACCGCCCCCAGCCACGCGCATGTCTTCTGGAAGAGCTTCGAGGGCCTGGACCAGCCGGACCTGCAATGCGTCTTCACGCCCGGCTCCTACAAGGAGGGCATGGTCTATGTGCTGGACGACTACCCCGGCATGACCGCCGGCGCCTGGCAGCACCGCCCCGAAAGCAAGGGCTGGGTGCGCGCCCGCAGCACGGATGTGTTCGAGGACCCCGAGCTGCAGCCCAACTACCTCTCGGACGAGATGGATCGCCGCGTGCATATCGGCGGCATGCGGCTGTTGCGGCGGATGCTCTCGACGCCCGAGCTTGCCGCCTTCGTGGACCGCGAGACGCTCCCCGGCTCCGATGTGCAGACGGATGACGAATTGCTGGACTTCGCCTTCAAGAATGGCAGCACGACCTATCATCTGATCGGCACCGCCCGCATGGGCCCGCGCGAGGATCCCACGGCCGTGGTGGATGACCGCCTGCTGGTGCACGGCATGACCGGGCTGCGCGTGGTGGATGCCTCCATCATGCCGGCCATGGTCAGCGCCAACACCTATGCGACGACGCTGATGATCGCGGAGAAAGCGAGCGACTTCATCCAAGGGCGAGAGATGGCAAGCGCCGCCTGAAGCAAGGCTCCATCATGTTTGACGCGGGAGCCGACGGGCTGCCATGCTGCGCGCCGGGAGAACGCCGCCGCATGGCCTGGAAGCCATCCGCACCGAAAGGCGACCCCATGCGCAGCCCTCTCCCCTGCCCCATCCGGCCCTTTCCGGCATGAGCGGCCTGACGCATGAGCAGGCGCATCTGCGCGCGCCCCTGCCCGCCAAGATGATGCATCTGGCCGGCCGCTCCGATGCCGAAGGGCTGCGGCGCCTCGGCATTCACCTCGCCCTGCTGCTGCTGACGGGCCTGCTGGTCACACTGCTGCCGGGCTGGTGGAAGGCGCCCGCCATCCTGGCGCTCGGCATCGTCCAGGCGGCGCTCTTCGCGCCCTTCCATGAGACGATGCACCAGACCGCCTTCGCCAGCCGGCGCCTGAACGCGGTGGTCGGCTGGCTCGCTGGCGCGCCCTCGCTCTTCAACTGGCATTTCTACCAAGTCTATCACCTGGCCCATCACCGCCACACACAGGACCCGCTGAAGGACCCGGAGCTGCTGCAACAGGCGCCGCCCATGGAATTCCGCGGCTACCTCGTGCGGATGCTGGCGATCCCCTATTGGCGCTCACGCTTCCGCTTCGCGGTGGATGGGCTGCGAGGCGATTATTCGGCCTATCCCTATTTCCAGCCGGAAACGGCGCCCCGCGTGATCCGCAGCATGCGCTGGATGCTGGCTTTCGTGCTGGCCGTGGCGATCCTCGTGGTCTGGGCCTTCGGCTGGCAGGCGCTGCTGCTCTACTGGGTGCTGCCGCAGCTGGTCGGGCAGCCGCTGCTGCGCTGCTACCTCTTCACCGAGCACACCCTCTGCGCGCAGGAGCGGGACGGGCTGACGAACACGCGCACCATGCTGACGAACCCGCTGGTGCGGCTGCTCATGTGGAATATGCCCTACCACGCCGAGCACCACCTCTATCCCTTCATCCCCTTCCATCGCCTGGCCGAGGCGCATGCGGAGCTGAAGGGCCGGCTCGTGCATGTCCATCCGGGCTATGTAGACTGGCACCGCCGCTTCCTGGCGCGCCTGCGGGGCTGAGCCCCGGCCTATGCGGGCGTGACCTGCGTCCGCACGAATTGCGCCCGCAGATGGTCGCCCGAGGTGGTCGGCGGGAGTTTCGGCAACTCGCCCGCCGGCACGGTGCCGGGCAGGGCGGCGACGGGCGCGATCGGGACATCCACCCATTCGCCAGCGCGATTGAACACCTGCAATCCGCCTGGCTTGTCCTCGGCCCGCGGGATGGTGAGTGAGCCGTAGTCGGCATGCACGCCGGCGCGCAGCTGCCCTGGCTGCGCCGGCATCAGGGGTGCCGGATGGTTGCGCACGCGCAAGCGGCTGATGTGGTGGTTGATCTTGTCGGCGAAGAATCCCTCGTCGAGGTCGAGGGCGAGCGCGAACATCGCCATCAGGTCCTCGGCCAGCGCGCCCATCGCGCGGAAATATTCTTCGTAGAGAGCGCGCAGCTCGGGCGGGTTCGCGGGCCAGAGATTGGGGTGGAAATGCTTGCCGGCGGCGGGCCCGAAAAAATAGTCCGTCTCGGGCACGTCCGCGGGGCCGATCATCAGGCTCTCATTGAGGTCGCCCGGCACGTCGAGGCCCTGGCTCCGGCCGACGCTCTCCGCCTCCAGTGAGGTATAGCCGCGCGTGACATCGGGTGCCGGGCGCAGGACGCGGTTCTTCTCGGCCGCGTTGAGGTCGAAGAAGGCGTTCGAGACGGCCCGCACCTTGCGGATCAACGCGGGATCAACGCCATGGCCGGTGATGACCAGGAAGCCGATGTCGTGGATCGCCTGCCCCATCTGGGCGGCAATGGCGCGCTCGGTCGCGGCGGCGACTCACGCGTCATGCCAAGAGGGCCTGATACGATCGCGGCCTAGAGATCCAGTTGCGTGGCGAGATCGCAAAACAGGAAGCCGGCGAGCCGCGCATCGGCCCCGGGAGCGGCGCAGAGCAGCGCGCCCACCGGCATGCCGCCATCGAGGCCCGCGCGCAGCGTGGCGACCGGGCCGCCCAGTGCGGTCATAGGGATGACGAAGGAGGGGTCGCCCGTCGTGCCATCCGCCGGCGCCACATCGGGGGCGGCGGGGAGCAGCAGCAGGTCCGTGGGGCCGAAGCCGGCCCAGAAGCTGGCCCGCGCCTGTGCCAGCTCACGCAGCGCCGCGTGATAGGCGGCGTCCGGAATGGCAAGCCCGGTATCGATGTCGGCGGCGAGGCGGGGCGAGATCAGATGGCGCGGCAGCGTGGCATAGGTACGCCCCGCCTCGGCCAGCAGCACCTGGCGATGGGTGGCGAGAATGCCCTCCAGCGGCACGGGCGCCGGCATGGTGACGAGGGGAACCCCCGCCCCCTCCATGCGGCGCGCCAGCGCCTCCACCTGTGCCGCCGTGCCGGGCTGCGTGAGCCGCGCGAGCAGTGGATCCTGCAGCACGACGAGGCGCGGCGCGACGGAGGGTGGGCTCTTCAAACCGAGGTGGTCCGCCGCGTACCCGGCCGCGAGCCAGGCCGCATCCTGCGCCGTCTGGCCGAAGGCGCCGAGCGTGTCGAAGGAGGGCGAGAGCGGCACGATGCCGACGCCGCCGATGGAGAGCGTGGAGGGCTTGAAGGCCCCCGTGCCGGTATAGGCCGCCGGCCGGTTCACCGAGCCCGCCGTCTGCGTGCCCAGCGCCAGCGGTACCGCGCCGCAGGCGACGGCGGCACCCGAGCCCGCCGAGGAGCCGCCCGGCGTGCGCGACAGGTCCCACGGGTTGCGCGTGGGCGGCGCGGGCGAGAAATAGGCGTATTCCGTGGTGTGTACCTTGCCCAGGATCACCGCACCCGCGGCCCGCAGATGCGCCACCGCCGTCGCATCGGCCGTGGCCGGCGGAAGCTCGGCGCGGGAGGCGCTGAAGGCGCGCGTCGGCAGGCCGCGCACATCGATCACATCCTTCACCGCGATCGGGATGCCATGCAGCGGGCCGCGCTTGACCGGCTCCGCGTCGAGCGCGCGCGCCTGGATCAGCGCCTCGCCGGCCAGGACGTCGATCCAGGCCTGGACCGCGCCATCCACCTCGGCGATGCGGTCGAGGCAGCGGCGCACCAGCGCTTCGGATGTCAACGCACCGCTGGCGATGGCGGCGGAGAGGTCGCGGATGCGGCCGGGATCACGAACGAGGCTCATGCGCGCAACTCCTGGCGGCGGGCGATGGTGGCGGGAATGTCCACGGCCAGCGTCTCATCATCGATCTCGCCCGTGAAGATCACGCCGTAGATGTCCCGCGCCTTCTCACGGCTTTCC
This sequence comes from Acetobacteraceae bacterium, assembly GCA_027488195.1. Classification (GTDB taxonomy): domain Bacteria; phylum Pseudomonadota; class Alphaproteobacteria; order Acetobacterales; family Acetobacteraceae; genus Roseococcus. Next base: position 652 of record JAIYCD010000074.1, on the reverse strand, counting down.
CAGCCTTCCAGGACGTCATGCAGCACGCGGTCCAGGCTGCGCTCCAAGGGGCTGCCATAGCCGCCGCCGGAGCTGTCCCGCCCGCGCAGCGCCTGGCCCTTCTGCAAGGTCACCTGCACCACATTGGGCAGGCGCGCGGCATCGCCATTCTCGCCCACCAGCCAGGTCTTGCCGGCCGTGCCGTCCTTGCCGCCGACCACGCCGCGCGGCGGCGCGTGCTGCCCGTCGCAGGAGATCACGGCGGTGACCGGGTTGCCCGTGGCCGCGAGTTCGATCTGCTGGGCCGGCGCGCCGCGATGCCGCCCGGCGCCGGAGCTGTCGGGCACGATTTCGAGGCTGTTGACGCGGACCGGGTGCTTGAGTTCATCCACCTCCACGCTGTCGCGGTACATGAGGCCGGCGATCACGGGGATCGCGTAATTCACCCAGCCATCGGCGACGGGCGAGGCCGGGCCGCCATTGGTGGAGAGCATCATGCGGTTCACGAAGGGTGCGTCCTGGCGGCGATGATCCTTGCCGGAAATCACCGCCATGCCGGCGCCAAGGCCCGTGCCGCCCTCGCTCAGCCCATGGCCATCGCCCAGCTGCGCGAAGGCGGATTGGGTGATGTTCACCAGGCGCTCGGACACGTTCGTCGTGCCCATGGAGCAGG
>JAIYCD010000332.1 GCA_027488195.1 Acetobacteraceae bacterium | reverse complement strand
CTGCCTGGCGCATGAGATGGGCGAGGGCCACCCGGAGTGCCCGGACCGGCTGCGCGCCGTGCTCCAGGCGCTGGATCGCGAGGAATTCGCCGACCTCATCCGCGACCAGCCCGATGAGGCGACGGAGGAGCAACTGCTGCGCGCCCACCCGGCCGACTACATCGCGGCAATTCTGGGCGTGCGGCCCGAGCCGGGCGACTATGTGGCGCTCGATGCCGACACCATCATGTGCAGCGGCAGCGCCCGCGCCGCCCTGCTGGCCGCGGGGGCCGCGGTGCGCGCGGTGGATGAGGTCTGCGAGGGCAAGGTCCGCCGGGCCTTCTGCGCGACCCGCCCGCCGGGCCACCATGCCGAGCGGCGGCGGCCGATGGGCTTCTGCCTCTTCGCCAATGCGGTCATCGCCGCCCGCCACGCCCAGGCCGCGCATGGGCTGAGCCGTGTCGCCATCTGCGATTTCGACGTGCATCACGGCAATGGCAGCCAGGACTGCACGGAGAACGACCCCAGCATCCTCTTCGCCTCCAGCCACCAGATGCCGCTCTATCCCGGCACGGGAGCAGCCTCCGAGACAGGGATGGGGAATATCCACAACGCCCCCCTGCCCCCCGGCGCCTCGGGCGTGGAATTCCGCCGGGCCTGGGCGGAACAGCTTCTCCCCGCCATCGAGGCCTTCGCGCCGGAGCTGATCGTCGTCTCGGCGGGATTCGATGGGCATGCGCGTGACCCGCTGGCGCAAATGCGCCTGGCCGAAGCGGATTTCGCGTGGCTGACCAGCGAGTTATGCGCCGTCGCCAACCGCGTCTGCCAGGGCCGGGTGGTCAGCCTGCTGGAGGGCGGCTATGATCTCCAGGCGCTCGCACAGTCTGCGGCCGCCCATGTTCGGGCAATGTTGCAAAGCTGACAGAACGTCTTGGTTGTGTTGCCCGCTGAATTTGGGTTTGCTGCGTCTTGCCGGGGTCATCAGGCTGCAAACATCCGGAGCCGGGATGCAGTTTGGTTAAGGGAGCGTTCGATGTCTGCGCATCAAGCGTCGCATACGCCGGATATGGTGGTGGGCGAAGTGTCTGATCTTTCCTTCGAGGAGGCGTTGAGCCAGCTGGAGGGAATCGTGAAATCGCTGGAGGGCGGGCGGAGCACGCTGGCCCAGGCGATCTCGGAGTATGAGCGGGGTACGGCGCTGCGTCGCCACTGCGAGGCGAAGCTCGCCGAGGCCGAAGCCAAGGTCCAGGCGGTCGTCGAGGGTGGTGTGGGCCTCTCCCTGAAGGATGTGGAATAGGATTATCCGTTCGAATGACCATGGTGCACGGCGGTGCTTCCGCCGCCTCTCTCGCGGCCGCCCTGACCGAGGCCGCCCAGGATATCGATGAGGCCCTCGACCAGCTCCTCCCTGTCGTGGAGGGCGACGAGGCACGGCTTTTCGAGGCGATGCGCTATTCCACCATCGGCGGCGGCAAGCGCATGCGCGGCTTCCTGGTGCTGGAGGGGGCGAGGCAGTTCGGCGTCTCGCGCAGCGCGGCGCTTCGCGTGGCATGCGCGATCGAGATGATGCACGCCTACAGCCTCATCCATGACGACCTGCCGGCCATGGACGATGACGATCTCCGCCGCGGCAAGCCCACGAGCCACAAGGCCTTCGACGAGGCGACGGCGATCCTTGCCGGCGATTCGCTGCAATGCCACGCCTTCACCGTCCTGGCCGACGAGGCGACCCACCCGGACCCCGCCGTTCGGATCGAACTGGTGCGGATGCTGGCGCGCGCCTCCGGCCCCCGCGGCATGTGCAGCGGCCAGATGCTGGACATCATGGCCGAGCAGGCGAGCGAGCCGCTGGACGAGCCCGCCATCGGCCGGCTCCAGCTGCTCAAGACCGGCAAGCTGATCGAATTCTCGGCAGAGGCCGGCGCCGTGCTGGGCAAGGCCGCCGGCTCGCAGCGCCATGCGCTCGCCGCCTATGGCCGGGACCTGGGGGCCGCCTTCCAGATTGCGGATGACCTGCTGGACGCCACGGCCTCCACCGAGGCGATGGGCAAGGCGACGGCCAAGGATGCCGATGCCGGCAAGGCCACGCTGGTCGGTTTGCTGGGCATAGAACGCGCTCGCATGCAGGCCGAGCGCCTGGTGGCGCAGGCGCGGGACCATATCGAAATCTTTGGCGAGCGCGCGGATCTGCTGCGCGCGCTCGCCGACTACGTGATCGAGCGGAGAAGTTAAATGCAAGACCGCCCCGCAACCCCGCTGCTGGACCGGGTCCGTGTTCCCGCCGACATGCGCAATTTCTCGAGCGATCAGCTCCGCCAGCTGGCCGATGAGCTGCGTGCCGAGACCATCAGCACCGTCTCGGTCACCGGCGGGCATCTGGGCTCCTCGCTCGGCGTGGTGGAGCTGACCGTCGCCATTCATGCGGTGTTCGACACGCCGCATGACCGGCTGATCTGGGATGTCGGCCACCAGTGCTACCCGCATAAGATTTTGACCGGGCGGCGCGACCGCATCCGCACGCTGCGCCAGGGCGGCGGCCTCTCGGGCTTCACCAAGCGCAGCGAGAGCGAATACGACCCCTTCGGTGCCGCGCATTCCAGCACCTCCATCTCGGCCGGGCTCGGCATGGCCGTGGCCAGCGAGTTGCAGAAGGAGCCGCGCAACGTCATCGCCGTGATCGGCGACGGCTCGATGTCGGCCGGCATGGCCTATGAGGCGATGAACAATGCGGGGTCCGAGAAGGCCAACCTCATCGTCATCCTGAACGACAATGACATGTCGATCGCGCCGCCGGTGGGTGCCATGTCGGCCTATCTGAGCCGCACCATTTCTTCCCGCCCCTTCCTTTCGGTGCGCGACTTCGCGGCCAAGATCGCGAAGAACTTCCCGGGCCCGATCGAGCGCGTGGCCAAGCGCGCCGACGAATATGCCCGGGGCCTGCTGACCGGCGGCACTTTGTTCGAGGAGATGGGCTTCTACTATGTCGGCCCGATCGACGGCCACAACATGGACCATCTGCTGCCCGTGCTGCGCAACCTGCGCGACACGGAGCACAAGGGCCCCTTCCTGATCCATGCCGTCACGCAGAAGGGCAAGGGCTATGCGCCCGCCGAGACCAGCGGCGACAAGTATCACGGCGTCCAGAAGTTCAACGTCGTCACCGGCGAGCAGCAGAAGGCGCCGCCCGGGCCGCCGGTCTATCAGAAGGTCTTCGCGCAATCGCTGATCGCCGAGGCCGAGCATGATGACCGCATCGTGGCGGTGAATGCGGCCATGCCGTCCGGCACCAGCCTCGACATGTTCGCCAAGCGCTTCCCGGATCGCTGCTTCGATGTGGGCATCGCCGAGCAGCATGCCGTCACCTTCGCCGCCGGCATGGCAACCGAAGGGCTGAAGCCCTTCTGCGCCATCTACTCCACCTTCCTGCAGCGCGGCTATGATCAGGTGGTGCATGACGTGGCGCTGCAGGGCCTGCCCGTGCGCTTCGCGATGGACCGCGCCGGCCTGGTCGGCGCCGATGGTGCCACCCATGCGGGCAGCTTCGACATCGCCTATCTGGGCTGCCTGCCCGGCATGGTGCTGATGGCGCCATCCTGCGAGGTCGAACTCGCGCACATGATCGCCACCATGGCGCAGATCGATGACGCGCCTTCCGGCGTGCGCTATCCGCGCGGCGAGGGCTTCGCGCTGGAGCCGCTGCCGGCGCGCGGCACGGTGCTGCCCATCGGCAAGGGGCGCGTGGTGCGGGAGGGCAGCAAGATCGCCATTCTCAGCTATGGCGCGCGGCTGCAGGAATGCCTGAAGGCGGCCGATGAGCTCGCCACCTTCGGCCTCTCCACCACCGTCGCCGATGCGCGCTTCGCCAAGCCTCTCGATACCGCGCTGGTCGAGCAGCTGGCCCGTCATCATGAGGTGCTGATCACCATCGAGGAAGGCAGCGTGAACGGCTTCGGCGGCCTGGTGATGCACCACCTGGCGCTGCGCGGCCTGCTGGACCACGGGCTGAAGTTCCGCCCGATGACGCTGCCCGACATCTGGATCGACCAGGACAATCCGAAGAAGCAGTACGACCTCGCCGGGCTGAACGCGCCGCAGATCACGGCGATGGCGCTGGCGGCGCTGGGCCGCGAGGCGCTGGTGGAACCGGCCCGCGCCTGATGGCGCGGGGCACGCGCATCCGCGCCATCACGCCGCATGTGCTGATGGCCGAGCTGCCGGAGCCCTTCGCCTATTCCCAGGCCTGGTACCGCAAGCGAGGCGCCATGCTGGTGGAAATCACCACGGAGGACGGCATCATCGGCTGGGGCGAGGCCTTCGGGCCCGCCGAACTCACCGCCCCCATCGTGAGCTGGCTCGCCCCCCTGCTGCTTGGGGAGGACGCGCTGGCGCGGGAGGCGCTGTGGCAGGCGCTCTACAACCGGCTGCGCGACCACGGCCAGCGCGGCCTGGTGATCGAGGCGATCAGCGCGCTGGATATCGCCCTCTGGGACATTGCCGGCCAGGCGCTGGGCCTGCCGGTGCATCGCCTGATGGGTGGGCCGCTGCGCACTGAAATCGAGGCCTATGCCACCGGCTTCTACCGCCGTGACCGCGAGGACCACCTCGCCTACCTTACCGAGGAGGCGGAGCAGCGGCTTTCCGAGGGCTTCCGTTCTCTGAAGCTGAAGACCGGCTGGGGGCTGGCGGAGGATATCGCCCTCACCCGCGACTTCCGCGCCGCCATCGGCCCGAAGCCCGGGCTGATGGTGGATTGCAACCACGCCTATGACGCGGTCTCGGCCATCGCCTATGGCCGCGCGGTGGCCGATTGCGGCATCGCCTGGTTCGAGGAACCCGTGCCGCCCGAGGATATCGCGGGCTATCAGGAGGTGCGGCGCGGCCAGCCCATTCCCGTGGCGGGCGGCGAGGCGAGCTTCACGCGCTGGGGCTTCGCCGAACTCATCCAGCACCGTGCCGTGGACATCCTGCAGCCCGATGTCGCGGCCTGTGGCGGCATTTCGGAGCTCAAGAAGATCGCCGACATGGCCAGCGCCCATGGGATGCGGGTCAATCCACATGTCTGGGGCACGGGCGTGGCGCTGGCGGCCTCGCTGCATCTGCTGGCCGTGCTGCCGGACAATCCGCCCGGCCTGTTTCCGCGCCCGCCGCTGCTGGAACTCGACCGCTCGCCCCATCCGGTGCGAGATGCGCTGACGGCGCCTTCCGTGCTTTCCGCCGAGGGCCGTGTGGCGGTGCCGGAGGGCCCCGGCCTCGGCATCACCGTGGACCGCGACGCGCTGCGGCACTTCGCCGCCTGATGGCCAAGCAGCGCGCCGATCTCGCGCTGGTGGAGCGCGGCCTGGCGGAATCCCGCACGCGGGCGCAGGCGCTGATCATGGCGGGGCTGGTCTATTCGGGCGAGGTCCGGATCAACAAGCCGGGCGAGATCATCGCCGAGGGGCGCGCGCTGGAATTGCGCGGGCAGGATCACCCCTGGGTGTCACGCGGGGGCGTGAAGCTCGCGCATGGCATCGCGCATTTCGGGCTTTCGCCGGCGGGGCTGGTTGGACTGGATCTGGGTGCCTCGACGGGCGGCTTCACCGATGTGCTGCTGCATCACGGCGCGGCGCATGTCTATGCGGTGGATGTTGGCCATGGGCAGCTCGCCTGGAAGCTGCGGCATGACCCGCGCGTGACGGTGATGGAGCGGGTGAATGCACGCCATTTGAAGCAGGGCGATGTTCCCCCCCTTGATGTCCTGGTCTGCGATGCGAGTTTCATCGGGCTGCGCGTGGTGCTGCCGGCGGCGCTCGCGCTGTGCAAGCACGGCGCCTGGGCGATTGCGCTGATCAAGCCGCAATTCGAGGTCGGCCCCGCCATCGCCAAGGGCGGGGTGGTGCGCGACGCGGCGGTGCATGAGCGCGTCTGCCAGGAGATCAGCGCCTGGTGGGCGGCGCTGCCCGGCTGGACCGTGCTCGGCGTGGAGCCCAGCCCCCTGCTCGGCCCCGAGGGCAACCGCGAATTCCTGATAGCAGCCCGCCTGAACTGACGGTTTCCAAAGGCCTCTCGGCCTTTGGTGGGGTCAAGGGGCAAAGCCCCTTGTGATCACTTGACGATAAACGGCGCCCCCTGAACATCATAATCCGGATACCCCAGCGTGGTCCGCAGCACGGAAGGCGCCAGGGCGGCGGCGCTCTCCGCCTCCCCCGCCAGCAGCGCCGCCAACCCCGCCTGCATCCCCGCGATGGCGGGTGAGAGCATCGCCGTCGGGTAGGTGCCGATCTTGATGCCCAGCGCCGCCGCCTCGGTGATCGAGGGAATGCGCCGCCCCGGCCCGGGCGAGAGCACCGCGAAGCTCGGCTTGCCCTGGGCGGCGGCAACGGCGCGCGCGAATTCGGCGTCATCGGCCGGGCTGTCGAGGAAGAGGATATCGGCGCCCTCCTCCACGAAGATCTCGATGCGCGCCACCGCCTCATCAATGCCCTGGGTCGGGCGGCAATCGGTGCGGGCGAGGATCAGGATGCCGGATTCCTTCGCGGCCTGCACGGCGGCGCGGATCTTCATGCGCGCCTCCTCGCGCGGCAGGCAGGGCTTGCCGGAGGAGGTGAGCTGGCGCGGGGTGATCTTGTCCTCGATCAGGATCGCGGCGGCCCCCGCGCGGCCATAG